>CBRAFL010000042.1:0-22387 GCA_967755055.1 uncultured bacterium
AGGACAACGGGTCCGCCAATTTGCTGCGGCGGTTGCGGGCCGGCATTTTGAGTGGGCTGCGGCACGTTAACAGGCGCCGATGCAACTTTTGCGGTGCGAAGAGCCAGCGTTAACGTGCGGCCTTGATAATCCACCGTCACCGTGTCGTGTGCGAGATCATGACTCCGCACCACGAAGCCGTGGCCAGTCTCGTTCAAGCGGGACCACGAGCTGATTTTGTGCGCCGAATCGTAAACGCTAAACATGTAGCTGTCGCCGCTCGCCATGATTCCGCGGAGTTCGAGCGTCGCATCCGGTGTGGGAGCGGACTCGGTGGCAGACGCGGGTGGGAGGAAGGGGGATTTCCCCATCGCTGGTTCCGCAGCGCTCAGTCCGCCAGCTGAGACGAGCAGAAGAGGCGCCAGTACTTTGAAAAAAGGGTGTGACACGAACACGCCGTCACTAAATCACCGGCGAGCGCCGCGTCAAGGGGTGCGCCGCCTTACAGCAACGTTCCGCGCAAGATCACCACCGCGACCGAGAAATAGATGATCAATCCGGTCACGTCGACGAGGGTCGCGATGAATGGTGCGCTCGAAGCCGCGGGATCGAAGCCACACTTTTTGATAATGAGCGGCAGCATCGAGCCCATGAGCGAGCCCCAGAGCACGATGCCGACCAAGGAAACGCCCACGGTTGCGGCGATCAGCGGCCAGTGGGTGCCGTAGATATCCGAGAATGTTGACCACAGTGCGATGCGCAGAAAACCGACCGCACCGAGGATCACGCCGAGCGCTGTGCCGGCGGCGAGTTCGCGGCGCATGACGCGCCACCAATCGCGCAGTTTGAATTCACCGAGCGCGAGGGCGCGGATGACCAGTGTCGAGGCTTGCGAACCCGAGTTGCCGCCGGAGCTGATGACGAGCGGCATGAAATTCGCGAGCACTGCGGCGCGTTTGATTTCGTCGTCGAAATAACTCATCGCCGTCGCGGTAAACATTTCGCCGAGAAACAAAATCACGAGCCAGCTCGCGCGTTTCTTCACCATCCGGTGCAGCGCGATGGTGATGTAAGGTTCGTCGAGTGCCTCGGTGCCGCCGAGCTTTTGAATGTCCTCGGTGGCCTCCGCCTGAGCGACGTCGAGCATGTCGTCCACCGTCACGATGCCGATAATCTTACGCATCTCGTCGGTGACGGGGAGGGCGACGCGATCGAATTGTTGGAAAATCCTCACGGCCTTTTCCCGATCGTCGGTGGGGTTGAGCATCGCGTAATTGCCGTCGAGTAACTCGCGAAGCGGACGATCAAGAGGCGAGAGCAGCAATCGCCGGACCCGGATGTCGTCGATAAGATGGCCGCCTTCATCGACGACGAATACGACGTTGAGGGTTTCGCGGTCGTAACCGTACTCGCGGATATAATCGAGGGCTTCGCGCACGGACCATTCTGGCCGAACAGCGACGTAATCGAGGGTCATCATTCGGCCGACGCTGTGCTCGGGATAAGCGAGGAGGGATTGTGCAACCTTTCGCTCGTCCGGGGTGAGCATCGCGAGCATCTGGATCGCGACGTCGAGCGGCAGCTCGTTGAGAAACGCGGTGCGGTCGTCGGGCGGCAGCGCGTTGAGTAACGCCGCGGCCTGATCCTGCGTCAGCACCTTCAGTAATTTTTTCTGCGCCTCAATCGGGATGTAGGTGAACGTCGTGGCCGCCAGTTCGCGCGAGCTGGCCCGGAAAAGAATGGCGAGTTCCTCAACCGTAAGATCAGCGATCAATGGCGCGAGATCCGCGGGCAGCCATGGCTCCAGCACGCGTTTGAGCCGTGGATAATCCCGGCGTTCCAGGAGAGCGGAAATTTCGAGTTTAATCGTTGCGGGCGCTGCCATGCCTTTGAGCGAGACAGTGCGGCGCGACAGTTTCAATCCCGAGACGAGATGAAATCATCATCAGGAAAAAACGCGCCGTTTCGCAAAGGAAGCCAACGCAGCAAAAAGATCTCTTGCCTTGGAAACTAAAAACACTTTATCAGTTTCCATAGTCTATGGCAACTTCCACTGCTTCTCCCCGCACTCCTCGACGCCCGTCGCCGGCGCCCGCGCCGGAATTGCGGCGCAGGATTCTCGACCAAGCGCGCGTGCATTTGTTCACGTACGGCTACAGCTCCTTTACGATGGAGGACCTCGCCACCGAATTAGGGATGAGCAAGAAAACGCTCTACGTTCATTTCCGCAGCAAGGAGTTGATTATCCGGGCGGTATTGGACGCACTTTCAGTCGAGATTCGTACCGACGCCGACCGGCTGCTCGAAGATCAAGGTCTGACTTTTGCAGAAAAACTGCGGGGCTTCGCGCTGGGCATGACGGAGCGGCTTTCCCAGGTCACTCCGGCCGTGCTGCGCGATCTGCAGCGGTTTGCTCCCGCGTTGTACCGCCATGTCGAACAGCTGCGGAGTAAGAACATCCCCTATATTTTCGGGCGCTTTATCGAGGAAGGACAGGTCGCGGGTGCGGTTCGTGACGACATCAGTCCCGTGTTTGCCGGAGAATTCTATCTCCACGCGGTCCAAGGCATCCTGCAGCCCGCCACATTGCAGCGAATCGGTGTTGCTCCTGACGTGGCGCTGGACCGGGCGCTGCGGATTTTTTTCAGCGGACTGCTTACGCCAGCCGGACACAAAGAGTATGAAAAATCATTTCCTCATTAATTCACGGCAGTGGCAGCACGCGATCGGTGCGTTACTCGCCGTCGTGGCGTTGGTCATCACGGGTTGCAGTCGGCCGCACGAAACGCGGTGGCAGGGTTACCTCGAGGGCGAGTTTGTTTATGTCAGTTCTCCCCTGGCAGGCCGTTTGGAAAAACTTTCAGTCGCGAAAGGATCGCGCGTCGATGCCGGCGTGCCGCTCTTCGCTTTGGAAAACGACGCGGAGCGCGCGGCGCAGACTCAAGCGGGAGACCAGTTGCGAGCGGCACGGGCGCGTTTGGAGGATTTGAAAAAAGGATCGCGACCTTCCGAGCTCGCCGCGTTGGAGGCGCGCGTTGAGCAAACCCGATCGGCTGCCGAGCTGGCGAAAAACGAATTCGTCCGGCTCGACACCCTGCACAAAACGCAGGTCGTTTCCGATAGCGACTACGACCGCGCGCGTCTGACTTATGATCAGGCAGTGCGCGTGCTCGACGAACTTACCGCGCAACTGGCCACCGCGAGACTCGGCGGCCGTCCTGATGCGATCTCCGCGGCGGAGGCGGATGCGAGTGCTGCAATGGCGGCGAAGCAGCGCGCCGATTGGAACGTCGATCAGAAAGCCCAAGCGGCGCCGCGTACTGCGCTCGTCTACGATACACTTTATCGAGCAGGGGAATTCGTTCCCGCGGGCAATGCGGTGGTGGCGCTGCTTGCGCCGGAATTGTTGAAGGTGCGATTTTTCGTACCCGAGACGGAGTTCGCCGCGCTGAAACCCGGCGACGCAGTGCAGGTGACGATCACTGGTCGCCCCGGGCCACTCACGGCGCAGGTGAGCTATCTGTCACCGCAACCGGAATACACACCGCCGGTGCTCTATAATCGCGAGAACCGATCGAAGCTCGTGTTCATGGTCGAGGCGACGTTCCCGACGGCGGACGCGCGCGATTTGCATCCGGGCCAGCCGGTGGATGTGAGCCCAATCATTAGCCACGCGCGTTAACGTCAATGTGCGATCCGCGCCGGAACCGGTGCGGCTACACAAATGAGCAAACCCAGATCTGATATCTCCGAGTTGGCGATCGATGTTGCCGGAATCACGAAACGCTTCGGCGACAAAACCGTCGTCGATGCCATTTCGCTTCAGGTGAAGCGCGGTGAGATTTACGGATTCCTCGGGCCGAATGGATCAGGCAAGACGACGTTCATCCGCATGCTTTGTGGGCTGCTCACACCCGATGCGGGAACGGGTACTTGTCTGGGTTACGACGTGCGCACGCGTCAGTCCGACATCAAAGAACATGTTGGTTACATGACGCAGCGATTCAGTTATTACGAAGACCTCAGCATTCGTGAGAATCTCGATTTTATCGCGCGCGTGTACGATGTGCCGAATCGGTTGACGGCGGTTGAGCAGAGCCTCGAGCGCCTCGGTCTCCAGCATCGCAGTGCACAACTCGCCGGCCAGTTATCCGGTGGATGGAAACAACGGCTCGCGCTTGCAGCATGTCTCATTCACTCGCCGCAACTCCTCCTGCTCGACGAGCCTACGGCCGGCGTGGACCCGAAAGCGCGGCGGGAATTCTGGGACGAGATTCATCGATTGGCGGCAGAAGGTCTGACGGTGCTGATCACGACTCACTACATGGATGAGGCGGAAAGATGTCACCGGCTCGCGTATCTCGCGTACGGAAAGTTGCTGACGCATGGCTCGCTTGATGAAGTGCTCTCGGCGGCACGGCTCGTCACGTGGTCGGTCACCGGGCCTGATTTGAGGAAGGTCGCCGATGCGTTGCGCGGGCGAGACGGCATCGAGCAAGTGGTGGCGTTTGGAAATACGCTTCACGTCAGTGGCCGCGACGCCGGAAAAATCGAGGCCACGATCAAGGCAGTCCACGACGATCGTCATCAATGGACGTCCATTCGCGCGGGCCTCGAGGATGTTTTCATCAGCCTGATGGATCAGGCGAAGGACAATTTCGGATGAGGACGCGAAATTCTAGTAGCCGCATCGGTTACGATGCGGATCCGGACCGCGCGCCAAGGCGTGCGGCTACGGCGAAAGTTGGGCGGGAAGCCAGATCTCAGACCGGCAACGCACTGTATCCATGAAACGGTTCACTTTTCACCGGCTTTGGGCGATCGTGTTGAAGGAGTTCATCCAGATGAAACGCGACCGCGTGACGTTTTTGATGATGGTTGGAATTCCGTTGATGCAGCTGCTGCTCTTTGGATTCGCGATCAACTCGGACCCGAAACATTTGCCGACGGCCATTCGCGTGGCTGATCAAGGTCCATTTGCGCGGACGCTGGTCGCGGCGTTGAGGAACAGCGATTATTTCACGTTGGTGCGCGAGGCCGCGACAGAGGCGGATGCTCAACGGCTGCTACAACTCGGCGACGTGCAATTCGTCATCAATATCCCGGAGGATTTTTCGCGAAAGCTGCTGCGTGGCGAAAAACCCGCGGTTCTCGTCGAAGCTGATGCAACCGATCCTGCAGCGACTGGTCCGGCGCTTTCGGCGTTGCGGGCGATTGCGGCGACGGTGCTCGATCGCGATCTCACTGGACCCCTCACGAGACTGCGCACGAAAACGGGGCCGGTAGATTTTCGGATACACGCGCATTACAACCCGGAAAACATCACGCAGTTTAATGTGGTGCCGGGTTTGATGGGCGTGGTGTTGACGATGACGATGGTGGTGATCACGGCGCTGGCGATCACGCGTGAACGCGAACGCGGTACGATGGAAAACCTGCTCGCGACGCCGGTGCGTCCGTTCGAAGTAATGCTCGGAAAAATCCTGCCGTACATCGCCGTGGGCTACATCCAGGTTTCGCTGATTTTGGTCGCAGCGAAGTTTATTTTTGGCGTTCCGCTGGTCGGCAGTCTGCCGCTGCTCTACGCGGTGTCGTTGCTTTTCATTGCGGCAAATCTCGCGGTCGGCATCACGTTTTCGACACTCGCCCGGAATCAGCTGCAAGCGGTGCAGATGGCGTTCTTCTTTTTTCTGCCGTCGATTTTACTCTCGGGTTTCATGTTTCCGTTTCGCGGGATGCCGGAGTGGGCACAATGGGTCGGTACCTGTCTGCCGAATACCCATTTCCTCCGCATCGTTCGCGGTATTCTGCTCAAAGGAAATGGGATTACGGAAATCGCACCGCACCTCTGGCCATTGCTACTCTTCCTCGTGGTGGCGATGACGATCGGGGTGAAACGCTACCGTCAGACGCTGGACTAACGAGGTGGAGTGGAGTCGCGGCGCTCGGTGAGTTTGCGCACGGTTTCCCCGCCCAAGTGGAGAGTTTGCGTGGGGTAGGCGAACGACAAGCGGGCGCTCTCGATGGCGCGCATGATGGCGAGATTATTGCGCTGGCGCAGCGCCATGTGTTTCGCGAAATCTGGATTTTTCACGTTGTAAGCGATCCAGATGTCCAGGGACGACGCGCTGAAGTCGCGAAAATAAACGTTAACGGAAGTCGCATCCACTTCTTCTTCCTGGCTGATGATCTGCCGAATTTGCGTGACGATGGCGGTCATCTGTTCTGCGGAAGCGTCGTAGGTAAGATTGATGACCTGCTCCACGCGGCGACCGATGAAACGCGAGTTATTGATGATCGCTTCGGCGGCGACGGTTTTATTGGGAATGACGATGAGATTGCGGCCGGGAGTGCGCAGTTTCGTGGAGCGCAAGCCGATGTCTTCCACCACTCCTTCCGACGCGCCGATCTTGACGGCCTCACCGATTTTAAACGGTTGGTCGATGGCGACCACGATTGAACCGAAGACGTTGGCGAGGGTGTCTTGCGCAGCGAGAGCGAAGGCCAAGCCGCCGATGCCGAGACCGGCGAGGAGGGCCTTCACGTCGTAGCCAAGACTCTGCACGACCATCAGGAGCCCGAGGACAACGAAGAGTGTGACCAGCGTTTTTTTGATCCACGGCATGAACGCGGCCACGCCCATGTTTTTTTCCAGTGCGACCTCCTGCGCGTGGTCAAGAATGGCGCCAAACGCGCGCAGGAGTCCCCAAAAAATAACGAGAGAGAACGCCACGGTTGAGCCGTAGTTGATCGCGGTGTCGCTCGTTTCCGAAAGCTTCAAAACCGTCAGAGCGGCGAAAATTCCGACGAGCGCGATGAACGTACCGACAGGTGCCTCTAGCGCCGGAAATAATTTATCGTCCAGCGTGGAGCGCGTCCGCGCAGCGAGCTTCTTTAAAAAGCCAAAGATGACGCCCGTGACCACGCGCCGGAGCAAGAGCGCGCCGGCCAAAAACAACGCTGCGATGACGAAGTGGGTGATCGTGTTTTGGCTCGATCGTACGTCGAAGAGATTGAGGATTTCGTCGACGAGGTGCTCGAGCAAATCAGGCGGTCGCGGGCCGGAGTTTTTTAGGGCTGCATGTGCCGCCGCGGCTTTCGTGGTGTTCGAGGTCGTCGCGTCGTCGGCCGTTTTCGGCGTCGAGTCGGGAGCATGCTCCGTCTCGGCCGACGATGGCGGAGAGGCTTGGGCGAGAATGATGGGCGTCGCAAAGGCGAGTACCAGACTGAGGCCGAGAGGGATGAAAAATCTTTTCTTCATGCGAAAGTCGCGAACTAAGTTCTCTACCCGAACGATGTCAAAGATTAGCCCTGCGTGGCGTGGAGCGGGCATGTCGTTTTCCATGGGCTAACTCACCGCTTGCACCGCGAACCTGCGACTGACCATGCTCCGTCCCCGATGACGCTTTCATTGCCGCTCGCCTTTGCCGAGACCATCCCGCTGTGGGCCTGGGTTGGATTTTTTGTCTTTATTGCGGCGATGCTCGCGCTGGATTTGGGTGTCTTTCAGCGCGAGTCGCACGAGGTGAAAATGAAGGAGGCGCTCGTCTGGTGTGGTGTGTGGCTTGCGCTCGCGCTCGCCTTCAACGGGGTCGTCTGGCGATGGCGTGGAGGTGAATTGGGCCAGCAATTTCTTGCGGCCTACCTGATCGAACTCTGTCTAAGCATCGATAACGTTTTCGTTTTCATCCTGATCTTTGCCTATTTCAAGGTGCCTCCGCGGTGGCAGCATCGCGTGCTGTTTTGGGGCATTATCGGCGCGGTACTCATGCGCGCGCTGTTCATTCTGGTCGGAGTGAGTGTTATCGCTCGTTTCCATTGGGTGCTCTATCTCTTCGGCGCCTTCCTCGTGTACACGGGCGTCAAGATGGCTTTGCCCAGCAACGGTGAAGTCGATGTGAATCCCGACCACAATCCATTGGTGCGCGTGTTTCGGAAATTTTATCCGGTGACCTCGCACAATGAGCACGGCCATTTTTTCGCCATGCACGACGGCCGGCGTGCGGCCACGCCGCTGTTCATCGTGCTGTTGGTGGTCGAGACGACCGACGTCGTATTTGCGCTCGATTCCCTGCCGGCAGTGCTCGCGATTACCAAGGACGGTTTTGTCGCTCTCACTTCTAATATTTTTGCGATCCTCGGACTGCGTTCACTCTATTTCGCGCTGAGCGGGATCATGAAACTTTTCCGTTACCTGAAGATCGGTCTCGCGGTGATTCTCTGCTTCATCGGGATAAAAATGCTGGTCGAGCATTGGGTGGATATTTCGACGGCTGTGTCCCTCGCTGTGATCGCGAGCGTGCTCACGGTTTCGGTTTTGCTTTCAATTCTGATCAAAGAATCGCCGAAGGACTAGCCGTCCTGCGCCGGAGTTTCCGAAAACGAAAAACGCCGGAACCGACTCGCGGCTCCGGCGTTCTGTTGGCATCCGCACGGATAATCGTTCCGCGCGAAGTGGGTTAATAATTTCAGTTAGCTTACGGCAATCTTTCGCGGCTTGAACTCTTCCGCTTTCGGTAGCGAGACCCGCAGGACTCCATCTCGCAGTTCCGCCGCAATCTTGTCGGCGTCGATTGCATTGTCGTGCGTGAGCGTCAGCTCATAAGGCGCGTCCGCAGATTCGCGATATAGCGCGGTCCAGCCTGAGGGTTGCTGCCACGCGTGGCGGCCGACGATGCGGAATTCGCCCGATTCAGCGGTGATTTCCAACGTGTCTTTGGTGACCCCGGGGAGGAAAACAGTCACGCCATAAGCGTCGTCTGTTTCTTTGACTTCGTATAACGGCTTCACCGTTGGTCGGACGTCGGAGCTACCTGAGCGGCCGGTGCGTGCGGCTGTTCTGTCGCGCGAGGGAATGAGCGTGTTGATCAGTGACATGGAATGAATCTCCTTTTTGTAGAATAGTTTTAATTGGGTCGTCGTGCGTTGAGATAGTTATTGGACAGCAACGGTGACTTTCCTGGGTTTGGTCTCTTCGCGTTTCGGCAACGTGACCGTCAGAACGCCATTTTCATAGGTAGCGTTGACTTTGTCTGCCTGGACCTGCCCAGGAATCGTCACAGAACGACTGAAGGAAAAACTCTGTTCGCCCTCGCTGTCTTCGTTCGCGGCGGGAGTTTTGCGCGAGGCGGAAATCGTCAAGTAGTCCTCAACCATTTCGACGTTGAGGTCTTCGCGGTTGATACCGGGCAGTTCCGCACGAACGTAGGTGTTGTCCTTGTCTTCATAGAGATCGACCGGGAAGCGCGTGGCCGAGGCCGGATCAGAAAAACTACCGAGCGCGGTCTCAAACAGACGGTCGATTTCGCTTTCCAAACCGGACCAAGGTGAGCGCGAAAAGCCGCCCAGCGTCGATACCGGGCTGCGGAAGGAAGGATAGGTATAGCGTACGATTCTCATGATGATTTTTGAAGTTATGTTGACGGTACCCGCTGGTGAGCGGGCGATGAATGCGCAGCAATTGCATGCCGAATGCCGAAGATCACAGAGCGACAAATCGGGCTTTTCCAAATAGTTGGGTGCCCGCCGGAAATCCCCGTGAGAAATAACGTCTCGTGGTGCGCCGTCTCTTGCGGGAAATTTTTTCTCACCGACGTCCGATGAGGGGTGCAATGTTTCCCGTCTGCAACCGGATCAAACGATGAGCCGCGTTGTCCAGCGTCACCCTACCCGCACGAACGAGTGATTCGCCCAGCCCGGGCCGATCGGCGATCTGAGCCTGCGGTTCCACCAGCCATGGCAGTTGAATTCAAAGACTATTATTCCGTGCTCGGCCTCTCCCGCGAAGCGAGTGCAGACGAAATCAAGAAAGCCTTTCGCAAGCTCGCGCGCCAATACCACCCGGATGTCGCCAAAGACAAGAAAACGGCCGAGCAGAAATTCAAAGAAATCAACGAAGCGCATGAAGTTCTGAGCGATCCGGTGAAGCGGCAGAAATACGACGAACTCGGCGCGAATTGGCAGGCGGGCGAGCCCGGGTACGCTCCGCCGCCAGGTGCTCAACGGCGACGCCGCGGCGCGAACGGTGAGGCGCAAGAGGAGTATCATTTTGGCGGAACCGGCTTCAGCGATTTCTTCGAGCAATTCTTTGGGGGCGGTGGACGCGGCGCGGATGTCGAAGATCTTTTCCGCCAGGCACGACGGCGCGGCGGGCAGGCTGATGAACAGGCTTACGCGATCCGTGGACAGGACATCGAGGGGGACATTCTCGTCACGTTGGACGAGGCGTTGCAGGGCTCGATGCGCGAGATCTCGTTGCAACGAATCCATCCGGTCACGGGTGAGCGCGAAGCGGAAACATTTCAGGTGCGTATTCCGCCGGGCGCACAGGAAGGCCGCCGGATTCGCGTTCCGGCCAAGGGCGGTCCGGGCAGTGGAGGTGCCGAGCCGGGCGATTTGTATTTGCGGGTACGGCTCGCTGCGCACCCGGATTTCGAAGTACGTGGCGCCGATCTTTATCACGAGCTGGCGCTGGCGCCGTGGGAAGCGGTGCTTGGAGCACAAGTTTTTGTGCCGACGCTTTCCGGGCAGGTGAAACTTCGCATTCCGGCGGGAACGAGTGAGGGCCGGCAATTGCGGGTAAAGGGCCAGGGTTTGCCGAAAAAGCCGGGCGGCGACCGCGGCGATCTTTACGTGGTCACACACGTGGACGTTCCCACAGAGGTTTCCAGGGAGGAGCGTGAGCTATGGGAAAAACTTGCCGGCGTTTCCCGTTTCAATCCGCGGAAGAGCAGCAGCTGATTACTTGATCGGCGGAGAAGTTCAATGCCGTCACCGTCCGCATCCTTCAACGTATCGAGTATTTGCACACGGAGTGCGAGGTGAACTTTACGGGCATTCAGATCATCCTGAGCCTCGCGGATGAGGTGAAGCGTTTCCGCCGCCGGGAAAGTTCGGAGTGGTCCGGCTCCGGATGGTAGGTACACTCGAGGGTGGTGTTTGGACCCTGCTGATTTTTGTCAGCACTGTGCGGCGTCATTGCGGGAGTTTGGTTGCGAGTCTGGCAGACGTCCCTTCAAGTCCTTGTTTCCATGACGTTTGATTTTGATCATCCGCCTGCTCGCGCGGGCACCGATTCCCAGAAGTGGCAAAAGTACGCCGGTCGTGACGTGCTCCCGATGTGGGTGGCTGACATGGATTTCAAAGTGCCCCCGGCGATCACGGAAGCGCTGCATCGGCGGGTGGACCACGAGATTTTTGGCTACGCCCGGCCGGTCAAATCCACGACGGACGCGGTAGTGGACGTGATGGCGAAACGCTACGGCTGGGAAATTGATCCGGCGTGGATCGTCTGGCTGCCGGGGCTGGTCGTGGGCTTGAACGTGACAGCGCGGGCGTTCGCGCAGTTGGGGGAGGAAGTGCTCACGTTGACGCCGGTTTACCCACCGTTCATGTCCGCGCCGCGAAATAGTGGACGACTCACCGTACAGGTGCCTTGGATACTCAAGTTTCCCTTCTCCCGCCAGGGTTCAATCCAAGGGCGTTGGGAAATCGACTGGGAAGCACTCGATCGCGCGGTGACCCCGCGGACCAAATTATTTTTTGTATGTAATCCACACAACCCGCTTGGACGTGTCTGGCGACGAGAGGAACTGGTGCGGCTCGCCGAGTTTTGCTTGCGCCGCAATTTGATCCTCTGCTCGGACGAGATTCATGGAGATCTGATCCTCGATCCGAATCTGCCGCATATCGCGATGGGCACACTCGGCGGCGATATCACGAAGCGGATGATCACTCTGCTGGCGCCCAGCAAAACCTACAATGTTCCCGGACTGGGAACGTCGCTCGCGATCATCCAGGATAGCGTGCTTCGCGCGCAATTCGTTCGGGCGACGGCGGGAATTGTCGCCGAGGTCACCGCGCTCGGTTACGCTGCGTGTGAAGCCGCATATCGAGACGGCGAGCCGTGGCGCCAGGCTTTGCTGAGCTATTTGCGAACCAATCGGGATCTTGTCACCGAGTTTGTCTCGCGTGAATTGCCTGGGGTTAACATCGAGGCTCCGATTGAGGCGACTTATCTGGCGTGGCTAAACGTATCTGAACTCAAGCTCGCGGATCCTGCAGCGCATTTTGAAGCGCATGGCGTCGGCTTGAGTGACGGGACCGCGTTCGCTTCGCCAAAAGGTACGCACGTGCGTCTGAATTTTGGCTGCCCACGAGCGACGCTCGAAGAAGGCCTACGCCGGATGAAGCAAGCGGTGCAGGCGGTTTAAAGTGCGAAGCTGCTGGCCGCGAACGGTCAGGCAGCGCGGGTGGCGAGAGCGGAGTTGACGGCCCCGATTAAGACTTCGCGTGAGATGGGTTTCGCCAGCAGGCGTACGCCATAATGTTTGGCCTGATCTTCGTACTGACCGCTGCCGCCCAGTCCGCTCATCATCATCAACGGAACCGTGACGTTCTCATTTCGGAGATCGGCGACCAGGCTGAAACCATCGCCGTCGGCCATCATCACGTCGGTCAGTACGAGAGCGATTTCGCTGCTATGCGCATGATAAACGGTGAGCGCTTCGCTGCCGGAGGATGCTTTTAGAACGCGGTAGCCGCTCGCGGTGAGGAGGGCGGTTAGGATGTTGCGAACACCCTGGTCATCTTCCACCAATAAGATTCCCTCGCCGGCACCGTCGGCTTTAAATTTAGCCGACGGCTCGGTCGGTTCACCGATCGCGGGGGGCGGGGATGCCGGCAGGTAAATTCGAAACGTGGTGCCTTTTCCGGGCGTGCTTTCGACCGAGATCGTACCGTTGTGTCCCTTCACAATTCCACGAACGGCGGCGAGACCCAAACCTGTGCCTTTACCGATTTCCTTGGTGGTGAAAAACGGGTCGAAAATTTTGTCGAGTATCGCGGGGGGCATACCCGTGCCGGAGTCGGTCACCGACATGACTACGTGCGGTCCCGGTTTTATTTCGCGCAGAGCTCTGGCCGCGGTTGGGTCCAGAATTTTGTTCTCCGATCGAATCACGATACGGCCTCCAGCGGGCATCGCGTCGCGGGCGTTGATACACAGATTGATCAAAACCTGTTTCAGTTGCGTGGCATCCCCGCGCACGATCCAGGGCTCCTCCGGCACCTCTAGGGTGATTTCAACGGTGCGCGGAAATGTCTGCGCGACGAACCCAATGAAGTCTTGCAGGAGTGGTTTCAGTTGAAGATCCGTGTGCTGGCCGACGGCACCGCGTGCGAAGGCGAGGAGTTGGCGGACCAAGGCTGCGCCGTGTTGTGCGCTCGCGCGAATGGCCGAGACAAATTGCTTTCCTTCGGAATCCCCCACGACGGAATCCAACATGTCCGTCGATACCATGATCGGGACCAAGGCATTGTTGATATCGTGAGCGATTCCACCGGCGAGCAGGCCAATGCTTTCAGTGCGCTGCACGCGGAGGAACTGCGCTTCGAGCCGTTTCTTCTCCGCGATATCGGTGTTGATCACGAGGAAACCAGCGGGTGAGCCGTCCTTGCCCTGGATCAGACTCCAGCGGCTTTGCATGATGAGATCTGTTTCGTTGCGCGAGCGCTGGCGCATTTCACCGGTCCACTCGCCGTAGAAAAGTGTCGCATGCCGCGCGTTTTCGACGTGCGAGGGATCCTCGGTCCACAGCTCGGTGACCTCGCGGCCTTGGGCCTGTTCTGCGGACCAGCCATAGATTCTTGCCGCACTTTGATTCCAATAGGTGATGCGATCCTCCATGTCGCGCACGAGGATCGCATCCTGAGCGCGATTGAGGAGGTCGGCTTGATGACGAATGCGTTCGTCCGCGGCGCGTCGTTCCGTGACGTCTCGAGCCACAACCAACACTTGGGTTGTCGCCCCGGTCGAATCGCGCACCACGCTGTTTTGCGCTTCCACGTAACGCACGGCGTGATCCGATCGCACGAGACGGTACTCGGCGCGTCCGCCAATGCCGGTACGAACCGTCTCGGTGAAAAGTTCGCGCACGGCGGGCCGATCCTCGAGGTGAACGTCGGAAAACATATCATGCGCCGCGCCCTCCGACGGACGCCCGACAGTTGCCGTGTAAGCAGGATTTGAGTACACGCAGTGGCCCGAGAGATCCAGCATCACGATCAAGTCGGCGACATTTTCGGTGATCTGCCGGAAGCGTTCGCGATTTTGCTGAAGCGCATCCTTCGTATGCCGGAGCCGTTGTTCTTCTTCGGTGCGAGCGAGTGCCTGGCGGATGGCGGGGATGAGACGGGAAGGCCGATCCTTGATCACGTAGTCGGTGGCGCCGCATTTCAACGCTTCGATGGCCCGCTCTTCGCCGATGGTGCCGGAAAGAAAAATGAACGGCGTGTCGGGGCACCGGGACCGCGCGAGCTTCAACGCCGAGAGACCATCGTAGCCCTGCAACGTGTAGTCGGAGAGAATCAGATCAAAGTTACCGACTTCCAGCGCGGCCTCGAATTGCTGGCGTGACGACGCCTGGTGCACGCGACACTCGGGATAATCCTTCGTCAATTTCGCGGCGACGAGTTCCGCGTCCGGCTCGGAGTCTTCCAAATGCAAGACGCGCAAGCTTGATGATGAGGAAATCGTGGTGGCGCCGGAAGAAGAGTTCATGGGGTGGCAAAGACCGAATTAGGAGGCGGCTCGTTGTGGATGGTCCAGAAGGCGCCCAGCTGTTTCACCGCTTCGATAAAGGAATGAAAATCGACCGGCTTCACCACGTAGGCATTGATGCCGAGTCGGTAACTTTGGACAACGTCCTGCTCCTCGCGTGAGGACGTTAGCATCACTACTGGTGTGGTACGAAGGTCCTCGTCAGCCTTGATGGAGCGCAGGACTTCGAGCCCGTCTACCTTGGGCATTTTTAAATCCAGTAGCACGAGAACGGGATTGCCTGTGGTACGCCCCGCATAACGTCCGCGACAAAAGAGGTAATCCAGCGCTTGTTCTCCATCGTTCACCACGACGACCTCGTTGATCAGGTGATGTTGGGAAAGCGCTTCCAAGGTCATCTCCACGTCTTGAGGACTGTCTTCGGCCAGCAAAATACGTTTCGGTTCGCTCATGAGTTTCGACGGCTTCGACGTTGGAGGGATCGCGGCAGAGTCGCGCAGGCTACCCTGAGCGCGGGAAATAAAGATGATCTTGTGTGCACCTCACATCGTCAACGCATGGGGCCGTAAAGAACACGCAGGTGGTGGTTTTCGCTAATGTTTTACACGGTTTTTTCTGAAATATCTGTGCACCATCCCCGTGCGCCGACTTGTGGTTGGCGCGGTCACCGCCACAGTGGAGTTCGCGCATGCGTATCGGCCCTCACCAGCTTTCGTCGAATCTCTTCCTGTCTCCGCTGGCCGGATATACGAACCTTCCATTTCGACTCACGTTGCGGGAATTGGGCGGGTTGGGTTGGGTAACGACGGATCTGGTCAACGCTCGCTCCCTGTTGGAGCGTAATCCCACCGCCCTCAAGCTCGTGGCCAGTTGTGCGGAGGACCGCCCGATGTCCATCCAGCTTTTCGGTAGTGTGCCGGCGGAAATGCGGGACGCGGCGATGATGTGCGAAGATCTAGGAGCGCAGTCGGTGGATATCAACATGGGGTGTCCCGTTCGGAAAGTCGTAAAGATCGGCGGCGGTTCGGCGATGATGATGGAGCTGACCCAAACGGCCGCGCTGGTTCGCGGGATGATCGCTGCCGTGAAAATTCCGATCACCGCGAAAATGCGCTTGGGCTGGGATGAAGATAACCTCACGGCGCCGGACCTCGCACGAGTCTTGGAGGAGGCCGGCGTGGCGGCAATTTTTGTTCACGGCCGCACGCGTGCGCAGGGTTTTAGCGGAACCGTGAATCTGGCGGGTATTCGCGCCGTGGCTACGGCAGTCCAATCGATTCCCGTGATCGGCAACGGCGATATTACGACGCCGGAGGCCGCGAAGCACATGCTGGTTGAAACGGGTTGTGACGGAGTGAGCATCGGTCGCGGTGCGTTCTACGACCCATGGATATTTCGCCGGACGCAGCATTTTCTTCAGACTGGCGAGTTGCTGTCGGAGCCGGATTTCGCGGAGCGAGTGAGAGTGATGCGCCGGCATTTCGAACGTTACTGCGAGTTCTATGGCGAGTTGAATGGAGCGAAGTTGTTTCGAAAGGTAGCGCCATGGTACGCCACGCGGTTTGGTCCATCGAAGCCGTTTAAACAGCGGATCATCACGATCACGTCACGGGCGGATTTTGAGGCGGCGCTCGCCGAATTCATGACGTGGCGCGTCGCGTTTTGTGACGAACGCGGCGAACTCCTGCCGAAATACGCGCCGGCCCCGATGGTCCCTTCGTTTATGCGTCCGGCAGAGGAATCCAACGCGCTTGAGCGGACGGCGATTCCGGTGCCGAAAGGTCCCGTCGAGGTTTGGTAAGAGGCGATTCATTTATCGATCGCTCTCGTACTCTGTTTCGCTGGAAGTAAAACAGAGCGCAATCGAACCATGTCCATTGCTGGTCATTTCTGGGAGTTGATTCTCGGCACCGTCGTGGCGTTGTTGCCGCTGATCAACCCGCTTGCCATCGCTCCGACATTTCTGGCGATTACCGAGGGAAATTCGCGCTCGCGCCGGATGCAGCAACTCGGAATGGCCTGTATCTACATGGTGATTATTTTGGTCTGCTTCCTCGTGGGAGGGACGTTCATCATGGGTTTTTTCGGCATCTCGATTCCTGGATTGCGGATCGCCGGCGGCTTGCTGGTGGCGGGGATTGGATCCGGCATGTTGATGAGCCCGCCCCGGACGGCGGATGACGAAGAGCGGGCAAACGAAGCGGCTCGGGCCAAACCGGACGTCTCGTTTTCTCCACTCGCGATGCCGATGATGAGCGGCCCGGGTTCGATCGCCGTCACCGTGGGGTTTACGTCGCTCGCCACCGGCGTCGTGGACTACGTGGCAATTATCCTGGGAATCCTTGTCGTCGCGATCATCACGTACGTGACCCTGCGATTATCCGAACGCGTCGTGCGCGTGATCGGTATCAACGGCATGAATGCGCTCTCTAAAGTGATGGGTTTCCTTATTCTCTGCATCGGCATTCAGTTTGTCGTGAATGGGGTGTTGGGAATTCTGACGGACCCCGTATTCATTCGCGGCATCCGCGATGCAGTGCTGAAAAGCTGAGCGTAGTTAAAATTTCCGGACAACGGTCACGCCGGTGCGATCGCGAAACACGAGCGTCTTTGCGACTGAATCGATTCCGTCGAACGTGATCCCGAGGGTTTCATCGACGACCTGCCCAGCGCCGACCGTGCGACCGTTGATCAAGGCGCGCGGAGTGCTGCCTTGAAAGACGCCGCTGACTTTGGCCTGTGCCACCCAATTCCGGAAGGCGGGAGTTGCATCTCCGGTCACATCGCCCGCTGTGGTGGTGGCGGTGATACCGGGCGCGAGTTGCGTGGTTGACGTGACCGGTGCGACGGGCTTCGGGGCCGGCTTGGGCGGAGGATTCCGTCGCGGCAAAGGAACGGACGCTTCGTCACCGCCGACGACCGCCTCCACGCGCCCGTCCTCGTTTTCCTTAACGGCGGCGATGGTCTCTTTGGCTTTGTTGAGCGTCCGGGCGGGTATGGTGGAAAGCTCATTGAGCGTAGCGGAGGGCGTGGAGGGGCGCTTCGGAGCTTCCGCGACTGCTTTCGGTGCTGGCGCCGGAGGAGTGGATTTAAATTTCCGGTACCCCAAAAGGGCTCCAACGACGACTGCGATCACCGCGACAATTCCGGCGACGTAGAGCAGGATTTTCGCGAAACGCGTCCGGCCGTAATCCGCGGTATCGGGCGAGGCCTCGGTTTCCGTCGCCGCTTTGATCGTAGATTTGGGCGTGGGCGGAGGTAGGGAAGCGGCAGGATTCGGAACGGACGGACTCGCAACGACGGGAAAAGGAGGCGGCGACGCTGCAGATGTAGCTGTGGCGACCGGAGCCGACGGAACGGGCTTCGGAAAAGCAGGCGGTGGTGGTGGCGGAGGAGCGGAGACTTGCGAGGATGGGATTGTCGGCGGAGCACTGGCGGGAGCTTCCGATGCCTTCTCTTTCAGTTTAAACTTCAACGGCTCGACCGGTGCTGGAGCAGATTGAGCAGCGAAAATCGGCGGCGAAACCGGTGATGGCGCGGGCTCGGTGGGAGGCGTTGCGGGCGCTGGTGGGCTCGCAGGTTCGACCTTTAGCCGAGGTTTCAACGAGAACGGAGCCGCCGGCGCCGCCGCCGGAGGAGGGGCAGGCTCGGGAGTGCTGGCAGTCGGCGCGACGGGCTCGGCGGTCGTTTCCAATTTTGGACGAAGCCTCAGCTTCGGCGCTTCGACCTCTTTGGGCGTGCCTTCCGCGCTGGGGAAAGCAGCGGGCGGCGGAGCGTCGGTCGGCACGGGCGGTGAAACATCCCCCTCAGGCCGGGCACGCGGTTTTAGGCGTAACGGAGGAGGAGGCGTTTCGTCGCTCATGCGGAAACAGAGATTGCAGGTTCCAAGAAAGCGCGAAACTAAAAAGATTCACTCGCGGTCATTGCGGAGACTCCTCATGTTCACCCGTTCACGCCTATGAAGCTGAAGTTTCCGCTCCTCCTTTGCCTTGCGACGCTCGTTATCTCGTCGTCCGGCGGCTGCAATCTGTTCAAAAAATCCAAGAAGCCGAAGGAAAATCCCGCGATCGCAGCGGATGTGGAAGCTGGTTTCCGGCAGCGGTGGGTGGACCATCGCGTCGCCGAGTTAGTGGCGAAAGGTACGGATGGGGTTACCGCTCGCAGTCAGGCGGAAACGGAATTTCGCGAGAAGTATCCTTACGTCAAAGAACCTAAGAAGTGACCGTGAAGCGGGATTGGGATTTTGCGACACCGGTGCGTTGAGAATACCAACACAGCCGGAGTGAGGTTGACGCCCTCTGCTCGTAGGTGAGTTTCGCCGGACGATGTCCGGGTCCCCTCATTCTCCTGACGCTGCGCGAGGTGCTCTCGCCGCTGCGAGCTGCTATTTGGCTTGGGGGCTTTTTCCCCTCTACTGGAAACAACTGTCCGCGATCAATTCGGCCGAGTTGATCGCGCACCGACACCTATCGTCGTTGGTATTCGTGCTGTGCGTAATGGGATTTTCCACCGGTTGGTCTGGTTTACGGGGCGCCTTGCAGTCGCGGACGGCGCTCCTTTGGCATGCGCTCAGCGGCGTCCTACTTACGATAAACTGGCTGGTGTTTATCTGGGGCGTGAATCACGGGCATGTGCTTGAGGCGAGTCTCGGCTATTTCCTGGTTCCGCTGGTGAACGTGGCGCTGGGCCGTTTCGTTTTGCATGAAAAATTACGGCGCGCGCAATGGCTCGCGATCGGATCTGCTGCAGTCGGCGTCGGATTATTGATGCTCCGGGTCGGAGGCGTGCCCTGGATCGCACTTTCACTTGCGGTCACGTTTGGCGGCTACGGTTTGTTGAGAAAAAAATCCCCCCTTGGACCGCTGGTGGGGCTTGGTCTGGAAACGCTGCTGTTGGCTCCGGCTGCGCTCGCGTTCCTACTGTGGAGACAATCGACCGGGTTGGGCGCTCTTGGCCATGTGAGCGTGCGTGCGCACGTGTTGTTGCTGTGCGCGGGCGTGGTGACTGCGGTGCCACTGCTGCTGTTCGCATACGGAGCCCGGCGGATACGTTTCACCACGCTCGGACTGCTGCAATATATCACACCGACGGTGCAGTTCGCCCTCGGCGTCTGGATCTACGGCGAGCCGTTCACGCCGGCGCAAGCCTCGGCGTTTTCGTTTATCTGGGTTGGGCTGGGAATCTACACGCTCGACAATCTCTGGAATCAGCCGCGCGCCACTACGGATTGATTTTAACTAGTTCCATTTCGAAAACCAACGTGGCATCGCGGCCAATCAGCGGCGCGCGTCCTCTTGAACCGTAGGCGAGACTTCCGGGAATGATGACCAGCCGCTTTTCATTGAGCTTCATCATCGGCAAAATCTGTTCCCACCCGGCGATCACCTCTTCGCGACCGACGCGAAAGATCAGTGGCTTCGCGGGATCTTGTTGGGCGTCGAACTGTTTCCCGTTGAGCAGCGTGCCAACGTAAAGAACCGCCACGCGGTCGCCATTTTTGGGCGATTCGCCGGCGCCTTCGCGCTGAATGATGTAACGAATGCCCATGCTGGTCTTCTTGGTGCCGGGCCAGTTCTTCTCGACGATCTCGATCTCCTCGGGCGTTAGCCGCTCCCGTTGCGCATGAAGCAACGGAGCAGTGAAAATGATCAGCGAAAGCGCAAAGAATCGAAGAAGGGGGTGAATCATGGCAAAACGGATTTACTGTGATTTTGGCAGATTACACGGATTTTTTCAGTCGTGCGCGCGAATCGCCTCATGCTTCGCGACCAACGTGAGGGCGCTTCGCAGCAGAGTTTTTCCTGGTTCCATCCGGTGCCACGGTGACGCGCCGGATGGATGGGGGAGCGGAATGCAATCGACGGGATGTCCGTGATAACTGATCGAAAAACTTTTCCCGATCATGTCGTTCAACGGGGCGGGCGGCAGGAATTGAGAAATCGCGAGCTTGCCGACCGGCAGCACCAGCGTGGGGTGGAGGAGAGCGAATTCCTTTTTGAGCCAGGATCCGCAGTTGGCGATTTCATCAAGCGCCGGAACGCGGTCACCGCCTTCGGGGCGTTTCCCCGGAAAGCAGCGACACACCGCGGCGAAATAAATACGGTCCCGAACTTCGTCCTCGGTCCAGCCGAGTCCTTCGGCAAACCATTTGAAGAGCGTTTTTCCCGCGGTCCACGCGAAGGGTCGGCCGAACTTCGGCTCCTTATCGCCGGGTGCCTGGCCCACGAGGATAACGCGACTGACAACCGCACGGCCGACTACGACCGGTCCATAAACCTTCGGACAGCGTTGGCACGCGCGTAAGGCGGCGAGATGTTTTTCGACGGCGGCAGCGGTAGGGGCGACGGAGCTCATGACGGCGGTCGGAGCTTTCGTAATCCACCGCGCCGTGCGAGCGCGAAGCTTTCCAATTGTTCGATATTCACGAATGCGTAGCCGTCGTCGTCCGCACGGATCGTCCTTCGCAGGTGATGCCGCTGCATAAAAAAGAGAGCGGACAAAAATGTCCGCTCTCTTCACGCGATTCGGAAATTAGCGCCGGCCGCGAAACCGATTGAAGCTTCCTTTGTGGCGAATCTGGCCGGGAAGGCTGCCACGCGGCCGCTGGGAACTTTCGTCCACCGCGCGCGCGACAATCGGCCGGTAATCAAAACCTTCGAGGCGCAATTCAGGAATTTTTGCGCCGATGAAACGTTGAATGTCGCGAATATCCGCCGCGTTTTCAGGCGTGACGAGGGTGAACGCATCTCCCACGGCCTGGGCCCGGCCGGTGCGACCAATGCGGTGAACGTAATCCTCGGGCTTTTCCGGCACGTCGTAGTTGATAACGTGTGACACGCCAGCGACGTCGATACCGCGCGCTGCGATATCGGTCGCGACCATGACTTCGTACTTGCCGGATTTGAAACCGGCGAGCGCTTCGATGCGTTGGTTTTGTGAACGGTTCGCGTGGAGGACAGCGACGGAATGATTCGCGGCTTTGAGACGGCGGGCGATTTTATCGGCACCATGTTTGGTGCGGGAGAAAACGAGGACGCTGTCGAAGTCGGTTTTTGCGAGCAGTGCTTCCAGCAGCTCGAATTTCTGTTCGGCGGCGACTGGATAGAGCGCGTGGTTGACTGAAGCGGTGACCGAGCGCGCGACGCCGATTTCAACACGAGCGGGATTGCGCAGAGCGAAGGATGCGATCGCGGCGATTTCTGGCGGAACCGTGGCGGAGAAGAACAGCGTCTGGCGCTCGCGTGGGCAGCGCGCGATGATGTCTTTGACGACGGGTAGAAAGCCCATGTCCAGCATGCGATCGACTTCGTCGAGAACGAGAATCGAGATGTCCTGGAGACTCAGCGTGCGCTCTTTGAGGTAGTCCATGAGACGACCGGGAGTGGCGACGATGATGTCGACGCCGCGTTTGAGTTCGGTGCGTTGATGGCCGTAGCCGACGCCGCCGAAGATGGCGACAGTGCGTAAATCCGTGAACCGGGCGAAATCGCGAAATGCGGTTTCAACCTGCGCGGCGAGTTCTCGGGTGGGTTCGAGCACCAGCACGCGAGCGCGCCCGTGGGCGCCGAGGCGTGAAAGAACGGGGAGTGCAAAAGCGGCGGTTTTACCGGTGCCGGTTTGCGCGGAGGCGATGAGATCGCCGCCGCCAAGCACGACAGGAATCGCGCGAAGCTGAATGGGCGTAGGATCGGTGTAACCGGCGGCTTGAACGCCGCGGAGAACCGAGTCGGAGAGATTAAGTGCTTTGAAAGGCATGACGAATGGGTGCGAGAGCTTGTAGGTGGCGCGCTCGTCGCGCCACGCCCGCATCGCGGGCCAGTTGCACGACAGGCGCACAACTTACCGCGC
>CBRAFL010000043.1:0-22092 GCA_967755055.1 uncultured bacterium
AGGTCGCGGTCGTTCCCGGCACAGCGTTTGGCGATGGCGGCATTGGCCACGTGCGCGCCTGTTTCGCCACGAGCTACGAACAGATCGTCGAGGCTTGCGACCGCGTGGAGCGGTTTGTGAGTTCGAAAAAGTAGCGCGAAGTGAGTAGCGGGGCGCGGGCATTTGCTCGTCGGGCTTTTTACTCCTCGCTACTCAGTGCCCGCTGCTGACAGATTTTCCCAAATGAATCGCACTGTCGCCATTGTCGGCCGACCCAACGTCGGCAAGAGCCGCCTCTTCAACCGGCTTGCGCGGAAGCGTATTTCGATCGTTCACGACCAGCCCGGCGTCACACGCGATGTCATTTCGGCTGAGGTCGCGGACGGCAATTTCACGCTGCTCGACACTGGCGGTCTTGGCTACAAGGGCAAGGACACGCCGGCGGCTTTGACGGCTGCGTCGGAGGAGCAGGTGAGTTTTGCGATTCAAACCGCGGCACTGATTCTTTTCGTGATCGACGGACTCGAGGGACTGACCTCGCTCGACGAAAAGATCGCGGTGATGCTCCGTAAGAGCAAAAAGAAGGTGCGCCTCGTCATCAACAAGGCGGATTTCGACGACGAAAAACTCCAGCTCGAAGACGCGTATCGTCTCGGTTTGGGCGAACCGATTCGCGTATCGGCAGAACATGGACGCGGTGAAGGAGATTTGCGCGATGCGATCATCGCGGCGATCGGACCGACGGAAGATCTCGATCGTGGACGTGATGCCGCCGAAGCGCTCGGTGTGTGTTTCATCGGGCGGCCGAATGTCGGCAAATCTTCGTTGAGCAATCGTCTGCTGCAGAGCGATCGCCTCATCGTGAGTGATGTGCCGGGAACGACGCGCGATTCCGTTGAGTTGCCGTTTCAATTCAAAGGGCGCGATGGAAAGCTGTACCCGTTTCGCCTGATCGACACGGCGGGAATCAAGGCGGCGACGAAGCTCGCGTCGCCGGTCGAATATTTTTCACGGCTGCGATCCCTCGACGCGATTCGAAACACCGATGTCGTTTTCCTCGTGCTCGACGCGATGGATGGCGTGACGCAGCAGGACAAGGCGATCGCGGGCGAAGCCGTGAAAGAGCACAAGCCGATCGTGGTCGTCGTCAACAAATGGGATCTGGTGACTGACGCGTTCAAGAAGCAGGGCGGTTTCAAACCGTACAAAAACGAGCGCGATTATCGCGAAAAGTATGAGCACGCGCTGTTCGAGCGACTCTACTTCACACCTGGCTCGCCGGTGATTTTCGTGTCGGCGGTGAGCGGCTACGAAGTCGATCGCATGCTGAATGCGGCGGTGAAACTCAACCGCATGCTCGACGTGAAATTGCCGACGGCGAAGTTGAATAAGATTATCGGATACCTCGCTGAGCGCACGCCGCCGCCGGCCGTCGGTGGGAAACGCTTCCGGGTTTATTATGCGACGCAGACGGGCACGCGGCCGTTTCGCATCAAGCTGTTTTGCAATCGGGAGGAGAAACTCACGGAGCAATATCGCCGTTATCTTGAGGCGGGTCTGGTGAAGGAGTTCGATCTCGCGGGCTGTCCGATCTATTTCGATCTTGTCGGAAAAGAAAAGCACGAGCCCGGCATGTCGTTCTCGGCGATCCGTGCCGCGCAGGAGAAAGCGAAGAATCAGCCGCACACGCCAAAGTGGAAAGCAACGGAAGAGGCCGACGAGAGCGATATCGGTGAGACGCTGGAGGATTGAAGTTTTTGCATGATGTGGCTGGCCTCGCTGAGGCCGGTTCCTGAGCGGGGGCGGCGACTCCGGCTACATCGAGTGATCAAACTATGAACCGTCTGCGTATCGTTTTTCTCGGCTCGGATGCGATCGCGCTGCCGTTGCTCAATTGGCTGGTGGGCGAGGGGAGTCCGCTTGAGGAAATTGTCGCGGTGTTCACGCAGCCGGATCGGCCCGTCGGACGCGGCCAAAAAATTACGGCGAACGAAATCAAGACCTGGGCGCTTGCGCACGGGCTGCCGGTTTTTCAGCCGGAGAAATTGGCGGAAGACGTGCGTCTCCAACTCGTCGCGCTCAATGCGGATCTCGCGCTCGTGATGGCGTATGGGCACATCTTGCGCGACGATTTCATAGGGACGCCGCAATTGGGCACGGTGAATTTGCACGCGTCGATTCTCCCGAAATATCGCGGCGCTTCACCGATTCAGACCGCGATTGCCAGTGGTGAAATCGAGACGGGCGTATCCTTCATGCGTATCGTGCGCCGCCTCGATGCGGGTCCGGTAGCGGACGTGGAGCGCGTTCCGATTGCGCCGCTCGACACCGCGCTTGAGATCGAAGCGAAACTGGCAAGGGCGTGTATGGCTCTGTTAATGCGGACGCTTCCAGCATTGAGCGCAGGCACGTTGGAATTTCAGCCGCAAAACGACGCGTCGGCGACATTCTGTCGTCGCTTGATGAAAGAGGATGGAGTGCTCGATTTTACCAGGCCCGCTGCGGAGCTTGCTGCACGCGTCAATGGACTTTTCCCATGGCCCGCGTGCAGTGTTGAGATCAATGGACAGATCGTGAAGTTCGGCTTGGCGGACGTCGCCGCCGATGAATTTCCCTCGGAGGAAGGCGGTTCTTTTGGTGCCGGTGCGGTGCTCGGGGCCGATGCAGAAGGACTCCGAATCGCGACCGGCAAAGGGGTGCTGCGCGTGCGCCGGATGCAGAGGCCCGGTGGCAAAATGTTGGAGGCGACAGAATTTTTGCGCGGCTTTTCAATCGCGGCGGGCACGCGTTTACCATCACGTCCGATGCCGGCTCTCGTCAGTGCGGCTCCGTTTCCGTTTAAGAAATAAGATGAGCCACGCGGCCACCAAGTTTTTTTGAGATGCTGATTTTTCGCGGCACAACCCGCTTGTTTTCGGACGAGCTTTCCCCAATCTCTCGCGCATGTTGAAACGTATGATGTGGGGATGCCTGTTTGCCGTCGGTGCGGCCGCGCAGACCGCGTCAGCTCAGGTTGAACTGGCGAATATGCGCGAGGATCTGCGCGGCGTGGTGCAGCGCGTCGGCGAGTTGTCGTTGCGGGTTGAGCAGTTGGAACGTGAGAACGCCGAGCTCCGCGGAAAGGCTGGCTCAGCAGAAAAATCCTACGTCACGCTCACGCAGTTGAACGACGCGATCGCGAGCCTCAACCAGACCATTCACTCGTCTTCCGCAGCTACGAAAACGGAGACCCTCCAGCAGGTCGGCGTTCAAATGGAAAAGCTGGCGAAACAAACCAACGCAGCGATCGACTCGCTCGCCAAAGGCATGGCGACGCGGAATCCGGTGCAAACTGCGTTCGCCGAGGATTACTCGAAAGAGGGCGTCAGCTACACCGTGCAGAAGGGTGACACGATCGCGCTCATCGCGAAAAAAACCGGCGCGAAGTCGCAGGATATCATCAACGCCAATAAAATTTCCGACCCCTCGCGTATCAACGCTGGGCAGACGCTCTTCATCCCCGGAGGTAAATAATTTCATGTCCGCAGCTCCCAAATCCCGGCTCGGTCGCGGCCTCGGCGGCCTGATCGCCAGCGCCGCTCCTGCCGCTCCTAAAATCGATCACGCCACGCCAACCCCGGCGCCCGCCGCCGCTGCTCCCACGGGCGCGCCCGGGTACCAGGAAATCGCGGTGAATGCGATCGAGCCGAGTCCGTATCAGGCGCGGCGGGAGATACCGCCGGAGCAACTCAGCGAGCTCGCGGAGAGCATTCGCTCGGAAGGATTGCTACAACCGGTCGTCGTGCGGAAAACGGGCGATAAGTTTCAACTGATCGCCGGTGAGCGTCGCTGGCGCGCGTTTCAACAATTGAAGATCAAGTCGATCCCGGCGCGGATCGTCGAAGCCAGCAATGCTTCGTCGGCTGCCTTGGGTCTGATCGAAAATCTGCAACGCGAAGGACTGAACCCGATCGAAGAAGCGCACGGGTTCGCGAGTTTGATTCGGGATTTTGATCTCACGCAGGAGACCGCGGCCGATCGGGTCGGCAAAGCTCGTGCGACCGTTGCTAATTCTTTGCGGCTGCTTGCTCTCGATGGAGAGCTTCAAGGATTCGTGGCGCGGAATCTTTTGAGTGTGGGTCACGCGAAAGTGCTGCTCGGCGTGGGTGATGTTGCCCAGCGCACCGTGCTTGCCCGGCGCGTGATCGAGGAAGGGCTTAGTGTGCGCGTGACCGAGAAGCTCGTGCTCGAGCGCAAAACTTCGCCGGGTGCGGTGGCGCCTCGCGGCAAAACTCGTAATCTCCCGGCGAAAGATGCTGAGGCAGTGGCGGGTATTGAGAAAAAACTGACATCGCATTTGGGCGCGCGGGTCGCCGTGCTGCACACACCGAAGAAGGGCCGGATCGTGATCGAATATCGCGGCAATGAAGATCTTCAGCGGTTGTTGGAAAAGCTTGGCGTGGAGATTTAGGCGGATTTGTCGCGAAGCAGGTTGCGCTCGGGCAACAAACCATCGAGCCGTGGCGCGGCGAGCGCGCAACCTACAGTCGGCTTGGGAACTCTGCGAACCTGCTGCTACGGGGCATTGACAAACCACCTTCGGCTCTGATGCTTTGACCCTTTCTCATGAACATTCTCCTCGGTATTCTGACGTTTGTCCTGATCGTCGTCTCTGTTTTCCTCGTGCTGATCGTCCTCATGCAAAAGGCGAAGAACGACGGTGGCTTGGGCGCTGCAATGGGCGGCGGAATGGCGGAAGCTGCCTTCGGCGCCGACACGAGTAACGTCCTGAGCAAAGCGACCATCAATGCCGCGATTGCTTTCTTCATCCTGGCTTTCGTTCTCTATCTCGGCCGCATTTATCAACGCACGCATGCGACTCCGACCGGCGACAGTCTGCCATCGATTGCAGCTCCGGCCGCACCAAAACCAGCAGCCCCCGCTTCATCGACCCCAGCTCCGGCCACACCGGCTCCGGAAGCGCAAAAGAAGCCCTAAGCGCATGCCAGTGTTTCCCATCACGCCCGCCTTTTTTCGGCGGGCGTTTTTTATTGTCGGGTGCTTCGGGTCGAGCATCGCCGCGAGCGCCGCTCCCAAAGGCCAGCCACCACCGCCGCTCACCCAACTCGGCGGAACCAACCCCGCTGACGGACGCGCCGCGCTCGAGCAAGTTCGCCGACAAGGAGTCGCCGAAAACTATTTTCTGGAATTCCAGCTTCGCGTAATGCCGCGACGGGGCGAAGAGCGACTTATTTCGGGCCGCCTTTGGGGCGGTCGAAATGAAACAGGTGCGGTGACACGCGTGACCCTGTTTCTACCGTCCGGCTCCGGGGCTCCTTCCGAACGTCGGCTTTTGATTCAGAACGGTCGTACGTCGGCCGTCTGGCGGTGGGATACTGGCGGCGGTGTCCAAATGCTCGGTACGGCATCACCATTCGACCCCATCATCCCCAACATCGAGATCACCGCGTTTGATCTGCAGATGCTTCAGATGCCCTTTATTTATTGGGACAACTTCACGTACGAGGGGCTCACTCGATTCCGCGGAAGACCCGCGCATGTCCTGGTTATGCGGCCTCCCTCGGATTTCGCGGTCAAATACCCGACACTGACGGGTGTGCGGGTTTACTTGGATACGCAGTTCAACGCGCTGGTTCAAACCGAACTCCTCGGCGCGAATAATACCGTATTGAAGACGCTGTCACTGGTGGATCTGAAAAAGATCGGCGAACAATGGATTCCGAAAACGTTCGATGTGCGGGATGAAACCAGCCGAAATAAAACGCGATTCGACGTGGTGGCGGCGGGGCTGGATCTCGATTTTTCGCGAACCCTGTTCGAGCCGGCACAGCTCTCCGAGGATATTCATGCGCCGGCGGAGTCGCGACTGGCGCGCCTCGCCCCGTAGTCGCGTGAGTTCAAAATCTGGATGCAGCGGCTGCTAATTGCCCTGATTCAGCCTGAGATTTTCCTGCCGGCGGAACTTTTTTTGTTTTAGTTTCAGCTCTGAGACGCGGGCCCAACCGCATCAAAATTGGCCCTACAGCAAAATTTTCGTTGCCCGCCGCGCAGGTCCGTGTGTGCTAAGCCCAGCGCCGAACTCCTTGAACCAGCCAGCTGCTTTCGATTTATGGCCACTCGCACAAAGAAAAGCTCCGCCCCACTGACATTTGATCTTCCCGTCGCACTGATCGCGAAGATCAAATCGACTCGTAATGGTCACGGCCTCCAAACGGCCAGTGAAGTTGTCCGCCTTGCAATGGATAATTTCGATTTCGAACGCTGCGAGCCCGCATCGGTGCCGCATCGCCAGATCTCGGTTCGGATCACGTCCGACCAGCGCGCGATGCTGAAACGCTACGCGAAGAAGAAAGACACGAGCGTTGGCGAACTACTCCGCCTCGCGCTCGAAGGTCTGCCGGCGAAGCCGAAGAAAAAGTAAGCGTCGCGCTCTTAGCGCACACGTTTTCCACGGCGGTCGATGACCGCCGTTTTTTGTGCCCGTTTCCGACGAACGAGGTGTCGCTCAATGTAAGCAGGTGGCTCTGCCCGCATTCCTACTGACTGCAGGCCGGGACGCCTGCGCTACAAATACGTCGAAACATCCCGGCCTAAACCGGCCGGTTCGCGGGCTTGCTTTTGTCGGGCGCGTTTCCTTTTAGTGAACCTTGCATCTCTCAATGAGTACTCCTCCGCTACCACTGTCCTCCTGGGCCAAAAACGTCGCGCCATCGCCGACTCTCGCCATCGACGCGAAGGCGAAAGCGCTGCAAGCCGCCGGCGAAGACGTCTGTGGATTCGCCGCCGGCGAACCGGATTTCGATACGCCCGAGCACATCAAAGAAGCTGCAATCGTCGCGCTCCGCGCCGGCAAAACGAAGTACGCGCCGACTCCGGGAATTATCGAACTGCGCAAGGCGATCGTTGAACGTTACGCCGCCGAATATAATTTCATCGCGACGCCTGAGCAGGTGATCGTTTCTCCCGGCGGAAAATTCAACTGCTACCTCGGCGTGATGGCGGTGTGTTCGCCGGGTGACGAGGTTATCGTGCCCGCGCCGTATTGGGTGAGTTATCCCGAGATGGTGAAACTCGCGGGCGCTGTCCCGAAGTTCGTGCTCGCGGATGACAAGACGGGATTTCGTCTGACGCCCCAAATGCTGGAGTCGGCGATCACGCCGAAGACGAAGCTCGTGATCCTTAATTCACCGTCGAATCCAACCGGAGCGGTTTACAGCCGCGCGGAATTGGAGGCCATCGTGGCGGTGGCGGTGAAGCACAATCTCTATATCCTCTCCGACGAAATGTACGAGCACCTCATGTACGACGGTGCGACGGCGACCTGTGTGGCAACACTCAGTGAAGAGGCGAAAGCGCGCACGATCATCGTCGCGGGTTTCTCGAAAACCTATGCGATGACCGGCTGGCGCATCGGTACGACCGTTGCTCCATTGCCTATCGCGAAATCGATTTCGGAACTGCAGAGCCAGATGTCGTCCAACGTAACGACCTTCGGCCAGTACGGCGCGCTCGCGGCATTGAAGGAAAAAGAAAAGACCGCGGCATCGTTGAAAATTATGATGACGGCATTCGATCGGCGTCGGAAATTTCTCCACTCCGAGTTGAATAAAATTCCGGGCATCACGTGTCTTTTGGCGCAGGGCGCGTTTTATCTTTTCCCGAACATCTCGAGCTTCGGAATGAAAGACGTCGATTTTTGCGCACGACTCCTCGAAACGGAAAAAGTCGCGGCGGTTCCCGGCAGCGCGTTTGGTGCGGAAGGTTATCTCCGCCTCAGCTATGCCACGAGCGACGAGATCATCCAGAAGGGTGTCACCCGCCTGGCGCGGTTCTGCGCGACGTTGAAGCGCTAGTTTTTTTCGAATCAGCTCTCGAGCGAAACACGGACCTTCGGGTCCGTGTTTTTTTTTGGGGCCGTAATCACCGATCGAGGGGCGGTGATTCCTTTTTTGTTCGCGCTTCGTGAGCGAAATCACAAACCATTTGCTTTCCAGCGACGTGGTTTCTTTGCAACGCGCCGGTCGGCCTGGCGGCGTTTTATTCCCTCTCAGTCCACTGCAGTGATTAGCCGGTATGAAAACTCCCATCGCCCGTCTCGCTTCGGGGAACCTTCACTTAGGTTGCCCATTTTGCACAATCATCCCGTCCCACATGCTTCGGCACCTCGCGGAAAACGGTGCCGAGGAGCTACGTAGTACCGCCCAGAATACGCTGGAGCATTCCGAACGCCTGCGCGGTCACCGTGAAGTTCTCGCCAATCTCGGCGCCGTGACTCTTGCGGTTTCCCCCGGCACCAAGCGACGTACGATTTACGATCTGAAGCACAGCACCCGGTTGCCAGGAACACTCGCCCGCACCGAGGGCTCAGCCGTCAGCAAAGATCAGCAAGTTAACGAGGCGTACAATTACTCCGGGACGACTTACGATTTCTTTCGAACTGTCTTCAATCGCAACTCCGTCGACGATGCGGGCATGCGGCTCGATTCGTCCGTTCACTATTCGACGCGCTACGATAATGCTTTTTGGAATGGCATGCAGATGGTCTATGGCGACGGAGACGGCACGCTCTTCGAGCGGTTTACCAAATGTCTCGATGTCATCGGTCACGAGCTTACGCACGGTGTGACACAATACGAAGCCGGTCTCGAATATCAGGATCAGCCGGGTGCCCTCAACGAGTCGATGTCGGACGTCTTTGGTTCGCTCGTGAAACAATGGAGGCGCAAACAAACCGCCGCCAAGGCGGACTGGCTGATTGGCAAGGGACTTTTCGCGAAGTCGGTCAAAGGAGTTGCGCTCCGGTCGATGAAAGCGCCCGGCACCGCCTACGATGATCCGCAGCTCGGCAAAGATCCTCAACCTGATCACATGCGTAATTACTACAAAGGGAAAGACGACAACGGTGGCGTGCATATCAACTCAGGTATTCCGAACCGCGCATTTTACCTCGTGGCCAGCGCGCTCGGCGGCCATGCGTGGGAACGCGCGGGTAAAATTTGGTACGACACCCTTACGACGAAACTCAGGGCAACCTCCCAGTTCGCCGATGCCGCCAAGGCAACCCTTCAGTCCGCGCAACAGCTCTACGGCATGACGAGCAAAGAGCAGAGCGCCGTCAAAACGGCTTGGCGGCAGGTCGGTGTAATTTGAGCCCGAACGGTGCGACCTTAAGGGCGTCGTGGCATAGCATCCCTGCCGGTCGTCCGCGTGGAAAGACTCTCCACCGGAATCAGTTTCAATGCCGATGTAGCGGGACAGTTTGCCAACACCGGCTCGCGGGGTTTCTTCAATTCAGCATGCATATCAGCCTCACACGCCGTGGCGGTTTTGCCGGGCTTCGTCCGCCCCCGTTGGTCGTCGATGTCGCGAGCTTGCCGTCTGGCGTCGCCAGCGAAATCAAACGTTTGGTCGCAACGGCGCTGACGGCCAACAGGCCTTCTCCGGCGCCAGCAACTGCGCCCGCGCAGCCCGACCGGTTTTCATACACGTTAACGATCACAAGCGACGACGGCAGCGAAGTGACTCACGCCTTCGACGAAACGACTGCGACTCCGCCGCTCACGGCCCTCGTGGAAACACTTCAGAAAGTCGGGAGAAAATAATCGCGAGTGCAGCAGCTGTATTGGGTAGGGTGTGGCCTCCGACCCGCCCTTTCGGCGCTCGAGTGACTTCGAAAAGGCGGGTCGGAGATCACGCCCTACTGCCATGACAGACTTTGTTCACGCTTCAATACGTCACCTTGTCCCGGCCATCGATCTTGAGAATGCCGCGTGCCACCAGCTCGTGGATGATCTCGGCGAGCTCCTCTTCTGAAAGCAGATTGCCACAGAAATTATTGATGTGAGTGTTCAGCGTTTTTCGACGCGTGGGCCGGGCGTTCGTCTTCGTTTGCAAATGGACGATGAGCTTCGCCAGTTTATCGACGACGGGCTCATTCTGATTTTCAGCCGGGATATTCTTTCTCGGCTGCGGCAAAAACGGCAGCGCGGCAAACGCGTCGTGCCGAAAAATCTGGATCTTGTTTTTCCGCAGGTGCGAGATCAGCGGATCAAAATCCTTGTCCTTGGAAACGATGTGGAAATGCGCGTTGGGACTTTGCTCGATGGCTCGGCCAAGATAAAAGGCGAGAGTGAGATCGAGGGCGTTGCGCCCCGATGCACCGACTTCGACCAGCTGAATTTTCGCGGCATGCCGATGGATTTGCTGCACGAGGTCGAGGTCCAGTTTCTTTTGAGTTTTGCCGATGAGCAACGTAACCATCACCGGCTTTTCGCCGATCGATGTGAGGTCAACATTTGGCACGTTCTCGAAATCGACGAAGACAAAGTGACTGCTGCCCGCACTGGTCATGAGCGAATTCATCGTGGCCCAGCGTGTGGTGTCACTGAAAAGAGTCGAGCCGCGCGCGTTATCGGCACCGCCTCTGTATGGCAGCTACGAGCGTGAGCGAGGGGATGAGAGGCCTCAACCCATTCGAAACAAGCCGGAGAACGTGTGCGCGTTTCGTGGCATACGTTCTGCATCCGCGTCACGCGGAGCGGAACGCACAGGCGCGCTCCATTTCAATCTCGCTCATGAAATATCTCCGGTGGCTGGTCGCATTTTTTCCCGCAACGTTGCTGTTGGCTGAGACGCCAGTTCCTCTGCCGATCAAGGTTGTGATCGTAAGTATGTTTCAGGGAAAGGGAGACCAGCCGGGCGAGCGCCGGCTCTGGCAACAGCGGCTTCACCTCGAGCAAAATTATCCGTTACCGGCCGCCGATTCTGACGCGTGGACCGATGGCAACGGCGTCCTCGTCTACACGACGGGCATGGGTGTATCAAACGCCGCCGCTTCGACGATGGCGTTGGGGCTCGATCCACGTTTCGATCTGCGACAAGCGTACTGGCTCATCGCTGGAATTGCTGGCATCGATCCCGCCGACGGCTCAATGGGCAGCGCCGTATGGGCGCGTTATGTTGTGGACGGAGGCCTCGCTCACGAACTCGACGCGCGCGAGATCCCCGACAATTGGAGCACCGGTTACATTCCGTTGGGCTCATCGCGCCCTTTCGATCACAACGGTCATCCGACAAACCCGAGCCAGGTTTTCGAACTCAACCGCGGCCTCGCGCAATGGGCGTATTCGCTGACCAAGGACACTGTCTTGCCGGACACGCCCGCTCTGGCCAAACGACGGAGCGAGTTCACCGGTTACCCCAACGCGCAGCGTGCGCCCTTTGTTCTGATGGGCGATAATCTTAGCGACTCGACTTTTTGGCACGGCGAGAAAATGACCAAGTTCGGTAACGATTGGGTTGATTTTTGGACGGACCACCAGGGCAAATTCGCCACCAAGGCGATGGAAGACAGCGGTACGTTGCAGTCGCTCCGCAATCTCGCTCGCGCGGGGAAAGTGGATTTCAACCGCGTGATGGTTCTGCGCACGGCGAGTAACTACACGATGCAGTCGCCCGACATGACGGCGTGGCAAAGTCTCGCGCGGGAACGTGGAGCGTCTCTTTCGGCTTTCAACGAAGCACTGGAAGCTGCTTTTGTCGTGGGCAACCGAGTGGTGCAAACTTTGCTGAAGGACTGGCCGATGGCCCAAAACACAATCCCCGCTGCTTCCGTAACCGTCCAGGCCTTACCCGACGATCCGGCGTGTGATGCCGATGATCGCCGGTTCATGAGCCGCGCGTATGAATTGGCGCGCAGCTCGGTGGTGCACGGCAATCATCCTTTCAGTGCGCTGTTGGTGAAAGACGGAAAGATCATCTTCGAATACGAAAACACGATCTACTCGACGCGCGATATCACGCAGCACGCCGAAACTGGCCTAATTGGGAAAGCCACACAGCAATTTGATCCAGCGACGCTCGCCGCCTCGACCCTCTATGCCAGCACGGAGCCCTGCGTGATGTGCTGCGGCGCGATTCGTTGGGCCGGCATCCACCGCGTCGTGTACGGCACCACGTCGTCGCAACTGTCGCGTGTGATTGAGCAGATCCTTCCGCCGAAAGCTCCATCAGCTGGTCGTCCGCCCTTAGCGCTCGAATGCCGCGAAGTTTTTGCTCGAACGGAGCCGTCGATAAAGGTGTTCGGTCCTTTAATGGAAGAGGAAGGCCTCACGATTCACGAAGGCTATTGGGCGAACGATCCCGTTTTGAAGGGCTACATCGCGAAGCAGCAGAAGTAGCCGGCGCCATTGCGCGAGCGCTCTACTCCAAAGGGCGGCCCGGTTGAGGATATCTAAGTCTTCTTCTGATAGCGGGAGTCGTGTCGGATCGGCAGGTTGTTGAAAAATACTGCATTTTTTGCGTTCAGCATTCAGCGGCTTCGGTTTCCATGCCAACCCCAACAAGCCGTCGGGTTTGTTTTCGACGATGCTCCAGATTCATGGGCCGTTGATCAGGCGCCGCCTGCCGGGGGCGCTCTCCGGCCTTGCGTGGCTGCGAGCGTGAGCGAGTGGAATTACCGATGTAGGTCGCGCGCTCGCCGCGCTACAGATTACGAATGTAGCCCGACAAACGCGCTATCTACGCCGCACAGCGAGTTCCCATCCAGCGCTAATTAAATCTTGTGCCCCGTCGGGCATTCCTCGTCCGGAGTTCCGAGGTGATTCAGGTTAACGATCTTCTCACCGTCGGTCTGGACGAGATGAGAGGAGCGGCCAAATTTTTGCGTCATGAAATCTGTCCATCATTTCCGTTATTCGAGACGTGATTTTTTGCGGCAAATCGCGGTCGGCGCTGCGACCGTCGGGGCGTTCGGCGTGCGAGGCGCGACCGCCGCCCCGGCTGAAACCGGTCAGCGTAAACTCGGCGTGGCGCTTGTCGGTCTCGGCCGTTATAGCACGGGTCAACTCGGACCTGCGCTCCGCGAAACCAAACATTGTCGGCTGGCCGGCGTCGTTACCGGCAGTTCGGAAAAGGCCGCGAAGTGGGCGCAGGATTTCGATCTCCCGAAACGTTGTATCTACAATTACACGACGATGGAGCAAATGGCCGACAATCCCGACATCGACATCGTTTACGTCGTCACGCCGAATGGGCTGCACGCCAGGCACGCGATTGCTGCCGCTCGCGCCGGGAAACATGTGATTGTGGAGAAGCCGATGGCCAACACTGTCGCGGAGTGTGACGCGATTCTCGCGGCGTGTCGGGCGGCGAAGGTAAAACACTCGATCGGCTATCGCCTGCATTTTGATCCTTATCACCGGGAGATGGTGCGGCTGGCGCGGGACAAAGGCTTCGGGCCGTTCATGACGATGAATGGCAACCGCAGCTTTGAGCTGGCCCCCGGAAAATGGCGCGCAGACAAGGCGCTGGCCGGTGGAGGACCAATGATGGATCTTGGCATCTACATCATCCAGGCGGCGTGCATGGTCTCAGGCGGAGCGCCCGTGACGGTTACCGCGACGGAACTTCCGAAAACCAAACCCGCACAATTCGGCGAAGGCGTGGAAGAAACGATCCAGTGGACGATGAAATTCCCCAATGGCGCCGTGTGCGAGGCGAGGACGAGCTACGTTGGGCCAAGCAATGATTCGTTCCGCGCCGCCGGTGATAAAGGTTGGATTCATTTTAAAGAAAAGGCCTTCACCTATCGCGGCACGGTGTGTGAAACGAGCCGTGGCGTTTTGAATTTCCAGCCGTTTGTGAATCAACAGGCGCTGCAGATGGATGACTTCGCGATCTGTGTGCGGGATGGATTGGAATCACGGGTTCCCGGTGAAATGGGGCGCCGTGATCTCACGATCATTGAGGCGATCTACAAAGCCGCGCGTACTGGTGAGCAAGTCCCTGTTTGAGGTGTAGTCACGACTTCGGCGACGCCACACGGTGGGAATCGCCACTCGAAAATACTTCTAAACTTTAGCGGTGGTTTCGCGGCGGCGAACGATCTCAGACCCAGCGATACGACGCTGGACGATGGGCGGAGCGGAATGTTTCGAACGACCGGTAATCCTCCGGCTCAGTTGCTTGGGCTGGGGAATTCATTAATGCTGTTTTTTGTGACGGCAAAACCATGTTCTCGATCGAGGTAAATCCTGTGCGCAATTTCGTTCGCACCCGCTATTTCAGCAGTGTGACAGCGACGGATATGAAAAATGGAGCGCAACAAGTCGAAGCCCTGTTGCCGCAAGTACGAGCGGGCTTCGTCGTGCTGGCAGACATGAGTGAGTTGGAGGTGATGGAACTCGATTGCGGACCGCACATCGCGAGAATCATGGACCTCTGCAAAGCGCATGGCGTGAGCATGGTGGTCCGAGTGATTCCGGATCCGAAGAAGGATATTGGAATCAACATCCTTTCGCTGATCCATTATCGTGGCGCAGTGAAACTCGTTACCTGCGACACGCTCGCCGAAGCTGAAAAGTTTTTGGAATAGATCGGGGCGTAGCGGTGAACCTACCGCTGGAGTGCGAGGATGAAAGCCGCCGAGGCGGCGAGAGCTGCGATCGTTCGTGCGTGGTTCCACGTTGTCCATTTGGCGACGTAGTGGGTCCACTGCTCAGCGCTGTCGGCACGGTGGGGATCGACGGTCGCGAGGGCGTCGTTGAGCGGCACGTTGCAGACTCTCGTCACGAGAAACGTACCGACGAAATAAAGCATTCCGCCGGCGAATAACAGGGCTGCGCCGGGCTCGTGCCATCGTAAGCAAGCAAGGATCATCGCGAGAACACACGTTGCGGCCGTACCGACAAACACGGAGAGAAACCACGGATTCAGCACGGCAATATTGATGGACTGCATCGCGACGATGCCCTGTGTCGGAGGCAGACGGACGAGGGATTTCATCACGAAACTCGAAAAAGCGAAGAACACTCCGGCGATGAGTCCCGTGCCGATTCCGGACAAGAACGCTATCGTGACTCGCAGGTGTTCAAGCATGGAGGAATGAGTAGGTCGGATTTAAGCGGAATCAAATCCGCGATGCTATCGTCCCGCTGCGCTAGCCTCCACAGAACGCGTTTAATAAATGCGGCACAGCAGGCGACGGATTGCGGTTTGATTGGGCGTAAACACGATTTTAGGCATGAAAGATCTTCTGTCTGATGCGTCGTCTCGCGCGATTCAGTATCTGGCGGGTCTCGATTCTCGGTCCGTGATGCCGGCGGCGTCGGCGATCACAAACCTCCGGCGTCTGGATGAATCGCTTCCATCGCAGCCAACCGATTCGATGGAAACGCTTCGGTTACTCGATGAGATCGGTTCGCCTGCGACTATGGGGATGGCAGGTCCACGTTTTTTTGGGTTTGTGATTGGCGGATCGCTTCCGGTCGCGCTCGCGGCGAACTGGCTCGCTTCAGCGTGGGACCAGAACAGCGCACTCTATAAAGCAACGCCCGGCACCGCTTATATCGAGCAGATCGCGTTGCGCTGGTTGCTCGATCTCCTGCGATTGCCGCCCGACTGCGGTGGTGCGTTTGTCACCGGCGCAACCGTGGCGAATTTGTGCGCGTTGGCGGCCGCACGGCATGCGGTGCTCAAGCGCGTTGGCTGGAATGTCGAAGCGGATGGATTGCCCGGTGCGCCGTTGATCACGGTAATGGTCGGCGCGGAAGCGCATCCGTCGGTCACAAAATCGCTGGGGATACTCGGCCTCGGCCGGAATCGCGTCGTCAAAGTGCCGACCGACGATCAAGGCCGGATGCGCCTCGACGCGCTGCCACCGATTACCGGTCCGACGATTGTTTGCGTGCAGGCCGGCAACGTAAACACGGGGGCGTTTGATCCGATCAAACAAATTTGCGAGCGCGCGCACGCGGCGGGTGCGTGGGTGCATGTTGACGGCGCATTTGGATTGTGGGCCGCGGCGGCACCGTTGCGAGCGGCGCTGGCGGACGGTATCGGAAATGCGGATTCGTGGGCGACGGACGCGCACAAATGGCTGAATGTCCCATACGACAGCGGACTCGCGTTCGTGCGTGACGCGCAAGCGCTGCGGGCCGCAATGGCGGTAACGGCGGAATATTTGCCGACCGAGAGCGAGTTTCGCAACCCGTCCGATTTTGTGCCCGAGTTGTCACGACGCGCACGAGGCGTCGATGTTTGGGCGGCCTTGCGCACGCTGGGTCGCACCGGAATTGCCGAGATGATCGAACGCAATTGCGCGCAAGCACGGCGGTTCGCAGAAAAACTATCGGGGGCCGGTTTCGAAATTCTTAACGAAGTCGTGCTTAATCAAGTGCTGGTCGTTTTTGGTGACGTCGAACGGACTAAACAAGTGATCAACGCCATTCAACAGGACGGCACGTGCTGGGCTGGCGTGACGGTGTGGCAAGGCCGCACTGCAATGCGCATCAGCGTGTCGTCGTGGGCGACCACCGACGCAGATGTAGATCGAAGTGTGGAAGCGATGATTCGGATTGCGCGGAGCTGAGCCGGGCTGGGTTCGTCGTTCTCCTGCGCGGAGTGGGGCAGGGTAACACCTCATAGCGGCACCTGCGTTGCCCAGCTACGTTAGCGACGTGAAAACATTGTCCAAGCGGATGGCTACCGGCCATTATCTCAAGACCCAAGCCGGCCTGGACCCTTAGAGCCTGCTGTCAAAAGAATGATCGTCGTGGGGCTATTCGCCTCCGGCGAATGCTCAGGCACGCGGTGACGATCGAGATCAGTGGGTTTCCCATCTCCAAGGTTTGAGGCGGCTGCGTCGTCTTCCTCCAAGGTCCCTGCAGGCGGTCAGAAGGGCGGGCCAAATTCGGGAACCAGACCACTGAAAGTGCATGGTCGCACGGATCGATTTCGTTGCCGCTTTGATGAACCGCGACGCATTTCAAAAAACTCTCAGCTGAAGTTAAACAAACAAAAGAAAATCAATGAACCTTCCTCAAAATCCTAAGCATACTCCCAGCGAACCCGCCGCGCCAAACCGCTCGGTTTCGAAAAAAAAGAATGCGATCGGTGGTGGCGTCCTGGCCGCCGCACTGCTTGCGCTGTGTTGCAGCCCTTCCACTGGTCTGGCCGCGTCTCCGCACCGCACGAAGCAACAAACGCCGGTCGATCTTAAATCGGCGGGCAATTTCACGATTCTGTCAAAATCAGGAATCAGTGATGTCCCGCCGTCCGTTATAGTTGGAAATATTGGAACCAGTCCAATTACCGGTGCAGCCATTGGGCTAACGTGCGCTGAAGTGGCTGGGACAATATATACCGTGAATGCGGCTGGTCCTGCTTGTCGAGTGGTGGCGCCATCCGTGTTGACTGCGGCAGTAAGCGACATGGAGACCGCGTACACCAATGCCGCTGGGCGAAAATTGCCTGACGAAACTGAACTGGGAGCGGGAAATATTGACGGGATGACACTTCGTCCTGGTCTCTACAAATGGGGAACTGGAGTGAAAATACCGACAGGTGTCACTCTCGCGGGCAGCGATACTGATGTTTGGATTTTCCAGATCGCGCAGAATCTTACCGTGAGCAACGCCGCCATTGTCACTCTGACGGGCGGCGCTCAGGCCAAGAACATATTCTGGCAGGTCGCCGGCCAAACGACGATTGGAACGACCGCAGACTTCAAGGGAATCATATTGTGCAAAACATTAATCGCGATGAAGACCGGCGCTACGCTGGACGGCCGAGCACTGGCACAGACCGCGGTTACGTTACAGGCCAACGACGTTACGGCGCCTTAAACTAACCAACTAACCAGGGTGCTCGCTTGGCTGAAGGGACGACCCCGTGTCGTCCCTTCACGATTCGGTCCACGCTGGGGTGGAGCGAGCGTCTGTGCCGGCCGCTTCCTTGCTCGGGTGTCTAAGCTCGTAGTTACGAATGTGAACGAGTGGACGAACGATCGCTCGCACCAAGTGCGATTATCTCGGCGCACGGCCTTTACCGGGGACGACGGCCTCGGCTGGTGGAAGCGTGGCGTTTGCAGGGATTTCGGATGGGCCAATTGTAGCGTCGGGGCCGATATGAACACCGGTCGGTTTTGCGCTGTGGCTTGGGGTTTCTGATGCGCGAGGATCTCTCGGCAAAACAGCCGGAACGGAGCGCTCGGGTGTTTTCGCTGATTCGTTTTTCATGACACGCGATGGTGCCCCCGCGGTGGCCGAGTTCAAAGAGAGATCTTCCCGAATTCGTCATCGGCTCAATTCCGACTGTGAGCGAGCAGAACTCGCTCACAGTCGCCGAATTCCCGGGAAGCGTACGTCACCCGGTGATGGATAAGATGGATTACAATGTGGTCGAGCGAACGAGAGGTTCGTTGTAAATTGTACCATCATAAAGCCCACCCGTCGGCGGAGTGACGGTCGTGATTGTCGCAGTGATCGAGCCCGTCTTCTTCGTGCGCGATGAGGTGATCACGACCTTGCCGGCTGCGTCGGTCTTGGCGCTCGTTGTGCCCGACAGCACACCAGACCACGTAAGGCCAACTGTCGCTCCAACGACTGGGCGGCCCAGCCGATCCGAAACGATCACTGTGGCGTTCACCAACGTACCGGCTTTCGATTTGTTGGATGCCAGAGTGAACAGCTGAACATCACAGTCGCTGTTGTGATCGAGAAGCACCGAGACTGGCACGGTTGCCGAGGCGGTGCCGCCGACATTATCGGTCACGGTCAGTTTCGCGGTATAGTTACCAGGCACAGTATATATTTTCGAGGGCGATGCACCCGTGGCGGTCGATCCATCGCCAAAATCCCACGAGTAGGAGACGATGCTGCCATCCGCATCGAGTGAGCCAGCGCTTGAAAACGTAACGGGCAGCGGAGCATAACCGGACGTTGGCGTGCCCGAAGCGACTGCGACGGGCAACTGATTGGGCGGCGACGTCACGGTGATGATCACACTGGCGGTGTTGATGAGATCGTTACTGTCGGTGACCGTGAGGGTGGCGGTAAACGTCCCGGGAACCGTGTAGGTGTAGCTCGGGTACATGCCGGCGGCGGTCGCGCCAGTGCCGAAGGTCCAACTGTAGCTCACAATCGTGCCGCTGGCGGCCGTGGAATTAGCGGCGGAGAATGACACCGCGAGCGCCGCGGGACCGGTCGTGGTGGAAGCACTAATGACGGCCAGAGGCGGCTGGAGAGTGCCAAGAGGAACAATCGTTCCGGTGATTACGTAATTACCGACACTGCCATAATCAGAATAACCGGTGGTCACGGGATCGCCGTTGCCGACACCGTCGATGCGCAAATAATACGTGCCTCCGGCGAGTGTTGCCGAGAGGGTGGCGTTGAGGGCTGCTAAAGAATCACTCGTCTGGAGAACCTGACCCGAGGAATTCAGTAGCTCGGCCTTGATGTCGAGATTGGGTGAGGGCGACGGGCTGTTAATGTTCAGGGTGACAGCCCCGGCGCCGGTATCGAACCGGAACACATCGACATCGCCACGGGTTTCGATCGTGCCACCGTCGAAAATCGTTGGACCGATGAGCACAGAAGCAGTGGCGAGCGTGTTGCCGTGATCGTCGTTTATTGGAACGTAAGTCGCGACGACGGCGAAATCATCCTGTAGGTTGTTCGCATTGGTGTACTCGCCTTTGCTGAACTGCGTGACGGCCTTGTAATAACTATTGCCCATGATCGGCGCCCAGTTGCCTTGACCTTGATAATATTCCGTCGGCGCAGAGCCTCCAAGACCATCATGATAAAGCCCGACCGAGTGACCGGTTTCGTGGGAGCAACATTCAGCAATATATCTCTCTGCGTTGGCCAGCTGTTGTGTGAAAACGAACGAAGGCGTATCCGAATTCCAGTTAAACGAGCCGATGTACGATACTCCGCCCGCGTTGGTGCTGTACCAGTTGGTTGGGCTGATCACGACGTGAGTGCCGTAAGCGGCGTCGCTGGAATCGGTCCGGCGAAGTCCTTCGAGTCCTGGATCCTCTGTGGTCACGTCGACGGTAAAAGGCGCGTAGTCCTCTGCGACACGCTGCCAAATCCGCTGAATCACTCCCCGTTCGGCTGTGCTGAAGGTGGTGGGGTCCCCATCTTGATCAAAGGGTGCAGAGACGATCGGTGCGCCGCCGCCGTACGAGGAATTCCATGACGTGCCTGACGTCGTGTGTCCGGTGAAATCGAGATAGATCACACGGGTGCAGCCCGGCAGGCTGTGGAGTTTGAAAGCATCGACGGTTGCACCGGATGCGATGGCCGTCAGAGACGAATCAACCGGCATCGCGTCCGCCATGTTATCTGACGCTGGGACCAAGTGTCCGTGCGCAGGCACGGTGAGACCGTTGCAGGAGAAGAGCAGGGCGCCTTCCCTGTCCACGCCGAGAGACGGCTGAGTTTGAAAGAGTGTCGTGAGCTCATGAGTTTGAAGTCCATAGGCCCTCGCCACCTCGGGCAGATGATCAGCGAGGGCGGCGATCGCCGCCGCGCCATGGGCGGGGGCAGCCAGGTGGATTTTGGTGGCGGGTTGTGCGTACGCCGCTGAGGCGAATACAAACAGGAGCAAAAGCCGGAATAATGACGGCGACGGAGACGCGTGGACGAGCGGGGTCGGTTTCATGCGAGCCCTGCTTTTCCGCAATAGGCACTGGAGGCGAACCTATTGCAGAACCGAATCTTTGTTTTACCCGCCATTAACCAACAGCTGCACAAATCTGAGCGAAGCTGTTTCGTGTCTGTAATAAATGGGTAAACGCAGGGGGAATCGGTGAAATCCCCTAACGTGTAATAGTATATTCATCCAAGGGGACGGAATGACTATAGTGATTCGTCGAACTTGTTTACAGAGCTGTCGGATTTCCATTCATAAGCTATGTGAAAATTGATAAGCGCTTCCGTCTCAAAAAAAATAAATGCAAGGCGCATGCAGCGATTATACAGTTTCTTGCCTGCTGTTGTTGATCCGTCCAGGACCGGCTAAAATCGCTGTGGCATATGGGGTGCTAGGTCACTCCCGCCGCTTCAGCAAAACAACGTTCACTATCCAATAATATGAAACTAAAAAAACTGTTCTCCACCTTTGCGGCGCTCGCCTTACTTGCGGGTTCCAGCACCGCGTTCGCTGTTCCCGTTGTCTTTAACTTCTCACCGAGTTCGCCCGGTTCCAATGTCGGTCCTTCCGAAAGCTATACCGTCGGCGGTGCGACCATCACCGCGACCGGCTGGCTTGGCGCGGGCGTTTCCGGCGATCTCTATCAAAAATATACTGCTGGCCTGTCGTATGAAACCGGCCTGGGCCTCGCAGCCGATTTCGACCATGAAATTCCTTCGCCGTACTTTGTGCAGCTCGATGTTTCTGACCTTGTTGCGAAGGGTTTCAATTGGATTACCTTCAGACTTGGAAGCTTGCAGCTTGGAGAACAGGCGAAGATATACGCTGGTACCACAAATGGTATGCTTACCGGGGCGCCCATCTCCACGCTGATTGGTCTGCCCGTCGAGAACGACTTCGGCGTCGCGCTCACGGGAGCGAGTCTCTATTTTAGCTTCACGGGAGGTGGCAGCGGTGGCGCAGATCCCGTCTTGGAATCGGCGACAGCCAGCACGGTGCCAGATGGTGGTGCGACCGTGCTGCTCCTTGGCGTCACATTCGCGGGCCTGACACTATTCAGAAAACGTCGCATTTCGTAGCTGCCGGTTTATATACTGACCGGCTTCGACTACGTTTATATAGTTATCGAGGAGCGACCGGCGACGCAGAAGCGTCGCCGGTTTTTGCGCGTTCGTCCTGTTCGCGCATGCGGCGCAGGTCAGCCCGCGGACGGCGGACGGCCGCCTGCTGGATTTTCGAATGTCGATTTCCGAACTTCGATCTCCGAGCAACAGCAGGCACGGAGGCCTGCCGCTACGGGGTGGGTGGTCCGGCGGGCACTGAAGGTGCCGGTTTGTTGCGCGGCGAGCGCGCCACCTACGGCTCTGCCTGCGCACTCTGGGGTCTCGGAAGTGCGGTGCTCTGCCAGCGCCGTTTAATTCTGCTTCAATTTCCGTCCACTTTCTTGACTTCAGCGGACCGTATTTCAGCCTCCGGCATCAGGTCCAAATGAAAAACATGCTTTGCCGGTTGCGCGCGTTTTGCGTCGTTGCCGCGTTGTTTGCCGCCGCGTCCGGGGTGTCACACGCTCAAACTGCTCCCGGAATTTCTCCCGCCAAGTCTCCAAGCCCCGAAGAACTCAGCCAGGCCGAGTTGCTCAAATCGTATCTGCAAATGCGGGAGCAGTTGCAG
>CBRAFL010000044.1:0-21784 GCA_967755055.1 uncultured bacterium
CTTGCCCTACTACAATACCCGTTCCTCCAGCGCTCAACCACGGCACCGCGTTTTTGGACGATCACCCTCCCGATTGTCATCACGAGGTACGAAGCGACGTGGTGATCCACTAGCAGCAAAACTCAATTGACGACCCATCTCACACCCGAGCGAAATGCTGCGGCTGGCGACGGGACGCGCTCCGCGCACACGGCGATTCGTCGCGCAGCCCTTCAGTCAGCCCGGCAAGCCGTTCTCGCCCTGCGTGCCAATGGCGACATCGGCGACGATGCCTTTCACGAGATCGAAGAGGAATTAGACCGGCTCGAAATGGCAGGCGGCGGAAACGACGACTGAAGATAACGCGCCCCACTTCCAGTCGGCGCAAGCTGCTACAAATTTGTCGGTCGCAAGCGCTGGTGCCCACGCGTGATCAGTGGAGTGCGCCAACGCCCGAAGCCGTGCAGACGAGCAGGAATTCGCCCGTCGACCCGCTCACTTGTTTTTCCCTTTACCCTTCCCCTTGCTCTGGCCGGGCGAGTCGTCGCTCGCATGGGCGGGCTTTCCGTGGTCTGACTTCGTGGCTTTTTCCTTCACTTTTACTTTGGTGACGAAGTAGTCCGCCGGGTAATGGCCTTTGACGTCGTCGTGAAATTGATAAGGCCGGTCAGTTCCCATGCTGAGGGAGACGGCGCGGTCGAAGTCCACACGGATGCTCGTCGGGAGGCTGGCGCCGAAACTCCACTTGCCCCCGTCGAGGTAAAACCAGACACGGTCTTCCGAGCGAAAATAGACATCGGTCCCCGGGTAGTAGTAATAACTATGTTTTCGGCGGTAACCGTGCGCCGGCGCCCATGCTGGCGGTCCAGATTGCGGCGCGTCGGCAATCACGGTCACCTCAGGCGGCGATGGTGGCAGGACCTTGCCGAGATGAATGTCGACGGAGACGTTTACTTCGCCGCCTAAAGCAAGGGAACATGTGGCGAGAGGAACGAGAAGCAGGAGTCGTTTGATTTTCATAGATCGATTGGTCGAAAGCTCGTCGGTGAATGCGGGCGTCTTATGCAAAAAAGATAGAGCATTGCCGAAAGTAGGCGAAATTATTTCACAACCGACGCGTATCGCGTTCAGACCCACAAAACGAATCGGCCAGGCGCGAGAGAAACGGCTGCGGATTTGCGATGGGAAAAAATATAACGTAACAGATCCGTTACCCTTCCCTCATTCAGTTGAGGTTCAGGAGTTCCATACTTCCAACACGGTCGAATCCCTTCGACCTCAGACCCCCAATCCCATGAAACATTTGCTTTCAACTCTGTTAATTGCGTCGGCGCTCGTTGCGCCGGCTTTTGCCGCCAAGGTCACCTTCCATGCTTCCATCTCCGGCGCCAACGAAGTGCCCGCGACTGCCTCACCGGCATGGGGTGTGGCGAACCTCGAACTTGATCCGTCCACCGGTGAATTTCAGCTCACTATAAACTTGAAGGACGTCGACGAAACCCTCGCGGCTTCACACATCCACATCGCCGCTGCGGGCGTGAATGGCGGCGTTATTGTGGGCCTGGGAGGTGAAAGTGTTTATCGCCGGTCCGCCGGCAAGAATCTGCATCACGAATTCACCGGCGTGATACCGGCCCAATACATCGAGGCGATGCTGACGAATGGCACCTATGTTAACTTTCACACCGCAACCTTCCCCGGGGGCGCCATCCGAGGACAGTTGATCGCCAATCCGGTGGAACTGTGGGCCGAACTGTCAGGCGCCAACGAGGTCCCGGCCAGAGCCACCCCTGCCACGGGTGTCGCATCGATCCTCTACAATCCCGGCACCAAGATCATCTCAGTCCACGTGGAAGTGGAAAATTATGCGAATGCCGTCACTGGGTCGCATATTCACACCGCGCCCGTGGGTGTAAATGGCGCGGTCACACTAGGCCTTGGGGCGGAAGCGTCCTACACGCGTACGGGCGATTCGCTGACCGGGAATTTCCTCAACCTGACCTACCCTGGTGCGTCGCTGCCATTGCTCACGGGCGGAACTTATATCAATCTTCATTCGGCGCAGTATCCCGGCGGAGAGATCCGCGGGCAGATTGTCGGCAACTAATCAGCTCCCACGGCTTGCGTAATCACCGGCGATCCTGCGGATCGCCGGACGCGGCCTTGGCGTGCCAACGGTGAGATCGGGGACGACGCGTTTCATCAGATCGAAGAAGAACTCGACTGGCTCGAAATGGCCGGCGGCAGAAATGACGACTAAGCCGGCACGCCCAATTTCGCGGCGGCGCGGCGCAAGCTGATCAACTCTCTTCGTAGCAGCACGGGTATTCACGCGTGAGCAGTAAAGTGCGCCAACGCCTGAACCTGTGAAGACGGATCAAGAAATTCGTCCGTGGACTCGCTCATTTGTTTTTTCTGTTGCGTGCGATCTCTCGACGACGTCGCGCGTGGCCAGCGCCATTATCTGACGACGTCAGTGTTGCACAGCGCCCACTGCAACGGTTTTGTAAGCCGTAGGTCGTCGGTCCGAATCCGACCGCCGGCTCCCGTTTCATGCGCACGATGTCGAAGGCCCAGCAAAATGCCCGTGGATTGGATTGGTGGTCGATCGCGACAGAGGCGGGCCGCGATTTCGTGGTCGCAGCCGTGCTCCACGGCAAGCCACTGCCGATTTCATGGCACGCCGCGTTCGGTGTCGCTGCAGAGGACGTCGATGCGCTGCTCAAACAGGGCGTGCTGCGAGAGGTCGCAACCGGGCTCGAACTCAACAGTCACCTTGATCCGAACTTGATTGTGCAACGGGCGCTGTGGTCTCAGCGGCAGCGGCTGCACCTCACGCTCGCCGAAACCTGCCAGCGACCACCGGCCCGGCTCGAAGCCGCTGCGGCACATTTTGAGGCCGCGGGACGCACCGCGGATGCGGCGCGCGCTTTGCTCCGTGCGGCCGAATCGCATTGAGGAAAACATCAGCCATCCGGCCGGCGCGTTTCTCTACACGATTTCCACGATGCACTGCATGACCGTTTCGCTCGCCCAACCCGGCGGCATGGGCCTCGGCACGATGTGGGGGCGGCAACTCGCGGAAACGATGTTGCGCGAGGCCGGCTTCACGCACATCGAAGTCAAGCGCCTCGCGCACGATTTCCAGAACGACTATTACATTATTCGGCACCGCGCGTGAGCGCGTCGTCCGCACCCCTACACGACGTCCAAACCCTGCGTATCATTGCGACATAGAAGAAGCACGCTCTGTCATTCCAGCGTTCGCAGCGCCGACGGAGCGGCGCCCTCCACGACGCAGACGGCGCATTCGGCCGCCCGCTAAAAGTATTCACTTCTCAACCACGTTCCAACCCACCGCCTGTCTCGTATGAAACCATATCGCCACCTCCTCCTCGTCCCCGCTCTCGCCATCGCCCTCGGCATCACGTCCCCCTTCGCCTTCGCAGCACCAAACGCGTCGAAACCCGTACCGTTGATTGCAGGCCTCGGTCCCCACGTGCGCAAGATCACCACGAATTCGCCGGACGCTCAGCGCTACTTCGACCAGGGGCTCAACTTCCTCTTTGGGTTCAATCACGGCATGGCGATCCGCTCGTTCGAGGAAGCAGCTCGGCTCGACCCGGCCTGTGCGATGGCACACTGGGGCGTCGCGCTCGCCTGCGGACCACACATCAATCTGACAATCGTGCTGCCGCCGCAGGCGGAACAGGCGTGGAAGGAGCTCGCGCTCGCACAAGCCCACGCGGCCAAGGCAACGCCCGTCGAACAGGCGTTGATCCGGGCACTGGCGACGCGTTACGCCAACCCCCAGCCAGAGAATCGCGCGCCACTGGATGAAGCTTACGCCGCCGCCATGCGCGAGGTCTGGAAGGCGTATTCGAAAGATAGCGACGTCGGCGCGCTCTTCGCGGAGGCGTTGATGGATCTACGGCCGTGGGATCAGTGGACGCCGGCGGGACAACCACAGCCCGGCACGGAGGAGGTGCTGTCCGTGCTGGACGCCGTGCTTGCCCTTAACGCGCGTCATCCCTTTGCGAACCATCTCTACGTCCATGCCGTTGAAGCATCGCCCTGGCCGGAGAAAGCGATTGCGGCAGCGGACCGGCTGCGCACGTTGCAACCCGGGCTTGCGCACAACGTGCACATGCCCTCGCACATCGATATTCGTGTCGGCCAATGGCAGCAGGCCGTGCAGTCGAACCTCGACGCCATCGCGGCCGACAAGAAATTTCGCGCCGTCGTCGGACCGCCGAAGGATTTCATCGCGGTTTATGTTGCGCACAACCGACACATGCTGGCGTGGGCAGCGATGATGACGGGCCAGAGCGAACTCGCGATCACGCATATCCGCGCAATGGTCGCGGAGATGCCCGCGGAATTTCTCCGGGACTGGGCTTCCGGAGTCGAAGGATTCGCCGCGATGCCGTTCGAAGTGCTGGTGCGATTTGGACGCTGGGATGACGTCCTCGCTGAGCCAGACAATTATCCTGACTACATGCCGCTGACCAAGACGCTGCGGCTGGCCGCCCGGGCGCTCGCGCTTGCGGCCAAAGGTGATGCCGCCGCGGCTCGCGTTGAGCAGGCGATGTTTCTCAAAACAGCGAAAACGATCCCGGCTGGAAACACGTTCGGCAACAACACCGCGGAGCAGATTCTCGCCGTGGCGCGACCGATGGTGGAAGGCGAGATCCTGGTGCGCGAGGGCAACCTCAATGCCGGCTTCGCCGCTCTACGCGACGCGATCTCAGCCGAGGATGCGTTGCGTTACGACGAGCCGCCGGGCTGGATCCTGCCGGTGCGACACGCGCTGGGCGCGAGCTTGATGGCGAACGAGCGTTATGACGAAGCCGAGCAAGTCTATCGCGACGATTTAAAACGCCTGCCCGACAATGGCTGGTCACTGTTCGGTCTCGCGAATGCGCTGATGATGCAGGGTAAGCATGCGGAAGCGGCTCCGACGCTCGCAAAGTTCAAGCAGATCTGGGCCAAGGCCGACGTCACGATCAAAAGCTCGTGCTTCTGCCAGCCGGGAAATTGATGCGGGTACAGCCAGAACGGGTGAACTACACGCTTGGGAAGACGAAAATAGCGACAGACGGCCACTCCCTATTTCGCGCGCTCGTCTGCCGCCCGCCGCGCGGCAAATTCCTCATCCGCTTTCTTTCGTCGCTCGACGTACTTTCGGCCGTCCGTTGGATCGCTGAAGTACGGCAGCAGGGTCTCGGTGTCGCTCATGAGTTCTCCACTGTGTGTGTTCGCGTACGCAGCCTGGGCTCTACCGTAGGCGAGATCGAGCAGCGGTGCGCCCGACGAAAATGTGATGCCCCCGTGTGGTCCCGTGTAAAACGCGCGGTCGTAAACCGGATCGATGATGCTCGCTGGCTTGAGCGCAACGCCTCGATTTTCGGCGGCGACCGTGGTCGAAAGGCCCGTCACGAGCACCTCATAGCGATCGAGAATCGGCCGATCCGCAGGATTCGCGAGCAACGGCTCGAGTTCAGAAACCGCCAGCGGCAACAATCCAGCATGCTCAGTCGCATAATGACTCAGCGCTCCTTTGAGCACCTGCTCGGCAAACCGTCCGACCGCAACTGCCCGCAGGCTCGCCGCAAACTGGCGGGCACCTTCCTCCGTTGATAGATCGGCCGTGACGGACTCCTTGATCCAATCGTGCTCTTCGAGAAAACGCATCTCCGGTATTTGATGTTCGGAGTTGGCTTCGAACCACACTTTCAAATCCTCCACGTGACGGAGAAACGTGTAAATTGACTCGTTGATGGTAGGCGTAACGTCGTCTGCCGCCCAATCCGGAATAGCGGTGGGTGTCACTGCGTCCGCCTTGGCTTCTCGCGCTCCTCGACGATTCACAAGCTCCCGCAGAATCCTTCGTTCGCTCGTGATGGACGAGTGCAGATCGTCGATCGCCAGACGGTTTCGTTCAACCGCGGCAAATTGCCAGGCCGAACCTCCGACTGCTGCAATCAGCATCGCGACCAAGGTTCCACGGACGACTCGCTGCGTGTTCATTGGGGAGGCAATGGGCTGGACCAGCCGCCACCAGTCCCGCTCCATCGACTGTCGCGCCAATACGCGATTCCATTCGGTGGTTTCATCGAGTAACCGCGCAGAAACGTGGGATCAACCGACGCCGTGAAATAGGGCAGCAGATCCTTCACGTCCCCCGGTATCGGCTTTCCGGTCACTTTGCGGTATCGCCGGAATGCTTCCCATAAGCGTGGGCCGAAACGCTGGGTCGTAATATCATCGAGAGCGAAGAGCACGTTCTCGACCGCGATCGACTGGGCAGAAAAACTTGTATCGTAATCGTCGAGCTCCGGTTTGTTCTCCACCGTGACGATCCAGTCGATGTCCGTCAGCAACGACATCCGGGGCAAGGCGTCCTCTGGTACGAGCTCGAGCCAGTCGTGCAAACGGCGGATGCGGGCCGCCAGCGTGCGAGCGCGGACGTCGATGGGATCAGCCGGCGCAGCTGCCACAACTGGAGTCGCCCGAGCCGCCGCGCTGGCCGCGGCCTGCCGTATCCGCTCCTTTGAGATGGCTTCTTCCCATCGTGAACGTTCGCCCCGCAGTCGCTCGATTTCAGCTTCCTGAGCCTGACGGACGTTAACGACGTACAGCAGTCCGACGATCGCCGTGAGTGTCCCCGCCGCCAGAAGCGTCCGTCCGATGACCGCTCCAACGTTGTGCGAAATTGCGAGTTGAGCCGTCGCGCCGATGGACTGAGCGGCCGCCTGGGTGACGCTGGCGCCAAGGCCAGCAGGAGCAGCCTCGACCGCATGCGCCGAAACTGCAGACGCTACCGCCGTCGCGGTGGCGACGAGGCCACGTTTGCTCAGAAGCTCGCACAACCGATCCAGCGCGCGGCTCACGCGTTTCTGGGCGGTGTCTTCGGAAATCCTCATCGCTGCGCCGATGTCGCGGAAGCCTTCATTTTCGAAAAAGCGCCGGACCACGGCTTCGCGTTCGCCCTCGCTGAGCTCGCCGAGAACGTCGTCGAGCAGCGGTCGCAGCGCAGGCCAGAGGGCTTCGCCACTTTGATCAATCGCACTCTGGGCCGCCGCCATTGTTTCATTTTTCATACGTCGTGCTTCGCGGCGGACCAGATCGATCGCGCGTCGCCGGGTGACCACGTACAGCCATGATGCGAGATGAGTGTTAGGGCGGAGCTTGCTCGCACGGGCCGCGAGTTCGAGAAACACCTGCTGACTCACCTCCTTCGCAAAATCCGGAGACGAAACCTGACGGGCCGCGGTCGAATAGACGAGGTCGACATACCGCTGCACCAAGGCAGAAAACGCGGCCTGCGATTGCGCAGTTTGGTAATGGTGAAGTAAGTCGTGATCGGTTCTCACAGTGCTTTTGCCCTTATATCGTTTGCCCGCGAAAAAATCCGACAACAAATCGCCTGCGCCTCGGGAAAGGACCGCTAATTGGATTTTCCCAATGGGGGAAATCTTTATTCAGTTGCTACGGCTAATCGCCTGCGCCTGGAGGTGATTGGAGCCCGCTGATCGCGGTCTGCGATCAGCAGACCCCACCACCTATTCTGAAGCCGATCAGGCGTAAGGCACTCAAGGATTCGCCCATTGGCGGATCCAAATTAGCGGTTCTCCTCTCCGAATATTCGAAGCCTTGCCGCCTACGGATTCCCTCACCAAATCTTTCGCACGCCATGACCACCTCGCCCACCTCGCGCTTCCGCCGGCTCACTGGAATTCGCGCGCTCAACCTCGGCCTCGGTGCGTGGACAACCGCAGTCTTCGTTTTCCTCTATCTGCCGATCGTCGTGCTCGTGGTGTATTCGTTCAACGTCTCGCGACTCAACATCGTCTGGGAAGGTTTTACGCTGAAGTGGTACGAACAGGTCTGGAGTCACGCGCCGCTGATGCGTGCGTTGAAAAACAGTCTCGTGATCGCGAGCATCACCACCGTCGTTGCAGTTGTCGTAGGCACGGGCGGCGCGTGGTTGCTGCATCGCTATCGGTTTCGCGGCGCACGAGCGATCCAGACGCTGGTCGGCGTCCCGATGATGATGCCGGAAATTATTATGGGCATCAGCCTGCTGGTTTTCTTCGCGACCATCGGCCTCAACCTCGGCTTCATCACGGTGATCATCGCGCACGTGACGTTTTGTTTTCCATTCGTACTGATCGCGGTGCAGGCGCGGCTCGCCGGACTCGATCCGGCACTGGAAGAGGCCGCGCTCGACCTCGGCGCGACGCCGTTACGCGCCTTCTGGCTGGTAATCGTGCCATGCCTCCGACCCGCAATCGTGTCGGGCGCGCTGATGGCGTTCACGCTCTCGATGGACGAAGTGATCGTCACATATTTCACGGCCAGCCCCTCCTCGGCTACACTGCCGTTGCGGATCTTCGGCATGGCGAAAGTAGGCTTGAACCCGATGCTCAACGCGATGTCGGCCCTCTTCGTGCTGTTCACGATCGCCTTCGTGCTCTTCTCCGATCACCTCAAGAAACTCAGTCGTTAAAATAATGAAACTGCTCCGCTTCCTTGCCGCCCTCGCTCTGCTCGGCGCCGCTTCGGCTGCTTCCGCGGCCGCTGAACTCAACCTCTTCGCCTGGTCCGAATACGTGCCGCAAGCCGTCATCGACGGCTTCACGAAGGAGACCGGCATCAAGGTGAACTACGAAACGTTTGCCTCAGGCGAGGAGATGCTCGCCAAGCTCCTCGCCGGCGGCGCGACGTATGATTTGATCCAGCCACCGGACTACATCGCGGAAGCGTTGATCAAAAACAAACTGCTCGCGCGCCTCGATGCGAAGAAGTTGCCGAACCTGAAGAACATCGCCCCGGAGTTTCTGCACATGCCGCATGATCCGGAGCAGGCGTTTACCGTGCCCTACATGACCGGCACCGTCGGCATCGTGGTGAACACCGACGTCGTGAAAGATCCGATACGAGGGTACAAGGATCTGTTTCGGCCAAAGTATCGCAATCGCATCGTGGCGTTGAACGACAACCGCGAGCTCGTGAGCTGGGTGCTCGTAACGCTGGGTCTCGATCAAAACGACATCTCGCCGGCCAATCTCGCCAAGGTCCGCCCGATCCTCGCGGAATGGATCAGGCTGGTGAAAGTCTTCGATTCCGACAGCCCGAAGACCGCGTTGCTCAATGGCGACGTCGATCTCGGAGTGGTGTGGAGCGGAGAGGCGGCGCGATTGATCGAGGAAAACAAAAAATTTGTCTACATCCTGCCGGCCGAGGGCGCGCATCCGTTCGTCGACGTGCTGGCGATCCCTTCCACGGCTAAAAACCCCGGCGCAGCTCACGCGTTTCTCGACTACATCTTGCGGCCGGAAGTCAGCAAACTGATCTCGGATGAATTTCCGTACACAAATCCAAATCTCGGCGCGCGAAAGCTTCTGACCGCAGAGCAGCTCGCGAATCCCGCGAGCTATCCGAAGACCGAACCTCGCGCGACGTTTCGCGACATCGGCAAAGGTGCCGCGGCGATCGACAAGCTCGTCACCGATCTGAAAAGCACGCAGTGAAGTGATTCAATTCAAGAAGTTCATTTTCAACGAAGCCTTCGACCCGCAGCAGTGAGTTCCCTTTTGTGCCTTCTGACCCTTATGTGGCCATTTCTCCTCGATCGTGTCTGTGGCGCCGAGGTTCGTCGTTAACCGAAATTCGCGGGAACTGATGCAAGCACCCACGAGCGCAGTTGAATCGGGATCGGCCCGTCGCCCGGGTTTGGCGGCCTGGTTCCTGCTCGCGCCGTTGCTGCTCTGGCTGGCGGTGTTTGTGATCGTGCCGACCGGCGTTCTCGCGGTGTACAGTTTTTGCCAGCGCGATGAACTAGGACGCGTCGTCTTCAGTTTCTCGCTCGAGAATTACGCGCGTGTTTTCGATCCGATCTACCTCGGCATCTTCGCGCGATCCATCGGCTACGCGGCGCTGACGACCATCGTCTGCATCGTCATGGGCTATCCCGTTGCGTGGTTCATCGCGCGCGCATCCGAGACATGGCGGCACCGGTTGCTGTTGCTCGTGATGATTCCGTTCTGGACGAGCTTTCTTATCCGCACGTATGCCTGGATCACGATTCTGAAAAGCGACGGACTGCTCGGCGGCCTCCTGCAATATGCGCAACTGATCCGTGCACCACTGGAGTTGCTCTACACGCCGACCGCGGTGGTGATCGGCCTCGTTTACTCGTATCTGCCGTTCATGATTCTGCCGATCTACGGCAGTGCGGAGAAACTGGACCAAGCGCTGATTGAAGCCGCCTACGATCTCGGGTGCGGCCCCCTGCGTGTATTTTCGCAGGTGATCATCCCGCTCACGAAACCAGGCATCTACGCCGGCATCCTGCTCGTGTTCGTGCCGGCGATCGGGATGTTTGCGATCACCGACTTGATGGGTGGAGCGCGCGTTCCCATGATTGGCAACGTGATTCAAAACCAGTTTTTCCAGGCGCGCGACTGGCCGTTCGGCGCGGCACTCGGCGTGATCTTCACGCTGATGTTTGTGGCGAGCTTTTGGATACTGCAGCGTCGCGGCCCCGCGGCGGGCCAACCCTGAGATGCCGAACATCGTCGAATTGCGAGGCGTCACGAAACGCTTCGGCGCCTTCACCGCGGTGGACGACGTTTCCCTCGAAGTGAGAGCGGGCGAATTTCTGACTCTGCTTGGACCGTCGGGCTGCGGCAAGACCACCCTCCTGCGAATGATCGCCGGCTTCGAGATTCCCGATGCCGGTGCGGTCTGGCTCGAAGGGAACGACGTCACGCACCTCGCACCGTATCGCCGCAACGTAAACCAGGTTTTCCAGAGTTATGCGTTGTTTCCGCATCTGACCGTGCGCGAGAACATCACGTTCGGATTGCGGATGCAAAAAATGCCGCGCGCCGAAACCGATGTGAGGGTGGCCGAGGCGGTCGCCCTCGTTTCGTTGGGCGGCTTCGAGGAGCGCAAGCCGCACCAGCTCTCTGGCGGGCAGCGGCAGCGCGTGGCGCTCGCCCGCGCGCTCGCGCCACGGCCGGCCGTGTTGCTGCTCGACGAGCCGCTGTCCGCCCTTGACGCGAAACTGCGCCATTCAATGCAACTCGAGTTGAAGCGGCTCCAGCGTCAGCTCGGCACGACTTTCATTTTCGTCACGCACGATCAGGATGAAGCCCTCACGATGAGCGATCGAATCGCGATCGTGAATCGCGGCCGGATTGAGCAACTGGGCGACGTCGACGAGATTTATCATCGGCCCGCGACGCAGTTCGCGGCGGATTTCGTTGGTCAGGCCAATTTGCTCCACGCGGAACTTGTATCAACGAACGGTGCGAGCGTGACCGTGCGCGTGGTCGGCGGCCTGGAGCTCGTGGTGCCCCGCGATACCTGGCCGGCCGGCGCAACCCGCGGTTTGATTTCGATCCGGCCAGAAAAAGTGCATGTCTCGAAACGGCCCGTGACTGCGGAGATCGCGTTCGAGGCGAGCGTTGAAGAGGAAGTTTTTAAAGGAGCGACTGATCATCTCGTGCTCGTGACCGCGACAGGCACGAGGCTGAGCGCGGTTGTCGCCAACGAGAGCGCGTTGTTCGAGGCCGTCCATCGCGGCGATCGGGTTTATTGCGGCCTGCACGTCAGTGACGTCGTGATCGTCTCCGGCGAATAGCGCGCGGGCCGGAACCAGATAAGAAACCGCTAATGGGGATCAGCCAATGGGCAGATCCTTAAGGCACCCCTCCGCCTGATCGGCTCCGGAATAAGTAGTTGGGGTCTGCTAATCGCAGGCCGCGATTAGCGGACACCAATTACCTCAAGGTGGAGGCGATTAGCCGGCGCCACTGGATAAGGATTTCCCCATTGGGAAAATCCCATTAGCGGTCTCCTCTCCGAACAGGACTTAGCGTGTCGGTCCGCGGCGTGGTAGAAGCGTTTTTCGGGCGTTCTGGCAGCGCACAACCATCGGTTTGGCTGCCATTTTCGCAAACGCCTTCTCGGCGGAGGACAACTCCAGTTCCGCCTCATCCATGTCGCCGGACAGCGCGAGGACTTCCGCCACACGAAGGCGTGTATGAGCGACATTGATACGTGAGCCGGCCTCCTGCCAGATCGCCAGCGCGTCGCGCAGTCCCTTGATGGCCCGCTCGTGCTGTTGCTCCGCGACCGCGATCTCCGCGCACGCCTGGTGAAACATGGCCTCGCAGCCTGACGTGGTGCGGAGCTCGACCGACCCTTCCAACTCGGCGCACATTTGCTTCGCGAGAGCCTTCTCTCCGGCGCGCGCCGCTATGCGCACGAGGTGAGCCAGCAAAATGCCCCGCCGTTGCCCGTCGGCCCAGCTCGGAAATTCAAGCCCGCGCTGCAAAGATTTAATCGCAGCAGCGAGTTGCCCCTTCTCCTCCTGAATGAGTGCCCAACCCGGGAGCGGATGCCATCCGAGTTCATGAGCCTGGCGAAACGCTTCCTCGGCCCCGACCCAATCGCCGCGCAGCAGCCGGATCTCACCGAGCACGCGGCACGCATCACCCTCGGCATAGCGCAGACCTTCCGAGAGGAGTTCGCGGGCCCGGTGGATTTCCGATTCCGCCGCCTGAAGATTGCCCTGCATGCACAAAACCTCTCCACGATGCAGCCGGCACAATCCAGGAGCACCAAACCCGTTATTGCGTTTGGCCCAGCGCGTAAACTGATCCGTCCACTGACCGGCGCGGTGGACGTCGCCACGATCCAAATACACCCAGATGATACTGCAGAACACAATGCCGGATACCCAGGGACTCACGGTCCCGGCGAGCGTCGCCGCGCCGGCCTCGTCCATGTGAACCAGTCCGGCGCGAATTTCTCCGGTGGCCAATTCGACATGAGCGCGGTAAACGAGTCCGAGTGCCTCGACATCGGGATCATCAACGCGCCGCGCCAGCGCTTCGGCCCGCTTCGCATGTTCCAACGCCTGCTGCAGATCGCCTTCGAACAGAGCGATCCGCGCAAACAGCCAGACGTAGAGGCCATGTTCCCGCGTCTCATTTGGTTCGTCGGTGAGAAACGCACCCGCCCGGCGATGCCAGCCCTTCGCGATCGCCAGCGCGCGGCCCTCGAGATTGATGTTCGTGAGCTTCAATGCCGCCCGCGCCGCGCCCACGCGGTCGGCGTTCTCGATGTGCGCAGCCACGGCGCGCTCCAACGGATAGATCGCATCGTTCGGCTGCCCCACGAACAAGGCGGCATGCGCCCACTGCTCGAAATCCTCCGCTCGAAGGTGCAGCGCATTGTGCACCTTGCGAAACGCCTGCAGGGCCTCCTGCCATTCGCCGCGTTCACAGGCGGCACGAGCCCGCACAATATCGCGATCTCGTTGGACGGGCGCGGCCGCCTCATCGAGCTCCCCGACAAAACGATACCCTTGGCGTGAAAACGTCTGAATGAGCTCGGGTTCCCCACCCTCGCGCAGCACGGACCGGATGAGACTCACCGATCTCATGACGGATGAATCCGTCACAATCACCTCAGGCCAGATCGCGGTCAGTAGTTCATCTTTGGTTACAACGCGCTCGTGATTGCGCACGAGATAGACGAGCAGGTCGAACATCCGGGGCTGCATCTCCAGCGAACGGGTCCCCAGCCGCAACTCCCGCTTGCCTTCATCCAGTTCAAATCGGCCGAAGCGAAATATCATGGCGAGCAGGTCGGGTGACGTGTGAGCGAATCCATGATTAAGGAAATGGTAAGGTTGCGCGAAGGACTTTCGGGGGCCGTTTCGGTAGGATGATGGCGTCGCTCGTCCACGTTGGACGCGCACAGAATTCAACCAAAGAAACACTCAGACAAGCTATCGATTATGAAAACCTATGTTATCACCCGCCCCAATGGCTGGAGTTCAAGCAAGGAGCTGGAAGTCGCCGCCGGCGTCTCCGCCCGAGTCGGAAACGAGGAAATGCCAGACAAGGTCCGCTGGATCCGCTCCTACGTCACCCGCCACGAAGGCGGCCGCGTGGGGACCGTGTGCATCTATCAGGCCACCAGTCCGGAAGCCGTACGTGAACACGCGCGCCGCGTCGGCATGCCGGCCGACTCCGTCACTGAAATCGCGGATACGGTCATTATCCGGCCAGATCCCAGCGCCACCTAAATCCCTCCGTTCTCCACCACTACCTGAAACAATCCACATGAAAAATCTTCTCTCCATTACCCTGCTGTCTCTCGTTGCGCTGTCCGCGGGCGGGTGCGCCGGACCTGCCAGCCCGCTCGCAAAATCCTATTTCATCGACGTCCACGAGTTCGGCCCCGGCAAGGTCACCGCGGCAGCCGTCGCGGAGGCGCACGTGAAAGACCTCGCGGTCGAAACCAAACATGATGTCCGGTTTCTCGAGTACTGGGTCGATGAGGCCAACGGCCGCGTCTATTGTCTCTCCGAGGCCAAGGACGCACACAGCATCGTCGACACGCACCGCGAAGCGCACGGGCTTCTTCCGGACCGTATCCTCCCCGTTTCCGGCGGCAAGGCGGCGCTCGAGGCAGGCGGGAAACAATTATATCTCGACGTCCATGATCTCGGCGCCGGCAACGTCACCGCTCACGCGGTCGCGGAGGCGCACGAAAAAGACCTCGCGGTGGAATCGCAGTTTGGCGTGCGCTTCCTAAACTACTGGGTCGACGAGGTGAACGGAAAAGTGCTCTGCCTCTCGGAAGCTTCCAGCCCTGATGACATTCGCGAAACTCATCGGCGCGCCCATGGACTTCTCCCGAGCGCGATCGTGAAAGTCACGAAAGGCAGCTAGATTAAGCCGTACGTTCTCAGCGCAGGGCTGTGAGAAAATATCGCGGCCCTGCTATTTCGAGTTTTCGTAATCGCGTGAGAGAGCACATGCACCCACTCACTTCGGTCGCCGAAAACTCGATACGAACCCACCTCATTCAACTCTGAAACCACAGGCGGTTCCATACACCGGCTCGCGAACGTCTCGAGGAACTCGTTGAACGCCGACAGCTCATTCAATGGATTTTCGCCATTGGCTGCGTCGACGGAAACCGAAAACACGCCCAAGATGAAAGGACTCGGCGCGTGAGCGTTGCCGCCATTGCCGGGCGGCGAAAGAAAGTGAGACCACACTAATCACGGCGAGCGGGATCCACATTTGTGGATTGGCGAAAGCACTTCCCGCCGCGCCGCCACACACTTCTTTGTCCACCCACCCGAGTCCGGTCCCGATTGCGAGGTAGGCTGCCAGACACGCGACACACTTTGGCAGAAAGACAACGCCGGCGCCCGCGGCCAACCAGCCCGCAGATTTTAAATAGCCCTGCTCCGGTGATCGGCCGGATGAATCGCCGCGCGCGAGCGGAATCGTGCCCGTCTCACCAGCCACGCCTTTCACTTCACTTTCGAGGCAGCAAGGAACGCTCACGCGCGGTTCTCCATTCAAGAGCCAACACGACTCATGGAATTCTTTTGGGCGTATCAGCTGAGCCTGGCCTCGGCGGTTCCGGCCTGCTCACTGTAGCGATCATGATGGCGCATCCATGCCATGGGAAACGGCAGCGCATCTTCGTCGCGTCCCTTCGGCGCGAAATCGAGGTACGTGTAAATCCCGAGCAAATCTTCGCAGCCTCGCGAGTACGCGGAATACGTATGATAGATCTGGCCGGTCGTGTCTTTGTAGAACGCGCTAAGACCGTGCTTATCTTCGGCGGGATACTCCTCCCACCCGCGAGTCTCGTAGTTGTAGTTCACTTTTCCCTCTGCCACTTCGGCCTCAGTGGCCGTCACCAGGTAATCACGATTGAAATCACTCCCGAGCGAAGAAACCCAACGGAAACGCCAGCCCATCCGCTCCTGGCGGGCTTGGATCTCGGTCAACGGATTTCGTGAAGCCAACAGCAACGTTACGTCCCGTTGCGCGAGGTGAACAAAGCCGGCGTTGACATGATCAGCCACAATCGAGCACGTCGGGCAGCCATCATCCCCGCCGGCCACGGCCCGACTCATCGCGTGATAAACGATGAGCTGGCTTCGTCCGCCGAAGAGATCACCGAGCGTCTCTTTGCCCGCTGGCCCGTCGAAGAAGTAGTTCTTCTCCACCTTCAACCAGGGCAGCGCGCGGCGCTCGGCGCTTAGTGCATCCCTTTGCCGGGTGTGTTCTTTTTCCTTCATCAGCAACTTCTGGCGCTGCCGAAGCCATTCGTCGCGCGTGGCTGTTCTTGGATTTAATGTCGTGTTCGTCGTCATATATTTTCCTGTTTTATTTTATCAGTACCTGAGATTTTTATGTTTATCGGCAGACCCGCATCTCCAGCGGCGTCGCTGAAATTATCGAATCGCTGAAAGATTCACCGGCACGCCTACCTCGCCGCGGAAAACAGCCGCGTTGCGACTGGCAAACTCCGCAAACGTCGTGGGGCGAATTCCAAATGCTCCGTACGCATCCAGGACTACTCGCGATTCGGTCCCCGCGCGTCGCTGCTTGAAGAGTTCCTCCATCGCGTCGGCAAAAGTCGCTGATCCTTGATGGCCCCACCAGCGTCGTTTGCTTCTGTCCTCACCGGTGACATCGACATAACGAATCGCTCTTCCGACCGCGCGTGAGAGCTGCCTGGCGACCTCGACCATCGAGATCGTTTCTGGGCCGGTTATGTCGTAACTTTTCCCTTCGTGTCCGCCGCCTCGCAGCAATGCGAACCCGATTTTCGCGATGTCCTCCACATCTACCAGAGACTGCGTGGCGTCCGCCATCGGAAGATGGAACGCATCAGCGCCCACGATCGCAGGCACATCTCGATAGTGAAATTGCATGAATGCATTCGGCCGCAAGTGCGTCCAGGCCAGTCCGAATCGCTCGAGATGGCGCTCGATTTCTCCATGCATTCGCGCCGACACAAAAGTTGAGTTCTCGGCGGCGTTCAGTCCGGAGAACTTGATGATGTGGCGAACACCTGCGGCTTTGCACGTATCCACGAAACTCCGTTGCGTCTCTCCCATTTGAGGGCCGGCGGAGGAGATCATCAAAACCCGTTCCACGCCTTTTAATGCCGTGCCGAGTGTCTCTGGATGAGCCATGTCCCCTTCCACGAACGTCACTCCAGGGGCTTGGTCGAGACCCAGCGCGCGCAACTTCCCCGAATTTCTGACGAGTGCCCGCACGGGTTCTTTATTTCGAACGAACTCACGAATCACAGCAGAGCCGTTTAAGCCCGCCGCACCCGTCACCAGAATCGTAGCACTACTTTTACTCATCTCCCATAACGACCCTTAAGTCCGTTCGTTTCGGACACTGATCACGCGATTTTTTGAAAAACGCAGGACCGCCCTCAGACTAACGCCTCGAGGTGGCCCGTTCGGAAAACACGAAAATTCATCGGAAAAATTGCGCCGCGCTGTCCTGCCGGAGGACCTTCGAGAGTCTTATTAGTGGAGTCTCAAATCAACCACAGCTGCCCAATTTCCCATGGAAACCAATCAATCCCAATACATGTTAATCTTCCGCGACATGCCGCCCGAAAGCTACCGGACCCTGTCGCCGGAGCAGGCTGAAACGCTCGTGAAGAAATGGATCGGCTGGTACGATCAGCTGGAAGCCAAAGGAAAAGTTGAAGGCGGGCGTCCACTCGAACCAGAGGGCCGAATAGTCTCCGGCTCGCGAGGCGAACGCGTGGTGGATGGACCGTTCGCAGAAACTAAAGAGGTTATCACCGGTTATTTCATGCTGAACGTCCGGGATTTCGAAGAAGCCACCGCTATCGCGCAACAATGCCCCGGGCTCCCATATGGAGTCGTGGTTGAGGTTCGCCCGCTCAGCAGCACCTGCCGTATTCACCTCCCGGCGAAGTCGCCGGCCCAAGAACTCGCCAAAGCGTAAGACCAGCGTCGATGCCACCACTCGATCCAAATCCGCCGGCGCGCACTCTCAGCGGCGAAGATGCGACCCAACCCGCTCGGGCGTCTCAGATCGTCGAACATTTTTTTCGTCATGAGTCCGCGCGATTGCACGGTGTGCTCACCCGTTTGCTCGGCCCGCAAAATCTCTCGCTGGTTGAGGATGTGGCGCAGGAAGCTCTCTTGCGCGCGTTGCGCACCTGGGCGATCGGCGGCTTTCCCGATAATCCCTCGGCGTGGATCACCCGCGTGGCGATTAACATCGCGCGAAACGCGACGCGGCACCAGCGCCTCTCCCACACAAAAGAGCCGGCTGTGATCACTCATCTTGAACAGCTGATTTCTGAAACCTCTGTAAACGGAGACGATGAACTCCAGATTCGTCACGACGGATTGCGCCTGATGTTCGTCTGCTGCCATCCACTGCTGGCCGCAGATGCTCAAGTCGTGCTCGCGCTGAAGGTGCTGTGCGGATTCAGCACGGCTGAAATCGCTCACGCGTTTCTGACGACCGAAGCCGCCATCGAGAAACAGCTCACCCGCACCAAGCAGCGTATCCGCAATGCGAATCCCGGCTTCGACATCCCCGAAGGCGAGGAGTTGTCCTCCAGGCTGGATGGCGTACTGGCGGCCCTGTATCTGTTATTCAATGAAGGCTACAAAGCTTCAATCGGTGAGCGCGTGCTGCGAGAGGAGCTATGCCAGCAGGCCATCCGCCTGACTGCGCTGCTCGTGGCTCATCCCGTCGGCCAGACTCCGCGCAGCCATGCTTTGCTCGCGTTCATGTTTCTCACCAGCGCCCGCTTTCCCGCTCGCTTGGACGAGCATGGCGGACTGTTGCGCATGGATGATCAGGATCGGTCCAAATGGGATCGCTCGCTGATTCAGCTTGGACTCGTTCACCTGGCCAAATCCGCCGAGGGCGACGATCTCACCGAGTATCACCTGCAGGCCGGCATTGCCGCGTGCCATTGCATGGCGGCGGATTACGAGTCGACCGATTGGAAACTCATTCTCCGCCATTACGACGAACTCAATCGGATCAAACCATCGCCGATCGTCGCATTGAACCGCGCCGTGGCCGTTGCCTATGTGGAAGGACCGCAAGCTGCACTCAATTCTATTTCCAACATGCAACATCGCGAGCGGCTTGAATCTCATTATTTGATCCACGCCGTCGTGGGCGAGCTGCAGTGGCGAATAAAAGATCACCGAGCCGCAGCCGAAAGTTTCCGCCATGCGCTTCAGTTGGCGCACCTCGGACCAGAGCAAGCCCACTTCGCGCGAATGCTGGGACTAACCACAAGCACCCCTGAGATTCATGCCAACAACTCCCACTGCAACTGAACGCGAGAAACTGATCATGCAGGTGTTTGACGCCTACAAGACAGCTGTCTTTTCGAAGGACGTCGATGCGCTCACCGCCCTGTATGACGAGAACGTCCGTGTATTCGATATGTGGGGAAAATGGTCTTACAACGGAATCGAGGCCTGGCGCGGGATCGTCGCGAACTGGTTTGGATCGCTCGGCGCGGATCGAGTGGCGGTCGATGTCCATGACGTACAAATGAACTTCGCGCAGGATGTCGCGATCGTTCACGCGTTCATCACCTACCGAGGTGTTTCGGCTGATGGCAGCGAACTACGCGCCATGGACAACCGCCTGACGTGGGCGCTCAAACAGACGGATCGCTCATGGAAAATCATTCACGAGCACACGTCCGCACCGATCGATTTCGAGACTTCGAAAGTCCTCCTCAAACGCCAGCCCATGACTCAGTCGACCGACAGGTAATGGCCGGCCGCTTTCATTTTGCGACGGCGCTCGACGGCTCGAATCGCGACACGAGATAGTTCACGACATCCTGAATTTGCTGCTCCGACAATACGCCGCCGTTCTTCAGCGCAAATGCCGGCATGAGCGAATTCGGCCGGCCTTCAGCAATCCACCGCATCCAAAACGCCTCATCGCGTCCGCCTTTCGGTAGCGCCAAATTCGGCACCATTGAAGCTCGGGCCGGTGCCTCGTGACAGATCGCGCATCCTGCTTTGAAAATCGCCTCGCCGCTCACGGCTGCCGATGGAGGCACATGACATCGAGCGCAATCTCCGTGAAATACCGCCTGGCGGTCGGCCAGAGCCGCGCGTTGGTTTCGAGTTCGCGGATTATTGTCGGCGGTCATCGCAGGCAGAAAGAGCCGAAGTCGCAGCGTCTCCTGGCCCAGCGATGAATCGACGGTCAGGGTTTTCTCGATCATGCCGTATTTGTCTTTCAAATCCACGGTCGCCCGTACCGTACCCGTGGCACCCGGCACCAGGATCCAAGGTGTGGCCGGCACATCCACCGTCGTGCAGCCACAGGAAGGCTGAATCCGATAAATGGTTATTTCCGCCCCCGTCTCATTCCCCACCGTAAAGATAAACTTCGCCTCCGCGTCGCCCGGCTTTCCAAAAAACGATTTCTCCGTGTCGTCCCACGTCAATTCCCGGGGTCGAACGGTTTCGCTCTCGCCGAAAGACAGGGCAGCCATGACGCAGCTCAGCAGCGCGCCGCGCCACATTCTGCGTAGTCGCACCGTGGGTACAGGAATCTCAGTTCGACAGATGTCAGACATGGGAAATGAAATGCACTGGCCGCGATCACGACAAAGGACGGAGGCCGAAGCCTCCGCCCTCCTGCCGACAAAGCTATTGACCGCAGTTAGGTTGTGATCTCGTCGCCACTCAGTCGACTTGCAGATAATCGATGTTCGGCCCGCTCGTTCCCGTCGCAGTCGCCCGGATCGTGACCGTCCCGGCGGGGAGGCTCGCCGTCGTGGTTTTCAACGTCCAGTTGGTCAATGTGCCCGTGCTCGCAAACGACAGCGCACTGTTGACCACGGTGCCGTTGACCGAGATCGAGAGGACGCGCGCGCTGCCGGTGCTGCCATAGCGGAACGTAAGCGTCCGTGTCGCCGCGGTCGGGTTGCTGTAGGTCCATTCAACATAGTCGCCGGTGGCATGGATGTAGTCGGCGAAACCAGTGCCCGTATAGCCGGACTGTCCCGCACTGACCACGGCGCCCGAAAGCGTCGCGTTCTCCGCCTGCAGGACCGTGCTCACCGTCAGTGTGGCGCCACTGCTCGTCACCGAGCCGGCGGAGCTGCTGACCACAACGGTGTAGACGCCGTCGTTGGCCACCTGCGCACTGCTGATCAAATAAGTGCTCGAGGTCGCACCCGAAATGACCACGCCGTCTTTTTCCCACTGATACGTCGGCGCCGGCGTACCGGTGGCCGTGACGTTGAAGCTGGTAACCGCGCCAGCCATTACGGTCTGCGATTGTGGCTGCTCGGTGATCGCCGGCGCGACGTCACTGTTCACGGTCAACGTGGCCGCGCTGCTCGTGACCGTGCCTGCGGAATTAGTGACCACCACCGTGTAACTGCCGGCATCGCCAGCCTGGACGTTCTGCAACGGGCAGGACGGAAGCGTGGCGCCAGGAATGTCGATGCCATCCTTCTTCCATTGATAGGTCGGCGTCGGCGAACCGGTCGCAACCACGCTGAACGTGACGTTTGCACCCGAGGAGACGGTCTGCGACGACGGCTGCGTCGTGATCGCCGGTCCGGTGCCGAGCGCACCGCCCCAGAGTTCAACTTCCACGTAGGAGTTGAGCCGCCGGGCGCCCCGGTCGGTGGGATGTTTATTGCCGTGGGCTACGATCCGCACGTAACGCACGGGCTCGATATCCGGGATGTCGAAATCTTGGATACCTGTATCCGAATTTGTACTGGTAAGGAAAAAGGTCGGTTCTTGGGCCACTTGATTGGCCAACAATGGCGTGTAGTTCACATCGTCCGTGGACGTTTGAATCTCGAACACGTAGCTGGCCGAGATGGGACTATTGACGGCCATGCGCACCAAGCCGAGGCGCTGGTTCGCGCCCAGATCGTAGCGGAGCCACTGGCGATC
>CBRAFL010000045.1:0-21742 GCA_967755055.1 uncultured bacterium
CCTGCAGGTCGAAAGCATCGCCTACGGTGTCATCACGATCAAACGCTCGTCGCCCGAATACGGCATGGCCCGCCGCCGGCTGCAGATTCAAAAAGTTCGCGGGGCAAAATTTCTCGAAGGCTACCACGATCTCACTCTGAAGAAAGGCGGCTTGGTGGTTTTCCCCCGACTCGTCGCCGCGAATCACACGGCCGACTTTAAACGCGAAAGCATCTCGAGTGGTATCCGCGAACTCGATGCTCTCCTCGGTGGCGGTCTCGATCGAGGTACGAGCACGATGTTCATGGGCCCGCCCGGAACTGGCAAATCCACACTCGCCGCCCGATTCGCCTACGCCGCGGTCGAACGCGGTGAAAAAGCGCTGATCTTCGCTTTCGACGAAGCCATTCCGACGCTGCTCAGCCGCTCCCGCCACCTCGGCATGGATCTCGAACCGCATGTCGCGCGCGGCACCGTTCGGATCGAACAGATCGATCCTGCGGAAATTTCTCCCGGCGAGTTCGCTCATAATATCCGGCAAGCGGTTACGAATGACGGCGTTCGCCTCGTGGTCATCGACAGCATTAACGGCTACATGAACGCGATGCCGGAAGAGCGTGACCTCGCGCTCCAGTTGCACGAGATCCTCACCTTTCTGAATCAACGCGGCGTCGCCACCATCATGATCCTTGCGCAACAAGGTATCGTCGGCGCGATGCAATCGAGCGTGAACCTCACTTACCTTGCCGATTCGATTGTGCTCTTGCGGTTTTTCGAAGCGCGAGGCGCGATCAAGCAGGCACTCTCAGTGGTTAAGAAACGGAGCGGCACGCACGAGCGCACGATTCGAGAATTCAGCATCGACGACGATGGTTTACGCGTAGGACCACCACTCGATCATATGCGCGGCGTGCTCAGCGGTATTCCAATCTTCGAGACGGCACCGGCTTTAGCGGAAGACAAGGCATGAACCCGACAGACGCAACGATCACATTCGACGATGGCATCCGGCCACTGGAAACCATCGCGAATCGCGATCAGTTGGTTCTCGTTTTTGCTCCCACCGGCAACGACGCCCATCTCGCCGCCGATTTTTTCGCGAAGAACTTCATCGAGGCGAAGGTTTGCCGCTCAATGTCAGAAGTGGTCCGCGAATCTGTCCAGGGGTGCGGCGCCCTCCTGCTCGCCGACGAGATCATCGAGCTGGGTACGGCCCCTCTTCTCGGTGCCGCCCTCGCGCAACAGCCGTCATGGTCGGATCTCCCCATATTGCTCGCGACCAGCGCAAGCGATTCACGGGCGTCTGGCCCGGCGCGACTCGCCGCGTTTGGGGAAAACGCCAACCTCACTTTGCTCGAGCGTCCCTTTCGACCCACCACGTTGGTTCGCGCCGTGGAGGTCGCTCTGCGCACGCGTCGCCGTCAATACCAAGTGCGCGACTTGCTCGCCGAACTTGAGAAAAGCAGCGGGCGCATTCGACGAATTCTGGAGCAAACCATTGTTGGAATCGCTGAGACGGATTTGACCGGACGCTTCACGCTCGTGAACGATCGCTACTGCAAAATCGTCCGCCGCTCCCGCGAGGAATTGCTGAATCTACACATCCGCGATCTCGTTTACGGTGACGATGTCGAGGAGAGCGTCCGCCGTTTTCAGGAACTCGTGGCCGGTCAAACCTCCAGCTACGTGATCGAAAAACGTTACATCGATCCCGACGGCGCCGCGGTCTGGGTTCAGGATCACGTAACCGCGATTCGCGACCATGATGGCATCGTATGCGGCGTTACCCTTGCCAGTGCGGATATCACCGAACGCAAAATTTCAGAGGAGGCCGCCATGCGCGCCCGCGATGAAGCGGTGGCGGCATCCCGCGCCAAGGACGATTTTCTCGCCGCGCTTTCTCACGAACTACGCACGCCGCTCAATCCTGTGTTGCTGCTCGCTTCCGAAGGCGAACAGAACCCGGACTATTCCGTCGAAGTCCGCGCGGATTTTGAAACGATTGCCCGCAACGCCTCTCTGGAAGCGCGATTGATCGATGATCTCCTCGACCTCACTCGCATCACGCAGAAAAAACTCACCCTGGAAAGCCAGCCGCACAACCTGCACGCAATCCTCTCCGACGCACTCGCCACGATCAAAGCCGACGTGCACGATCGCGCGATTCATCTGACGATCGACTGCGCTCCCGCGGCACCGATCATAATAGGGGACCCCATGCGATTGCAGCAGGTGTTTTGGAACGTGCTCAAAAACGCGGTGAAGTTCACGCCACCCGGTGGCTCGATCAACGTGACGACTCGAATCGACGACGCGCCAGCGCGAGCCGTGGTGAGCATTACAGATTCCGGCTTCGGCATGAACGAAGCCGAACTGGCGCGTATTTTTCAGGCATTTACCCAAGGCGATCACGCGAGGAAACCCGGCGCGCACAATTTCGGCGGCTTGGGACTTGGCCTGGCGATTTCGAAAACGCTGATCGATCTTCACCACGGAACGATCACCGCCAGCAGCCCCGGCCGTGGCCATGGTTCTACTTTTGTAATCGAACTTCCGATCGTCGCCGCCTCCGTGATCAATTCGAAATCATCGCTTGAGCCGTCTTCCGCTGCACTTACGGGAGAGAGCGCCGTCAATCTCGGGCCACGAATTCTGCTGGTCGAAGATCACGCTCCCACGCGCATCACGCTCACGACATTGCTTTCGCGACGCCGCTTCGCCGTGTTTCCGGCAAGCTCGGTTGGCCACGCACTCGATATCGCTGCACACGAGGAAATCGATTTGGTCGTCTCGGACATCGGCCTGCCCGATGGCAGTGGCAATGATCTGATGCGCGAGCTCCGGGCGAAGTATGGCCTTCGCGGAATAGCGTTAACGGGATACGGCATGGAACAGGATATTGCGGAAAGCCGCAGCGCCGGATTTGTCGCGCACCTCACCAAACCCGTGGATGTCCGCTCGCTCGACAAAACCCTCAGTGAGTTCAGAGGCACGTTCGCGTTTCGCACTCCGCCGGGGCTGGCCGAAACACGAAGCGTCAACGTACCGGCGGGTTAAGAATTCGCCGCGCAGGAACTGCTTGCGGGTAGGGCGAGGCGTCTCGCCGAGCCGTCGCGCGACGGCTCACCGGGGACGGTTCGCCCTACCAAAACAGCTACAGATTTTTTGAAACCGCTCCAGTGGGCGCACCTTCGTTCGACAGCCGGTGGAAGATGTCGGAGACGATGATGCGCCCTTCCTTTTTTCACAGTAGCACAGGCGCTGGCGTCGCGGCACCGATACGAGTGCGGGCGATCGCTGGAGGCGGCGTTGTCACCATCTTTCGGATGCGCATGCGGGAGAACTGCACTTTCGAACCAGCATGGTGATTTTGTACGCCGATAAACCCTTTGGCCGACCGGTTTGCGTTCGTGAGCTGGCTTACCTGAATACCGTCGAGTCGCACCGTGATCTTCGGTCCCACTGCCTCGATTTCGTAGGCGTGCCACTGGCCGACGGCCGGCATCATGGCGCTGGATGCCGCGAGGGTGTAGATCGCACCGGTTTTGTGTAACGGGTCATCGAACATATTCGTGTCCGGATTGAACCCTGTATTGTCGATTTGGATTTCATAGCCTTGCGTGGTGGCCGGCTTCCAATCGTTCGCCGGATCGTTTCGGCCGGGCGCTGGAAACCGGATGAACACGCCGGAATTATCCGTCGGCGACGACAACCGGAAATCAAGGCGCAGAATGAAATCGTCGAACTCCTCCGCGGTAAACCAAAGCAGGCCGATGCCGTCCACCGACTCAATGATGTCGCCTCCGAGCTCGATGAACTTTCCATTGCCCGCCATCTGCCAGCCTTTAAGACCGCCGTTCCCCAGGGGAAAGAAATCGGGTTCGCTCCGGAACGGCGCGCGCGCAATCGCGAGTGCCGTGCGTCGTGCAAGCGCCAGTGCCGTCAGCGACGGATTCGCAGAGCCCAAGGTCGGAAAGACCGCCGGACCGGCCGCGTACGCATTGCTGATATGATGGAACCGCCCATCAAGATTTGTGACGGACGTGTTCGGATCGGTACCCATCCAGAGCGTGCCGGCTTCATGATGCGTGGTGCCAAGCCCGTCCCGCTTTTGATCAAGGATCTGAATCTTGGTGGGATCGTCATTCGCGAGTTTTCGTGCAAGGGCCAGTGCGGCCTGGTCCATCGCATCCCAGAGCGCGTTGTCGGCCGCACTCGGAACGATATTCACCCATGCGCGGCGCAGACTGAATTCATCCGTCTGATCGCTCAGATCCATCCAGCCCGGCGACGAGCCGGTGAGCTTCGGCTTGGCGGGGTCACGATCCCCCATCATTTCACCAATGCCACGAAGGGTGATTACAATCCAATCGTCCTTCTGGTTCGCGAGCGTGGCCGCAAGGAGATCGATGTCCGGAATCATTCGAAACAACAACGCCTCCGAGTTCTTACCAGGGTCGGCTGCTGCGGTGACCTGCAAGTGATAACGTCCATTCGGCGTCGACCCTCGCACCAGCAACGCGGCCGCCTCCAGCCGTTGCGGCAGCGAGGGATCGAATGCCGAGCGATGGATGCGGACCACGGTGTTCGTGCGCAAATGGCCCATGAGGTTGCGCCCCATCAGCGCGGTCGGGAAGGATTCAAGCGCGAGTCGCGTTGACTCGATCGTCCCGGACGCGAGCACAACCGCGCACGTCGGCGCAATATTCAACGTGCGGAATTGCCCACTGACGCGAACTTCGATCGTCGTGACGACACCGCTGTTCACCTGAAGCTTCGTGACATGAGCACACGGGACATGAAACAGGCGACGCTGCCAGTCAGGGTTTGATGCGGCGTCCCGCACAGCATCCACGAAAATCGGAGCGCTGCTCCATTTATCGAAGCTGAAGAGACCGGAGGCAGGTGCCGCCGCTTGCACCGCCAGTGGAGCCTCTTCGATGAGATCGACCGTCGGAACGGACGCGCGGACCGCCTTAAAACGCTTCATCAACTCCTCATTGAGCGGTCCCGATATGTAATCGGTTTTATCGAAGACCCCGGTCTCCTGCTCGATCTTCTCGTAGATACTTTTCAAATAGCCGACGGTTTCATCGGGCCAATGCGCGAGATCAGCATCGGTCAGTTGCGGCGCCCATCCGCCCCAATATAGCGAGCGTCCGCCGAGACAATACGCGAGGCCAGGGAAAGCCGTCTTGCTGCGCCACGGCGTACCCCACACCTGCTCGCGTGCGCCGGGATCCTGTCCGTTGGACTCAACCACCACAGCGCCGCCGGCGTTGAGCCCGATGCGCGAGAGATTCTGGACATGCTCCGTCACGAGGAGCGATCCGGCGTCGAGTACCAACACACGCAGGCCGGAGTTGCGGAAAATCTTTTCCGCGCAATACGCGCCAAACATTCCGGCACCGATCACCACCGCATCAAAGGGAAGACCTCCGTTCAGCACGACTTCATCCCATGTGTTGCAAATATAGCGACCAACAGCGTCGCGGGTGAATTCGGTATCCTGGACAACAACGCGATCGTTCGGATCGATCGCGGAAACGAGACGGGGTAGATTCGTAGGCATGGCTTAGTTCCTCTGATTGGATTTCGTTTACCTCGGACGCGCCGTCGCGCCCACCTAGTCTAAGCCGGAACCCGCACGCTGCCTTTTTCGCCACTGAATGTCGATTTAAAGCTACCTGGAATGCGCAACATTCAGGTGACGCGAACCCCGCCCGAATACTGCGCCGTTCACAGAAACGGTCCGCAACCTCACGACACAAAATGATGGATGAGTCCAAGAAGCCCGCTGACGAACACGACCGGAATAAGGTCCACCTTGAATCGCTGCATCGCGACGAACGCCGCCGCGCTTACGCCCACCACGAACCAATCGATTCCCGCGCCTCCTGCTGGAATGACGATGTGCCAGCCGAACCACACCGCGAGATTCAGCACAACTCCCACCACGGCAGCCGTCACTGCGGAGAGCGCACACGTCAGTTTCGTCTGGTTGCGCAACTGCTCGATGTAAGGTGCGCCGAGAAAAATCCAAATGAAGCACGGGACGAACGTCACCCAGGTGGTCAGCAACGCGCCCGCCGTCGCAGCAGCCAACGGTGACAGCATCCCCGGCGCGTTCCAACCGCCGAGGAATCCGACGAATTGCAAAACCATGATGAGCGGCCCCGGTGTAGTTTCTGCGAGACCGAGTCCGTCGAGCATCTGTGGAGCGGAAAGCCATCCATAGTGTTCAACCGCCTGCTGCGCGACGTAGGGCAGCACCGCGTAGGCACCGCCAAACGTCACCATCGCGGCCTTGCTAAAAAAAATCCCCTCCTGTGCGAGTGTCCCACGCCAGCCGTAGCAAACGCCCGCCACCAGAATCGGCGCGAACCACAGCAGCGTGCCGACAACCAGCACGCGTATCGACCAACTCCACGAAGGTTGGGTATGCGCCGGTGCCGCGTGCGTATCGTCGATCACCGCATCGCCTCGGGCGGCGTGCTTCGCGTTGTGACCTTTCACCACATTGAAAAGCGGCTCCCGCCAAAGTCCGCCGACAAAACCGATGACCGCAGCGGTGGCGACGATCAGCGGAAATGGCGCTTTGAAAAAAAAGATCGCGATGAACGCCATTGCGGCGAGCGACCACATCACCGCGTTTTTCAAAGCCTTGCTGCCAATGCGCAGCACCGCGGAAGCAACAATCGCGAGCACGGCTGGTTTCAATCCGTAGAAGATCGCAGCGATCCACGCCACCGCTCCGTAAGCGACATAGACATAACTCAGCGCCCACAAAATGAACACCGACGGCAGCACGAAAAGTATTCCGGCCACCAAGCCGCCCCACGTCCGGTGCAACAGCCAGCCACAATAAATCGCGAGTTGCTGCGCCTCAGGCCCCGGCAAAAGCATGCAGTAATTGAGCGCATGAAAAAATCGCTCGTCGCCGATCCACCGTTTTTTCTCCACCAGCTCCGTGTGCATGATGGCGATCTGGCCAGTTGGTCCACCAAAGCTAATGAAACCGAGTTTCAGCCAAAAACGAAACGCCTCGGCGAAACTCGGGTGCGGTTCTCGGGAGATTGCCGTCGGCGTGTCGGCGGCGGGTGGTGTTGTCACCATCAGGTTGTAAGCAACACGCCTTCACGTGTCTTCTTAATTCTTATTCAGAATTGCGCTCTCGCCCGGAAATAGGTTTTCGCAAGAATCCTGTCCTTGAGCATTCTGGTCATTGAAGACGATTCCAAGACGGCCGACGCGCTGGCCGGCGGATTGCGCAACGAAGGCTACGAAACCACCGTGGCCCGCACCGGCGACGACGGGCTCGCGCAATTCACTGCGAATTCTTTTCGTTTGGTGATCCTGGATTGGATGCTGCCCGGTCGCGACGGCCTCGAAATCCTGCGTATCGCGCGAAGCCGTGGAACGCGCACGCCGGTGCTGCTTCTCACGGCCCGCGACGCCGTGGAAGATCGCGTGCTGGGTCTGGACAGCGGAGCGGATGACTATCTCACAAAGCCGTTCGCGTTTGCGGAATTGCTCGCCCGAATCCGTGTATTGTTGCGCCGCGAAAAAACCGACGGACCCGCGAGAAAACAAATGGGCGACTTGACGCTCGATCTGGAAAGCCGACGCGTCGCTCGCGGGACAGAGGAGATCACGCTTACTCCCCGGGAATTTGAATTGCTGGCGTATTTGCTTCGGCATGACGGGCAGACCGTGACCCGTCGCATGCTGGCCGCGGACGTCTGGCGCGAGCCGCATCGCGCGACACCGCTCGACAATGTGATCGATGTCCACGTCGCTCACCTGCGGCGAAAGATCGACGACGGGCGGGCTGTGAAACTTATCCACACCGTGCGCGGCGTTGGCTTTGTCTTACGCGAAGCAAGTTCTCCATGAGCAGCTGGTGGCACCGTCGCTCGCTCAAGCTTAGGCTGACCTTGTGGTATGCGGGCGCGACGGTCGTCGTGCTGGCCGTGTTCGCGTCCGTCGTTTACGAAATCGTCGAGCACCGGTTGGGCACTGAACTCGACCGGCAGCTTCGCATTGATTTCGATCTGGTCGAGGCACAGCTCGATGCCGACGCGTCCGGGAAAATTCGTTGGACCGTCTTCGGCGCACACGGCGATGAAGGCTTCGCGCGTCTGTCCGCCTGGTTCGAGGTGTGGTCGGAAGATGGGCAGATTCTTCTGCGGCACTGGCCGGTGCGGGATGCAGACATCAAGCAGGCTCTGCCTGCACCACTGCAGTCCACGCTCCGGTTTTATACGATCGAATTGGAGGGCGAACTTTTTATCCGCGTGATGGAACGGCCAGCCCGCGTGCGAAACCGCGGCGTGATTGTCCGGATCTTTCGCGACGAAGGCGACATGCGCCACACCCTCAGGGAAATTGTTGAAGTCTTCCTGCTCGCGACGCCGGTCGCGGTTTTTCTCGCGTCGCTCGGAGGGTATTTCGTCGCACGCCGCTCGCTCCAGCCGATCGCGGCAATGGCCGAGCATGCGAAAAAAATCAGTTCAGAATCTCTTTCGGACCGACTCTCCATTGCGAATCCACACGATGAAGTCGGGCAACTCGCGAGCGTCATCAACGAGACTTTGCAGCGGCTCGAAAACTCGTTCACGGAGCTCAAACGTTTCACCGCTGATGCGTCACACGAGTTGCGCACGCCTCTGACGGCGCTGCGCACAGTCGGCGAAGTCGCCCTGCGCGAAGCCGATCACCCCGCGATCAGCAGCATGTTGGAAGAGGCCGAGCGTTTGCAGGAACTGATCGAATCACTGCTCACTCTCGCGCGCATGGAAGGCGGCAAGATCGCCGTGCAGCACGAGTCCCTGGAAGTCGCCGGAATATTGCGAGACGTGCGCGACAGCTTGTCCGTGCTCGCCGCGGAAAAAAACCAAACTCTCGAGGTCGTCGGCGACGACGTGCCGACCGCGTCAGGCGACCGGTTGCTGTTGCGTCAGGCATTGTTGAACGTCGTTCACAACGCCATTCGCTACGCTCCGCCGCACACCCGCATCCTCCTCAGCGCAACGCGACAGCGCGATGAGACGGTGATTGTCGTAACCGATGAAGGGCCGGGCATCGCGCCCGAGCATCAGGCGAAAATTTTCGAGCGGTTCTATCGCGTGGACAAGTCGCGGGCGCGCGCTGAGGGCGGAAACGGTCTCGGCCTGGCTATCGCAAAATGGGCCGTCGAGCACCAAGGAGGGCGCATCGAAGTTGAAAGCGAGCTCGGCCGCGGCAGCGTCTTTCGTATCGCGCTCAATTCTTAAAACACCGAGGAGCAGCGGCCAATTCTTAACAAACCTTCAGTGGCACGGAGGCGACCGGTGAGTTACCGTCACTGCTCGATGAAGCGAATAACTCTTCTCCTCGTCATGACCGCGTCGACCCTCTTCGCCCAATCCAAGGTGACGTTCACCGAACCCGGTGCCTTGCCCAAAGGCTGGGACTCCGGCATCACCGGAAGTGGCAGCGCGAAATGGGAAGTCGTCCGCAACGACTCCGCCATCTCGCCGCCGTACGTGGTAAAACAATCTGGCGAGGCGACGTTTTGCTGGGCGGCAAAAACCGATACGCGTTTTAAAGACGGTTTCGTCGAAGTGAAATTCAAACCGCTCAGCGGCAAAGAAGATCAGGCCGGCGGCCTCGTTTTCCGCTTTCAGGATGCGGATAATTATTACGTCGTCCGCGGAAATGCCCTCGAAGGAAATGTTGTGCTCTACAAAACCGTGAACGGAAAACGCTCCTCGCTGCAGGTGAAGGGCCGCATGTTCGGCTACGGCACGGATGTGAAAGTGCCCACCGCCCGCTGGACCACGCTGCGAGTCGAGTTCAACGGCAAGCTTTTCACGGTCTCCGTCAACGGGACAAAGCTGTTCGATGTTGAAGACGAAACCTTCAAGGACGCAGGCAGCATCGGCCTTTGGACCAAGGCGGACAGCGTCACTGTTTTTGATGATTTTACCTATGGAACCAACTAACTCCACGCGTCACGCGCTCACCCGTTTTTCAAAAATCTGCACCGCAATCATCGCGCTGCCACTCGTCGCGCATGCGACGCTCGACACCGCTCGCATCGAACAACTGACCGGCCTTAAAGGCGCGTTGAACCAGCAGGAGGGAGTTTTTAAAGTCACTGCGCCGCGCAACGATCTGCCGATCTCCGTGGACGGCTGGAAAATGCCGCCGTTCATGGGACTGACGAGCTGGGCCGCGTTCGTCGAAGGCGGAAAAGCGGAAGCGATGGTCGCCGGCGATCTCGTGCTTTTCGAAGACGAAGTGAATCCCGTGATGTCGGCCGCGCTCGACTCCGGACTCAGTGTGACGGCGTTGCACAATCATTTTTTCTTCGACGAGCCGCGTGTCTATTTCATGCACATCGGCGGTGAGGGCGCACTCGAGACGCTCGCTGGCGGAGTAAAAGCGGTCTTCGCGAAACAGAAACAGATTCGCGCAGAGCATCCTCAACCGGCGAAACTGTTTGGCGCGGCGTTCGCTCCAGCATCGAGTTCGATCACCGGCAAAATCGTTGACGAAACGCTCGGCACCAAAGGCCAGGCGAGCAATGGCATGTTCAAAGTGGTGATCGGTCGCGAAACCACGATGCCCTGCGGGTGCAAAATGACGAAAGAGATGGGCGTGAATACCTGGGCCGCTTTCGCCGGCACGGATGACAACGCAATCGTCGACGGTGACTTTGCGGTGCTCGAAGACGAGTTGCAGACAGTGCTGAAAACACTGCGAGCCGGAGGCATCAACATCGTCGCGATCCACAGCCACATGACGCACGAGAACCCCCGGATTCTTTTTCTCCACTATTGGGGCAAGGCATCGACGGCCGCATTGGCGACGACGCTCAAGGCCGCACTCGATACTCAGACAAAAAAATAATGAAATGGATCACACGTGAGAAAATAAAAGTAGACCGGGTCGCCTGCCCCTGGCTCATCAAGAAATTCATCGACCCACAGGCGGAATTTTTCTTCGTGCCGACGGCACAGGTGGCCGCAAAGGCGCAGGAACTCGGAGCCACGCCGTTCGACGTCGATGGCTGCGAACTCGGTCATCATGGCGAGGACGTATCCTTCGATTCGATTCTGAAGAAATATGGTCTCCGTGATCCCGCGCTCGCGCTCCTTGCCGGGATTGTTCGCGCCGCCGATTCGCACCCGAGCAACCCGCACCCGGCCGGCGAAGGTCTGCGGTGGGTTGCATTCGGGTTCAGTGCACTCGGGTTGACCGACCATGAGATTTTGCAACGCGAGTTCATCGTTTATGATGCACTCCATGCCGAGTGTCAGCGTCGCGTGGCCGCTGGTGTAACGTGAAGAAATTGCGCTCCATCGCCGACTTTCTCGCGTTGCGGCGCAACACAACGCTGCTGCTGCTGGCGCTCGTGGTCGCAGGATGCGGAGAAAAACTTTGGCTCGGTTTCGCTCCCAAATATATCGAGACGCTTGGCGGAGGAATCATGGTCATCGGCGCCTTCGACGCGTTGCAGACGTTTCTCGGAGCCGTGTATGCCTATCCCGGCGGCTGGTTGACCGACCGATGGGGACAGCGTCGCGCGCTGCTCACCTTTAGTGCTCTCTCCGTGGCCGGCTATGTCCTCGTTTTGGCGTGGCACCACTGGCTCGCGCTGTTGCTCGGCGCTTTTCTGTTTCTCGCCTGGAGCGCGATGTCGTTGCCAACGACCTTTGTGGTCGTTGCGACGGCGCTCGACCGCAACCGGCATACGATGGGAATCGGGGTGCAATCGATGGTGCGGCGCGTGCCGATGGCGATCGGCCCAGTGATCGGCGGCTGGATGGTCGTGAATTTTGGTTGGTTGGATGGCGTGAAATACGCCCTCGGCCTTTGCATCGGCCTGAATCTCGTCACCATGGGTTTTCAGTGGTTCATGGCCGAGCCTGCGATCGACCTGGAACAAAAACAAAATCCTCGCGGCGGCAGTATCTCGTTTGTCGGCGTCGTGAAATCCTTCACGCCGGCGCTGCGTGAGCTGCTTGTCAGCGATATCCTCATTCGATTCTGCGAACGGCTGCCGTTCGCGTTCGTCATCCTCTGGGCGATGAACCATGCGGGCTTGAATGCCGCGCAATACGGGTGGCTGGTCGCTCTCGAAATGGCGACGGCGATGATCTGCTACATTCCGGTCGCTCATCTGGCGGACAAATATGGGCAGCGGCCATTCGTGCTCGTGACGTTCGTTTTCTTCACGCTTTTCCCCCTCACCTTACTCTGGGCGGACAACTTCGCGTGGCTCGCGGTCGCTTTTGTTGTGCGCGGCTTGAAGGAATTTGGTGAACCCGCACGAAAAGCGATCATCATCGGGCAGGCGTCGCCAGCTCTGCGCGCGCGCACTTACGGCGCCTACTATCTCATTCGCGATTGCATCGTCACACTCGGCTCGTTCGTCGGCGCATGGCTCTGGTCGATCAATCCACAAGCGAATTTCACGGTCGCTGCTTCGCTGGGGGCGATCGGCGCACTATGGTTTTGGTGGTTCGTTTATCGCGCACCACAATTCCGCCCCGCGTCCGCCTAGCCTCAATATTTCATACCCAAACCAATCAAAACCGTGGCACAGAGGGCACAGAGCTCCAACACAGAGAAAGCAGGAGGCCACAAGGTGTGAGATGCGTTTCATGTGCAGGGAATGCCGATTGAAGGGCGGGTTCTGGAGCTTGGGTTGCAGTGTTCCGCTCCGTGACCTCTGTGTCGGAGCTCTGTGCAACTCTGTGACACAACCTTTTCTTCATCCGAGTGCGCACCTCGCCTTCAACTGCGCCAATAATTTTGAGCCTAAAATTTTTGCTCAGCTGAGGAACGCACCGTGATGAAAACCGACTTCGACGTCGGGCAATTACTTTTGTCCGCCACGCTGTCGATCGGCACCAGCACATTGCCTTCAGGATAGTACGTGGCCATGCAACGCCGCGGAATCGGGTACGGCGCGACCATGAATTTTTTCGCGTAACGCTCCTGTCCGTTGAAATGGCTCGTCAGGTCCACGAGCTGGCCCTGCATTAAATTTTCCGCCTTCATGTCCTCCTCGTTCATGAAAACCACGCGACGGCCGTTGTAGATTCCGCGGTAGCGATCATCCAAACCGTAGATCGACGTGTTGAACTGGTCGTGACTGCGAATCGTCATTAACAAGTACTGCCCTGGCTCGGGATGCGCTCGCGTCAACGGGTGAGCGATGAAGTTGGCCTTGCCTGACGGCGTCGCGAACTTGCGCTCGTCGCGCGCGGCATTGGGCAGATAAAACGTGCCCGTGCGAATTCGTTCGTTGTACGCCGGAAATCCCGGCACCACCGCTTCGATCTTGTCGCGGATCAGATCGTAGTTTCCGACGTACTCATCCCAAGCAATGGGCCTGTTTGGGCCCAACACCGCTTTCGCCAAACCGCCGACAATCGCGGGCTCGCTCAAGAGATGCGGGGATGCCGGCTGAAGACTGCCACGCGTGGGATTGATCACACCCATGCTGTCTTCAACGCTCATGAACTGCACGCCACTCGCCTGCCGGTCGACCTCTGTGCGACCGAGACAAGGCAGGATCAAACCGGTGTATCCGGTAACCACATGCGCCCGGTTGAGCTTGATCGAGACGTGCGCCGTAAGCCGGCATTTTTGCAGCGCGGCTGCGGTGAACTCCGTGTCGGAATTCGCACCGAGCACATTTCCGCCTAACGCGAAAAGCACTTTCACCTTTCCCTCGTGCATGGCCTTCACCGTTTCCACAATGTCCAGGCCAGGCTCGAACGGTGGACCGAATGAAAATTCTTTTCCGAGTTTTTCCAAAAATTCTTTTTTCGGTTTGTCCCAAATCCCCATCGTCCGATCGCCTTGCACATTCGAATGTCCACGTACGGGACAAGGCCCGGCGCCGGGTCGCCCAATATTGCCGCGCAACAATAGAAAATTGATCACGTCCTGAATCGTCGCCACCGCGTTCTTGTGCTGCGTCAGACCCATGCACCAGCAGACAATAATCTTCCGCGCATCCATCGCGATTCGCGCCGCCTCACGGATGGATTCACGCGTCAAACCGGAGTCCGCGACGATTTCGTCCCATGATGCCGCACGGATCTGCGCGAGCAGTGCGTCGATTCCCGTCGTGTAATGCTTGATGAATTCGTGATCGAAAACTTCGCCCGGCCGGCGCTCTTCCTCCTCCAGCATTTCTTTCATCAACCCTCGGAGAAAAGCCATGTCGCCGTTAATCGTGACGGGCAGCCAAAGGTCACTCATCTGCGTTCCGCCGCTAAAGAAAAAGCGGGGCATGCGCGTCGGATGAAGCAAATCCTGCGGATTTTTAAATTTAAACGAACCCGTTTCCGGGAGCGGATTCACAGTCACGATTTTGCAACCGCGCTCCTTCGCCGCCTGTAGGAGTGTCAGCATCCGCGGGTGATTCGTCCCAGGATTTTGGCCAATGATAAAAATCGCATCCGCGAGTTCGAAGTCACTCAGTTTCACGCAGCCTTTGCCTACGCCGATCATCGGCGGCAGCGCCACGCTCGTTGATTCGTGACACATGTTGGAGCAGTCCGGGAGATTGTTGGTCCCAAAGGCGCGGATGAATAATTGGTAAAGAAACGCCGTCTCGTTGCTCGTCCGGCCGGACGTGTAGAACGCCGCCTCATGCGGCGAACCGAGCGCCTTTAGTTCCGCCGCGATGAGCTGAAACGCCGCGTCCCATGTGATCGGCTCGTAGTGAGTGGCGCCCGGCCGGAGCACCATCGGTTCGGCAATTCTCCCCTGCGCGCCAAGCCAGTGGTCCGACTTGGTCGCCAACTCAGCGATGGAATGGTTTCGGAAAAAGTCCGCGTCCACCCGCTTGGCCGTCGCCTCATACGTGACCGCCTTGAATCCATTTTCGCAGTACTCGGCAAAACTCCGCTCGCCATCCGGATTCGGCCACGCGCAACTTTGACAATCAAAGCCGTCGACCTGATTCAACGTCATCGAAGTTTTCAGCGTATTCATGATGCCCGAATGCGCGACGCCGTACTCGATGACTTCCGCCACGGCCTTCAGTCCTCCAGCAACCTTGTAGCGCTTCCGCTGCTTCACATTGCCCATCTCGATGGGACCTTGCCCGGCGAGCGGACCACCATGGGAACCAGAATTTTCGGAATTACTCATGAAGAATAATCCACACTGAAAAAACATCGATGGACCGCAAGGCAAGCAGCGGGTTGGCGTGCTGGATGCCTATAGGTCGCGACACGTTTTGGCGCGGCTCGCTTTTATGTCGCGAGAAACCGTAAAGGCTCGATAAAACTGCGCACGTGCTCACATCCAGCCGGTCCTACCGGAATTTTGGATACGCGGATCGGAGAAATTCTGTCTCGGAGGCGCTGGACGGAACCGCCGGGTTGTCCATTTTCTGAAGGTCCTTGCTCGTGATTCCATTCATGAACCCCAAAGCCTACTCCGATTTTGTGATCGACGAGTTGTTTGAGCTCCAATTACGCATCGCCCGGCGAGCTGATGATATCGCCCGCTCGCGCAGCTTCCGCAGCTCTTTGAATCGGGAATGCTGGCTCCTGGCCGAGCAGGAATTTCTCGGCTCCCGATCGGCAGCCCCACACCTCACGGACGGCCCGGCGGTAATCGCCGGCGTCCGAAGCTGGATCTGAGATTCACTACTCCATGTCCTCGTGACGCTGATGGCGACGAGCTGCGAGCATCTGCTCGTGCTGCGCTTCTTCGACACCTTCTTCCGTGAGACGCTCAACCGCTTTTTGTTCATCCGTTCCTTCATCATCGGGAACTTGATGACCCGTATTACTCGGCGGTTCACTCGGGTCACGGGAAAGACTAATTTCCGCGTCGGCGTCGTCGATTCTTGTTCACGGTGCCGGACGCGGCGGCATCGCCAGCATTTCAGCGCGGGTTTTCCCTTCCGCCGTATTAACGAAACCGCTGATCTGCACCGTGCCGTGAAACGTCGCCACGCGGATGTCACCGGCATGCACGACCTCGTCTGTACTACCTTTACTTGGACGCATGAGCATAGCGGCGCGCCCGCGTGCGCGCTGCCTTTTTAGCGCCGCGAGACCGGGTCGGAGACGGCTTGCGCTGGCCTTTTCCCACAGCGACATCGCGACGCGCCTTGCGTCGGGTCGCCGCGGAAGTTTTGCCGCGCGCGGGCGAGCCAAGTTTGACGCCGGATCGGCGAGCCTCCGAAAGACCGATGGCGATCGCCTGCTGGCGAGAGTGCACATTGCCGCTGCCCTCCTCATATTTGTGCATTTCCTCGCGAACGAATTCGCCCGCCTGAGTCGTAGGTTTTTTTCCTTCGCGCGCATCACGTCGCGCGCGCTCCCTGGCTTGTTGAGTAGGCATGATGTTTTCGTTGGGGTTAATGGCCCACGAATACACCTCCGACGCGCGTGGCGCCATGGGGCGAAATCCGCAAGCGCCAACCGGGTCGGCGGAGGATTCTCGGTGAGCTCTGCCTCTCACGCTCGCTGAAAGCACGCGCCAAAAAAATCACTCGGCGGGACCAAACCAAAACCACGCAACGCCACATGCGATCGTCAATGTCATCGAAATCGCGACGGGCCAGCGCAGCGATTCAGCTCCCTGCCAGATGGCGAGACCCGCTTTGAGCAGTGAGTTTGCGATCGCAGCCAAAATGATCGCATGGACCGCCAAGTCCGGCGAAATCCCCTGTCGGCTGGCCACGGCGAGCGCGATCGCATCGACATCTCCCAGACCCGAAATAAACGCGAGTGGCGACAACGCGCGTTGCAGCGAATCAAAGTGGGCCGCTGTTTTCACTGCGAAATTCAGCACCGCGAAGAGCGCACCGAAACCTATCGCGGTGGTCAGGCCGAGCGGATTTGAAATCGCCGGTCGAGCACCGGCCGACTGCCGCTCGCGATGGCGTCGCCAGTTCCAAACAGCGTAGCCGAGTCCCGGTAACGCCATCAATCCGAGTGGCGCGAGCAGGTGGAGCGCCAGCGGCCGGTTCACAAAACTCACTGCCACGATGAGCCGCGGCAGCATGATCGTGCACGCAATGATCACCGCTGTGGCGTAGTGGGGCGCGTTGGCGGAGTCCTCGCGACTACGGCGACTGAAAGCGAGCGTCGCCGCGGTGCTCGAACTGATCCCACCGAGTACGCTGGCAAGATACAGACCCACCCGTGGACCCGAAAGTCGCATCGCCACGTAGCCGACGAACCCGATCCCGGAGACCAGCACCACCATGAGCCACGTCGCATAAGGATTGAACGCGCCAAACGGCCCAAGATCGCGATTCGGTGCCAATGGCAAAATCACGCCGGTGATCGCAACGAATTGGAGTGTCGCGCGAATATCCGTCTCGGTAAACGCGCGCGTCCAGGCGTGTATCGGATTTTTCAATCCAAGCAGCACGCTCGTTAGCGCGCTCACCAACACGGCCTCCGCACGATGCTGCCAATAAACGAGCGCGCCGGCCGATACCGTTACGAGCGCCGCGACGAAGGTCGTACTGCCCTGTCTGTTCGCCTCGGTCGCAGTGGGCGCGCGCCGCAAAATGAACTGTGCGCTCACCGCTGCGAGCGTGACCGGCAGCACCGCCGGCACATACTGGTCAGACAGGAACGCGGCGATGCAACCAAGTACACTCCACAGCGTGAACGTGCGAACGCCACTGTATTCGCCGAGGTGTGACGTGTCGGTCTGTTCACTCCATTGGCGAACGAGGCCGACAATCGCGCCGAGCCCAGCGCTCGCGACCAGAGCGAGCAACAGCGACGGCTTCATTCCCCCCTCACGTCCGGCGGCCAATCCGACGAGAGGCAGGCGATTTTTTGCGGGTGGCCGTCGGCATGGAATTTTGCTCGTGCGCCGATTCGTCGATCAGAAGCATTCCTTCGCGCAATGCTCTGCCACAAATTTTTTCAGCCGGGCCACATTCTGTTTTTCCTGCCGTTTTAAATCGTTCCAAAAGCTCTGGAGATCGGGAAATCCATCGGCGTTGGCGATGTATTGGTCCAGGCGCCAGAGCGCATCGAGCCGTTTGCTGAGTTCGTGAATCATGTCGTGATCGTGATCGGCGGCTCCTTGAGTTTCGCCGATGTGAGCCATTTCTTTTTCTGCTGCCATGCGCATGGTGAAGTTCCTCACGTTTAGGATTAATATTTCACTCCTTTCGCGGTGCTACATCGCGCAGACCGCGAGAACCGCAAAACCTATCGCCGGATCGGTCCGTCCGCAATGGGGCGATGTGCCATACAGCCTACCCCACCCATTCCCGATCGCCCGTGCCACGCATCCGAGTTGGTTCACGGAGCGCCGCGGTCGATGGTCGAAATCCTTCAGCCGTAACTAACAGCGGAAACAGAAGTGAATTGCAGTCGGCGGCAGCTTTCTTTCGCCAGATCAGCACAGCAATCGGCAAAAACTGCGCAGGCGGTGCGCACGCATTTCGCTATGGTATCGGAATGAACTTTCAAGGCACCTTGAATGGCTTGTGCGCTTGGGGCGAGGACAGCCATCCGCATGGGCAGCGCTTGCTGGCCGATCCGCTGCTGAATAAAGGCACGGCGTTCACCGAGCGTGAGCGGGATGTGCTCGGACTGCGCGGCTTGCTGCCACCACGCGTGTTCACCCTCGAAGAGCAAGTTCATCGCACACTCGCCGCGGTACGCCGGAAACAGGATGCGATTGAGAAATATATTTACCTTACGAACCTGCAAAATCGGAACGAGGTTCTCTTCTATCGCCTCGTGCTCGATCACATCGAAGAGATGGTGCCGATCATTTACACGCCGACCGTTGGCCAGGCATGCCTCGAGTACGGCTCGATCTATCGCCGCCCCCGCGGTCTGTTCATCAGCCTGCGCGAACGCGGCCGAATCGCAGAAATTTTGCGCGGCTGGCCGCAGGAAAGTGTCCGGCTGATTGTCGTCACGGATGGCGAACGCATTCTCGGGCTCGGCGATCTCGGTGCGCTCGGCATGGGCATTCCCGTCGGCAAACTCGCGCTCTACACGGCGTGCGCCGGCGTGCATCCGGGTTACACGCTGCCGATCACGCTCGATGTCGGCACCGACAACGCGTCGTTGCACACCGGCGAATTTTACATCGGCATCAAGGAGCCTCGTGCGCGCGGCGCGGCCTACGACGAGTTCATCGAGGAATTTGTCGCCGCCGTTCAATCCGTTTTTCCCAAGGCTCTCGTGCAATGGGAGGATTTTGGAAACACCAATGCATTTCGCCTGCTCCGAACTTATCGACAGCGGCTGCCGAGTTTCAACGACGACATCCAAGGCACCGCCGCCGTCGCGCTAGCTGGCGTGCTCGCGGCACTGCGGAAAACGCACGGCACGCTCGCCCAGCAACGACTCCTCTTCCTCGGCGCCGGCGAAGCCGGGACCGGAATCGCGGATCTCTTCGTACGCGCCGCATGCGCCGACGGATTGAGTGAAGCGGATGCGCGGGCGCGTTGTTGGTTTGTGGATTCAAAAGGTCTCGTGGTGAAAAGCCGTGGCGATCTCGCCGAGCACAAACTCCCCTACGCTCACGATCACGCGTTTATCCCGACGCTCGCGGCCGCGGTAAAAGAATTAAAACCGACGGCGTTGATCGGCGTCTCCGGCACACCCGCGACGTTCACGCGTGAAATCATTGCAACGATGAGCGCGATCAACGAGCACCCGATCATCTTCGCGTTGTCGAATCCTACCTCGAAAGCCGAGTGCACCGCGGAACAAGCCTACGCGTGGTCCGAGGGACGCGCCATCTACGCGAGCGGCAGTCCGTCCGCACCGGTCGACTACAACGGTCGGCGCTATGTGCCCGGACAGGGCAACAACATCTACATTTTTCCCGGCGTCGGCCTTGGTGCGCTGGCGTGCGAGGCGCGTGAAGTCACGGATACGATGTTCCTCGCCGCCGCACGCACGCTCGCGAATCTCGTGCAACCGGAAGATCTCGCGGTCGGGCGGGTTTTTCCGCCGCTGACAAAAATTCGCGACGTATCGCTGCAGATCGCCACCGCTGTCGCGATCGCCGCGCACGACGCCGGCCTCGCGAGAACACCACGGCCGTCCGATGTCGAAAGAGACATTCGCAGCCGGATGTTCGAACCCGTGTATCGCGACTACGCGTGAAGTCGTACCTGCGACGCGCACGGGAAGGCAGAAGAGCGAAGATAAAAAACTAGCTCGGTTCAGAGCGGAACGATCGTAGCAGGGCGAGGCTTGTGCGCCTCTGGCGTACGTCCCGCCGTGCCGAGTTCGTCGCGCGCCTCAAATAACTCGCATGCTTCGGCTCACCGGGGACGGTTCGCCCTACCGAGGAAGCTCTGCCCCGAAGTCTTATCCCTCGGGATCCACCCTCGCCTTCGCCATGCGCTCTTGTTGCAGCACCTTGATCTGACTTCCGTAGGTCGGCGGAGGATTCGGATTCCGATAGAGCACTCCCGTGTAGAGTTCTTTGCCGTAGTCCTGCGCCAGCTCCATCGCGCGGAGCCGGTTCGAGACATCATGGCCTTCCGCGGCGAGTTTACGCATACGGGTTTTTTGCACTTTCATCTGATTCTCCGGATCGCCGAAACTCACGCAGGGCGACTGAACATTGATGAATGCAAATCCCGGATACCGAATACCCTCTTCAATCATCTTGGCCAGCCCGTCGAGATCAGCCGGCACGCCCTGGGCCACAAAGCCCGCGCCATACGCGAGCACATAGAGCAAAGGATTCACCGGATCTTCCATGCTGCCGTAAACAGACGTCGGCGTTTTCGTTCCTCGCGCCGACGTCGGCGAGACCTGGCCTTTCGTCAACCCATACACCTGGTTGTCCATGACAATGTAGGTGAGATCTGGATTCCGCCGAATCGCGTGTGCCACATGACCGCCGCCGATGGAAAAACCATCGCCATCGCCGCCTGCGACCAACACGAGCAAATCGGGATTCGCCATCTTGATCCCCTGCGCAATCGGCAGAGCGCGCCCATGCACGCTGTTAAATCCATACGCTGTCGTGTAGCCAGGGATGCGGCTCGAGCAGCCGATGCCGGAGACAAACGCAATCTCATGAGGCGGCCGTCCGATCGCCGCGAGCGCGCGATAAAGTGCTGTGACCACTCCGTAGTCACCACAGCCCGGGCACCAGATCGGTTTCAGAGCGCTGCGAAAATCCTTCGGTGAACACACGCTCTCGTGCCCGGCCGGCGCACCAGAGCAAGTCTCAGAAGTACTCGGTGAGATCATAGGACGTTGAGAAGATCCGACGTTGCCCGACGTGACCCGCGCGCCGCGGACCGCGCCATCGCGCGGAGCTGCGCCACAATTTCTCCCGGTGTAATGGGATTCGCACCACTCTTCGCGAAGGCGGTGAATCGAGTGGGAACATCCACCCACATCCGCATCAACCGATACAGCTGTCCTTGATGTGATTGTTCAACGACCACACAGCGCGTCAGCGAGCCAAGAAATTCTGAAAAAATATCCTCCGCGATGGGATAGAGCAGTTTCGGAATCAGCAGCTTCGCGTTCACTCCTTCGGCCCGTGCCGTCCGAATTGCCTCGAGCGCGATGCCAGCGACGCTTCCCCAGGCGATCACCCCGAAAGAAGCTTCAGGATCACCTTCGAGGATGAAGAGATCGCGGCGCTGTTGCAGCGGTTTAAATTTTTCGAGGCGCTTGTCATTCATCCGCGCGTGCAACGCTCCGTTCGCCGTCGGCGCGCCGTGCTCGTCGTGCTCGATTCCTGCAGCGAGATAATTGCCGCCCCGCATGCC
>CBRAFL010000046.1:0-21476 GCA_967755055.1 uncultured bacterium
TCATGAAGATGCCAACGACCACGAGCGCGGGCGCGGTGGCGACGGCGGGCACCGCCAGAATCAGTGGAGTGAAAAACAAGGCGAGTAACATGAGCGCCGCGGTCGTGATCGTGGTGAGCCCAGTGCGGCCGCCGGCTTCGACGCCCGAGGCGGACTCGATGTAGCTGGTGACGGTTGAGGTGCCACAAAGAGCGCTGAGAATGGTTGCAATCGAATCGGCGAGAAGAGCGCGACCGGCTTTGGGCAGCGTACCGTCGGGGCGAAGAAAACCGGCGCGCTTCGTCACGCCGATGAGCGTGCCGATATTGTCGAACATATCGACCAGCAGCAGCGTGAGGATCAGTGGCAACGCGACGAAGAAAGCGGTGGAACTCGTGAGAAAGTTAAAGGTGAGTTTGAAAAAAATCGGCGCGGGGGAAGCCGGGGCGGCAATAAAGCTCGCGGGAAGTTGCGTGACATGGGCGCCGTTGCCCGCCGAGACGAACAAGCCGGCGATGGTGACGATCGCGATGCTGAGCACGATCGCGCCGGGCACGCGCCGGGAAACGAGGATGGCCGTCAGAAGGATGCCACCGAGGCAGAGTGCGACTGGACCGGAGGCGAAATCGCCTTGCGACACGAACGTGGCCGGGTTCGCGACGATGACTCCACCGTTTTTCAAACCAATGAACGCGATGAAAAGACCGATGCCGCAGGTGACGGCGATTTTCAACGACTGCGGAATCGCAGCGATGATTTTTTCGCGAACGCCGGTGACCGAGAGCAGAAGAAAAATCACGCCGTTAACGAAAACCATCCCGAGCGCCTCGGTCCAGGGGACGCCTTTGCCGAGGACAATGGTGAAGGTGAAAAACGCGTTGATGCCCATTCCCGGAGCGAGCGCGATCGGGTAGTTCGTCATGAGCGCCATGATCGTGGTCGCGACGGCGGCGGTGAGCGCGGTCACGGTAACGAGCGCGCCTTTATCCATGCCGGTCGCGGAAAGAATTCCCGGATTCACCGCGAGGATGTAGGCCATCGCGGCGAAGGTGGTGAGGCCGGCGGCCATTTCACGGCCAGCGGTGGTTCGGTTCTCGTCCAGTTTGAAGAGGCGGTTGAGCATGAGAGGAGATATGGGGTAGTGGCGGTGCGAGGGGAGAAAGATCGGTGATGAAGGCGCGAAAACGATCCGTGTTCGTCAGGGAACGACGGCGGAGGGCGGAATGGTTTCGTAGTGAGCCCAGCCTTCGACGAGTGCGCGCACTACGCGGCTGCCGACGCGATGCGCTGCGTCCAACGATGGCAGATACGCGGAGTAGCTGCCGATTTTTTCGCCGGCGAGATTGGCTGCGGCGGAGATTCCTGGAGGTGGTTGGTCGAAATTACTCGCAGCGCGCAGGACGAGGGCGCGAGTCACGTCGGCGCGTCCGGCTTTCGTGAGATTTTGAAGAGCGCGGAGCACGCCCGAATCTTCCATCGCGGTTGTGACGAAATTCGCTTTTCCGTCGGTGTAATACGCGGTCCACTTGTTGGCCCATTGATCGAGCAGGCGACCGTGCCAGTAAGTGCTCGAGGCGAGATTTGCGCCGATGAGAACGAAGGGCGGGCGCTGGGCGTTAGGAAACCCGGTGTAGACGGCGCGAAGGCTTTGCAGCGCTTCGCTGTCGGGCAGCGGTGTGTCTTTCGTCAGTGCGTAAGCCCACTGGACGAGGGAAGGGCTGAGTTTGAACCACTGGCCGGGCGCATATTCGGTGGCGAGCCGCGGTAGTTCGTACGGACGGGTTTTCCCGAGCGGCAGATAACCGGTTTCCCAATCCGAGGGAATTTCACGTGCATCGATTTCGTGCGCGAGATCGCCCTCCACAACGTAATCCGCCCAAGCGGCGGAGCCGAGCGAGGCGTCCGCCGGATCAACGCCGGCGATCCCGGCGACGAGCCAATAGCTCTTCGTTAAATCGAAGCGCGGATCGAGACCCAGCGCCATAATCGACGCGGTGGTATTCGTGTTGCCGGTGCCGGCGGCGATCGCGATCACGGAGCCATCGGCATTGGCGCGGACAGCGTGGTAAGCCGCCGGGAGCGGAATCGTGCGGTCGAGATGCTCGCGTTCCACCCAGTACTGAAGCTCGCCCGGTTTGTCGCCGACATCAGCGCCGGTTTCGAAAATTGCGACGACGACCACTTTGGGTTTTAGCAGTGGCTCAGCGCCGTAAAGACGGGGAGTTACGATCGCTAACAGAATGCAGATGTGAAGGAGGACGAGAAACGGCATTGCAATGACGCAGCGGATGAGGATTAAAGCACGGGGTATGCCGCAGTGAATGACGTTGGTTAAACACCGTGTCGAATGCACTGCGTACATGGTATATGACCTGCTTATGACAAGTTCGGTTTAGTTCTTCCTAACACACATAATGAAAAAACCTCTCATTCCTTGCTTCGCTTCCGCATTGGCGGCGGTGCTGATGGCGCTTCCAGCTTCCGCGCAGACAGAACCTGCGTCGCCTCCCGACGAGGCCGTAAAGCTCGATCGGCTCGAAGTAAACGAAGTGCCGTTGTCGCAGCAAATCCTGCCAACCGCGCGTCCATTTAATTCGGTGTTCGGCACCGATGACAACATTGTCGATGTTCCTCGCAACGTCACGATCATCTCCCGCCAGCAGCTGAGCGACATCAACATTTCGAGCGTGCTCGATTTTGCGAAGCTCACGTCGAGTTCGTACACGACGACAAATTTCGGCGCTCCGGCGAATCCCAGTATTCGCGGTCAGACGGCCGATCTTTTCATCAACGGCGTGCGTGGCCGCATCACTTCCAACGGCAACGGTCTGCCACTGAACTTCAACGCCGTTGAATCCGTCAACATCGTCAAAGGTCCGGCCACCGCGGTCCAAGGCACGTCGATGTACGTCGGCGGCTTCATCGATCTCGTGACCAAGCGCCCGTATTTCGATGCGTTCAAGGGCCAGATCAGCATGACGGTTGGCAACTATGGACAAAAAGAATGGACGATCGATACCGGTGGTCCTCTCTCGAAAGTCCTGGCCTACCGCGTCAGCTATTCCGGCACCGACAGCGATGGCTACTGGCATGATTTTTATAACAAGAACAATTCCGTTTACGGCGCGCTGACGTTCCGGCCGTCGGATAAATACGAGTTGTTCGTGAACGCTTCGGCGAGCTGGTTTCGCTACACCGAAAACTGGGGCATCAACCGCGTCACGCAGGATTTGATCGACCACGGAAACTACATCACCGGCATCAATATCAACAACGGCGCCACCGCCACGCCGTCTGATGCACAGAATTCCAAGTATGTGCTCGGTAATTCGCCAGACGCGTTTTTCCCCGGGCAGCCTGGCAATGTGATCAAGTTCGGTCCCACGGTGAAGATCGACCGCCATAACCGTCTGCTCAAACCCGGCGATCATTCGACGGGCCGCGAGTTCAACGCGCAGGCGATCCAGACTTACAACGCCAGCTCAGACCTGAAGATTGTTAACAACTCTTTCTGGAGCTACACTGCCCGCAATACGCTGAGCAGTTATTACTACTCGGAAATCGTCGATCCGTCGTGGTTCGCGGAGAACCGCACCGAGGTCATCATCTCGAAGCCATTTGTCTCGATCAACACGGGAATCGACCTCCGTTACCAGAAGACGAAGGCGTATGATGATTATTTCTTCGAGCCCGCCAATGTGTGGGACCTGACGAAGGACTTGAAGTATGTTAACGTCTACAACGCCGACGCATTCTATGGACGTTTCGTCGGGCAGCCGGTCCCCGGCTGGGCCGGTCGCTACGCCACGCAAGGCACGATCAACGGAGACACCAACGACAGCCACGCCACTACGGTTGGGCCGTTTTTCCAAGCCACCTGGAAGCCGGTGGAGAAATTCAGCATCGTGACCGGCGCGCGCTATGATCATCTCAGCGCCAACGTCAAAGATCCGCTCACCTCGCCCGTGGTTCACGATACGATGAACGTTTGGATTCCGAGCTACAACGGCTCCTTGGTTTTCAAACCGACCTCAGCTTCGAGCGTCTATGCCACTTACAACTACAGCCAGAATACCTCTGGCGCCGTGGGCAACGGCGGCGGCATCACCGGCTGGAACGCCGCGGGCACGGCGCTCGACAAGGAAAACTTCACCCAACCGAGCGAGCTGTGGGAAATCGGCACGAAATACGCCCTGCTTCAAAACAAGGTGTTCTTGAACTTCGCTGTGTACGACCAGAAGCGTACCGCGAAGAGCACCAGCAGCACGGTCATCCAGAAGTTCCACTCGAAGGGCTTCGAGGCCGAGGTGAATTACCAGCCGAACAAGCATGTCTACACGACGCTGTCCTACTCGTACATCGACGCGACGGTCACGGCGCCATTCCAATCCGACGGTGGCATCGCGCTGCTGCCGACCGAAGGCATCGACTACTCAAAGGTCCACAAAGTCTCGGGCCTGCCGATGAATTCGTTCAACGGGCTGATCTCGTACACGTTTGATAGTGGTTGGGGTTTCACCGCCAACACTCTCGTCACGGGCGAAATGAACAATAATTACGCCGGCACTCTCGTGATTCCGTGGCAGTACGAAATCGACGCAAGCGTTTCGTACCACACGAAAAAGTGGGACTACCGCCTGAGCGTAAATAACATTACCGACCAAAACAACTGGGCCCCGCCCAATGCAGTTTATGGCAACGCTTCCATCTTCGCGCTCGCGGGGACGACGTTGTCGTTTAACGTCAAATACAAGTTTTGATCGGATAGACACCTGACACACACACGAAAAGGCCGCTCCTGAGGGAGCGGCCTTTTTTGTGCGTCGGCGTAGCAGCAGGCCTCCGTGCCTGCTGTGTTTTAAATGGAGGGACGACCTCCGTGTCGTCCGGGTCTTCCGATCCCGGCAGGCAGGGACGCCTGCGCTACAGGAGTGATCCACGACGTGGACGTCGCGGTTTTCAGCGACTGCGTTCAATCCGATCGACAACCTACTTCTCGTCCTACTTGAGTTCGTAGGTGGCGCGACGTCTGCTAATTTTGAAACGTGGAAAATAATCCTGCGTCCGCTGCGGCGCCTTCACTCGTCTACGGTCTCGAGTCCAAACCCCCGCTCAGCGTCGCGATTCTCGTGGGCGTGCAGCATGTCTCCGCCATGGTCGTGGGCACGATTACGCCGCCCCTGATCCTCGCGGGCATCCTGAAAATTTCGCCGGCGGACACTGCTTACCTGATCAGCATCGCGCTCCTCTGTTCCGGCATCGGCGTGTTTTTGCAGTGCCGTCAACGCGGCCCGCTCGGATCCGGATTACTGAGTGTAACGGGAACGAGTTTCGCGTTTCTTCAGCCGCTCACGCAGGCGGGAAATGCCGGCGGACTTGCGCTCATGTTCGGACTCTCGTGTGTGACTGCGCCGGTGGTGATCGTGCTCGCGCCTTTTATTTCGCGACTGAAGTCGGTGTTCACACCACTCATTTCTGGTGTAGTCGTGCTCTTAATCGGCGCGTCGCTGATTCCTTCGGCGTATTACGGAATGGCGACTCCGTTGCGGCCGGATGCCCCGGCGTGGATGGGACTCGTGGTGGGACTGACGGTGGTGGCGGTGATTGTCGTTGCACAGGCGACGGGGCGGGCGTGGATGCGCATCGCGGGCGCCGCGTTTGGCGTGGTCGTCGGATGTGTGTTGTGCGGGCTGGTGGGTGGACTGCACGCGCCGCAGATCGATCCCACGAGCGCCTGGTTTACGCGACCAAAGTTGTTGCCGCACGGGTTTGCTTTTCAATGGAGCCTCGCGCTGCCGTTCGCCTTTATTTACCTCGTCTCGCTGCTCGAGGCGATGGGTGACATGACGGCGACCGCGCAATTATCCGGTTTGCCGACGACAGGGACGGCGCACTGGCGACGGCTTTCCGGCGGTGTGCTCGTGGATGGATTGTTGAGCACAACGTCCGCATTGTTCGGCGGATTTCCGAGTGCAACCTACGCGCAGAACAATGGTGTGATTCAAATCACTGGCGTGGCGAGTCGGCGGGTCGGCTACGTAATGGCGGTGATTCTTGGTTCGCTCGGACTCTTTCCCGTGGTGGGTCGATGGGTGACGGCGATGCCGCCGCCGGTGCTCGGCGGACTTGCGCTGCTGATGTTCGGCCTCGTGGCGGTGTCGGGAGTGCGACTATTGATTGTCGCCGGACTCGGCCAACGCGAAGGTGTAATCGTGGCGCTCGCGCTGGGCATTGGACTCGGTCTGCCGACGCAGCCCGCGCTGTTGACGAGTTTACCACCGACCCTGCACGCGCTGTTTGAATCAGGCATATCCGCGGGTGGATTGACCGCGCTGTTTCTGAACTTGGTTTGGCCCGCGCCGAAAAATAAATCGTCGGCCGAGCTGGCAACAAGTTAGCGCGCGGCATTACTCGCGCCTCGGCGCGCACTTCCGCGCCGAGGTGGATTTTCCCTCTGTCGCCGCGATTTATGACGTTCATCGCCGACGTCCGACGATCCTCCGACGGTTGGGCAGCGAACGATTTCGAGGTGCGTCTGCCGTGCGGGCAGACGAATATTTAGCCGTAGGCGGCGAGCGCCTGGCCGGTGAGGCGGCAGACTTGCCATTCCCGGAGACGTCGCGCGCCGAATGATTCGTAGAAGGCGATCGCGGACGCGTTCCAGTCGAGAACCGCCCATTCCATCCGGCCGTAGTTGCGCTGGTTCGCGAGAGTGGCGAGATGAGTGAGCATCGCTTTGCCAACTCCGCGGCCACGGAGCTCGGGCTTCACAAAAAGATCTTCGAGGTAGAGACCAGGCCTCGCAAGAAACGTAGAGTAGTTGGTGAAGAAAATCGCGAATCCCGCAGGTAGATCTGGCTCGGCATACGCAATGACACATTCCGCTGCGGGTCTTTCGCCGAAGAGGGTGGCGTGAAGTTTTTCCTCAGTCGCTTCAACTTCGTGAAGGAGCTTTTCGTACGTCGCGAGGTCGCGGATGAAGCTGAGGATGAGCGAAACGTTGGCAGGCGTGGCGGAGCGAATTCGGATCGACATGATCGGTGAGAGCGCGGGCGAGATGCACGGAAAGTCAAGCGAGGCGCCTCACGATCGGTACACACTCAACATCGCGAGCGAGCAGCCGACCGAAAACCCGATTGCGTCGATGCGCCTCAGTGCGGCGCGTCGAGGTCGCCGGGTTTCAAGAGCGAGGCGAAGAGGGATTTGTTGGCGGCTTTCATGTACGCTTCCTTCGCTTCGATCGTGCCGTCTTTCACGCGGGCCATAAGACTGTTGTCCATCGTGATCATGCCGTCCGTGCTGCCGCTCTCGATGATCGATTTCACGTTCGCGATCTGGCCACTGCGAATCGTGTTCGGCAGCGCTTCGTGAGAGAGAAGAATTTCGTGCACCGCGCAACGACCCTTCGGAATGCGTTTGCAGAGCAGCTGAGCCACGACGCCAGCAAGACAGCTGGAGAGCATGACACGGACTTGATTCTGTTCGTCCGCCGGGAACGTGTTGATGATGCGGTCGACCGTCTTGGCCGCATTGTTGGTGTGCAACGTGCCGAAAACCAACATGCCCATCGACGCGCAACCCAAGGCGAGCTTGATCGTTTCCATCTCGCGCATTTCACCGAGCAGCAGGATGTCGGGATCGTGGCGCATCGCGCCTTTGAGCGCAGCGGCGAAAGACTCGGTGTGTTCGCCGACTTCGCGGTGAACGATCACGGATTGTTTGTTGGGATGAACGAACTCGATCGGATCTTCGATCGTGATGATGTGCCGGCAGAGATTCGAATTTATGTAATCGATCATCGCCGCGAGCGTAGTCGATTTACCACTACCGGTGGGTCCGGTGACAACGACGAGGCCTTCGTTCAAGTGGCAAAGTTTTTTGAGCGACTCCGGCAGCTTGAGTTCGTCGAACGAAAGGATCTTCGCAGGGATTTGCCGGAAAACAGCGGCCTGGCCCCAATGATTATAGAGAAAGTTGCCGCGGAATCGGGCGACGCCGGGGATTTCGTGAGCGAGATCGAGATCCTTGCGCTCGAGAAATTCATTCCAGCGACGCTCGGCCACGATTTCCTTGAGCAGCTTTTCGATCGTCGCTGAGTCGATCACTTTGTCTCCGATCGGCGAGAGCGCGCCGGAGATGCGGGCCTTCGGAGGAAGTCCAACGGTGAGATGCAAGTCCGAGCCGCCGCGCTCGAGCATTGTGCGAAGAAGGGTGTCGATCGCAGCCATGTTAGCGGATCATTTTCGCGCGAAGCACGCGGTTGCTGATGCTGGCGAGAGCGGTTTCGGTGCTGACTTTTTGCTCCTGCCAGAGAGTGAAAATTACATTGTCCATGAGGCACATGCCTTCCTTGAGGCCGGTCTCCATCGTGTTTCGCAGACCTTGCGATTTTCCTTCGCGGATCAAATTCGCGATCGCGGTGTTGTTGACCATGATCTCGCAGGCGAGCGTGAGTTTGCCGTCTGCCGCGGGGAGCAGGCGCTGACAGACCACGCCGCGCAGACTCTCGGCGACGCTGGTGCGAATCTGGGTTTGCTGCGAAGGAGGGAACACGTCGAGGAGGCGCGTGAGCGTCGTCGTCGCGTCACTCGTGTGCATCGTGCCGATGACGAGATGGCCGGTTTCACTGGCGGTGATTGCCATCTCAATTGTTTCCAGATCGCGAAGTTCGCCGATCACGATGACGTCAGGGTCTTCGCGCAACGCGCCTTTGAGCGCGGTGAAAAACGATTTGGTGTGCGGGCCGACTTCGCGTTGGGAAACGTTGCAGCCCTTGGCTGGTTGCACGACCTCGATCGGATCTTCGACCGTGATGATGTGGTCGGTGCGAGTCGTATTCAAATAGTCCACCATCGACGCGAGCGTGGTGGTTTTTCCGGAGCCGACCGGACCGGTGATAAGGATCAGACCGTTATGGTAAGAGAGGAGCTTGTTCAGCGTTGGCAGATGCGCGGAGAAACCCAGTTCTGACAGCGAACGCACTTTTTCGGGGACCATCCGGTAGGCACCGGCCGCGCCGTTTTTGTGGACCATCAGATTTACGCGGTAGCGCTCGCTGGCGCTGAGCGCGAGGGCGTAGTCGTAATCTTTGCGTTCGAGAAAAATTTTCTTCTGTGCGTCAGCGAGCAGCGCGACGTTGAGACGCATCGATTCGGCGTCGGTGAGCACGTGCTCAGAAAGAAATAAGAGCCGGCGATTCTTGCGGGTGAACGGGCGTGAGCCGGTGGAAAGGTGAAGGTCGCTCGCGCCATCGCGCGCTGTGCGACGGAGCAGGTTGCGCATCCCTTCGGCGAGGGCGGCATCGTCGAGATTTTTGATGGACTCGAACGCGAAGGCAGGGATGTCGCTGGTCGACGGAGCCTGGGAGAATTGCGCTTCGACCGCTGCGGCGAGTTCGCCATCAGCGTCGACGTCGAAGGGATTTTCCGGAGGCGGGCCTTTCTGCGCCTTGGTGATGGCCAGACCGGCGAGCACTTCCAACGCACCGATATCCTCCGTGATGCCGTCATCGATTAGCTTTTGGGCAAAGTCAGCCAGTTCGGCCTTCGGGCCGACCGCGTTACAAACGGCGCGACATTGTGTCTGGGTAAAAAGCCGTTGTTCGATCCCGAGGCGAACGAGCCAAAGGATATCGTTCTGAAAGGCCAAAGCCGCAGCTGCGTTGAATGACGGCGACAACGCATGCTTCTGGTCCAGCGCGACTGCAGGAAAATCTGAATCCACGGGTCCTTTATCGAATGTATTCAAGCAACATGAAGAAGAATTTCATCAGTGCATCTCTCGGGGTCGGCCTGGTTTCGATCCTTCTGCTGGCCGCGGCGGTGGGGAATTCCGGATGTGTCGCAGTGGTGGCCGGCGCTGGCACGGGCGCGGCGGTGGCGTACGTGCGCGGGCAGCTGGAAGCGACCATTCCGCATGATTTCGAGCCGGTGGTGGCCGCGACGAACCGAGCCATTCAGCAGCTGCAATTTGCCAAAGTCAGTGAGCACAAAGACACCTTGGTTGACACCCTGATCGTTCGAAACGCCGCTGACAAAAAGATCGAGATTCGGCTGGAAAACAGCGCACGCGATCTGACCAAAGTCAGAATCCGCATCGGCGTTTTTGGCAACGAGCCCCTATCGATAACCATTCTCGACAAGATCAAATCGAACCTCTGACGCGCAACTCTGAGCTGGGCCGCTCAGAGTGTTTTACCCTTATTTACCGGGCGTCACGCGGATCGCAATGTGGTCGGGATCGCGCAGGGCGACCTCTGATTCCCGGCCGGCCCGAGCAAAGACTGCTTCGACCAGGCCGAGACTTTCGACGGCGGGCTGCGGCTGGCGCACGCCACCCCACGTATTCAAACCCAGGTGATGGTGATAACCGTCGGCAGCAAGGAACCGCGCGCTAGCGCCGTAGCTTTGTATCGGCACCATGCCGAGTTCGGAACCGTAAAACGCCGCACTGCGGTCAAGCGATGTCACGCGCAGGTGTAAGTGGCCCCAGCAAGCGCCAACGAGCGGCGGTTCGCGATGAGACGCACCCGCGGCGAGAAGATTCGGCAACGCAAGCGGTTCCGTGCTCATTTGGAGTTCGCCATTATGAAATGGCCACGCATCGCGCGGACGATCCGCATAAAACTCGAGCCCGTTTCCGTCGGGATCTGAAAGATAGATCGCCTCGCTGACGCCATGATCAGAGAAGCCGTCGAACTTAACTGCCACGTCCGCGCTCTTTCGCAACCAGCTGCCGAGCGCAGAGCGCGTGGGCAGGAGGAGTGCGGCGTGGAAGAGACCGGCGGCGTCGCGTGGCGGTGGTTGCGCAGTGCGATCTTCCGTCAATGTGAGCAGCGGCGGCGCGTCCGCCGAGGTGGCCAACTCGGCGCGCTGCGTGTCTTTGTGCATGACCCGGAAGCCAAGTTGGTCGGCATAAAACGCCACGCTGCGTGGAAGGTCGGATACGCGCAGGTGAACGGAGCGAAGTTGGAGAGAATCGCTCATGCGGCGGAGAGGCTTGCAAGTTCGCCGATGAGCCCGGCGCGGACGAGACGGAATGTGGGAGTGGAGACGAGGTTCACGATGTGAGTTGTTGTGGTCGGAGACCGGAGAATTAGTTGATATATAGAACCGATATGGTTACATAACGACGCAAATTTTTTTACTTTTTACCTGGGCAAACGACGTGGAGCTGCGTGTGCACGTTCCCTAGGGTGACATGCGCCAGTTCCGCTTCCATTCCGGCTTGGGCTTTAAAGAAAATACCTTGGAGGATTGATTCGATCTTCGCACCGACAGGACATTTGTGATTTGGCGAAAAATGGCGCAAGCCGTGGTCTGGCCTTGGTTCGACCGCACGATAAACGTCCAACAGCGAAATGTTCTCGGGAGTGCTGGCGAGGGTGAACCCACCGGACGCCCCTTTTTGCGCTTTCACGAGGCGAGCTTTAACCAAGGCTGATAACAGCCGCCGGATCACCACCGGGTTGGTATCGACGCTCGCCGCAATTTCAGCCGAAGGCACCGCCGCTCCGGCGCGATACGCCAGATAGGCAAGGATGTGCAGACTAACGGCAAAGCGTGAGTTCCCGGTCATTGGTTATGTAACCAATAGAGTTACCTTTAATTCGGTGTCAAGCGCTGGGTTGAAGGGATGTCGGTTCGCCTAAATCGGAGCTACCTCCAGCAGATGTAGAGTCCTGATCACTTGCGCGACATGGATCTCGCACCTCCCGAAATGGCCGACCATTGGGAAATGCCAGACGATCGTTTTCGGGCGGAGATCCGGGATTGCAAACGCGGGAGTTTCGGCGAGTTTAAACCTTTTCCCAAGCCGTCATGTTCAAGAAAATCTTTGCGAAGCTTCGCGATTCGATCACGCCCTCGCGCGCTTCCAAGCCCGCCCCAGCGGCAGCCGCCAAGCCCGCCGCCCATTCCAAGCCACACGCTTCTGCACATCGTCCGGAGCCGCGATCCGACCGTTCTCACGGGCATGCGGCCAAGCCGGCATCGGGTCCGCGCGACGCGAAAGCACACGGCCACGGTGGGCACTCCGCCGGACCTCGCGAGGCACGTTCCGGCGAGGGACGTTCACCCCGTGACGATCACGGACAGGGCCGCGGCGGTCGTGGCAGTTATCAAGGTGGCGCCGGTCGAGGCGGGCGCGGTCAGGGGCAGGGGCAGGGGCGGGGCGGTCCGGAACGCGTCGAGCGTCCGCGTAAGGATGACACGTTTGATCACCCGCGTCGCGAGCCGGTGAAGCCAGTCGCCCCGGTGGATGTGCCGAAAATGGATACGGCTTTCACCAAGCTCGGTTTGTCAGATGCGCTCGCTTTCGGTGTTCAGCAGATGGGGTACGTCGAGCCTACGCCGATTCAGGCGCAGGCGATCCCGGTGGTGCTGAAAGGCGGAGATGTGATCGGGTCCGCGCAGACGGGCACGGGTAAAACCGCGGCGTTCGCGTTACCGATCATTCAACGGTTGGGCGGCCATGGAAAATTGCGTTGCTTGATCCTCGAGCCGACCCGCGAGCTTGCGCTACAGGTTGAAGAAGCTTTCCAAAAGTTCGCCAAGTTCACCGACCTGCGCGTAACAATTGTTTACGGCGGTGTGGGTTATGGGAAGCAGATGGATGATTTGAAACGCGGGATGGATATTCTCGCGGCCACGCCGGGGCGTTTGCTGGATCATTTGGAGCAGGGCAATTGTTCGCTCGCGGATATCGACATCCTGGTGCTCGACGAAGTCGATCGCATGCTGGACATGGGTTTTCTGCCCGACGTGAAACGCATCGTGCAAAAATGTCCGAAGGCGCGGCAGACTTTGTTTTTTACCGCGACGCTCCCACCGGAACTCGAGCAGCTCGCCGGCTGGGCGCTGCATAATCCGCTCAAGGTTGAAATTGGCCGTCAACGTTCGCCAGCCGAGACGGTCTCGCACGCATTTTATCCAGTCGTAGCCTCGCAGAAATTTGACCTGCTGCAGCTGCTGCTCGAGCAAACCGATTTCAAGAGCGTGCTGATTTTCAGCCGCACACGCATGGGTGCTGATCGTATTGCGCACCGGCTCGTCAGCAAGGGCCACACCGTCGGCGTGATGCACTCGGACCGCAGCCAACGCGAGCGCATCGAAGCGCTGGATGGTTTCAAGAGTGGCAAATTCGAAGTGCTCGTAGCAACGGACATCGCGGCGCGTGGTCTCGATATCGCCGGCGTGTCACATGTTATCAACTACGACGTTCCGGAGAACGCCGAGGACTACGTGCATCGGATCGGCCGCACGGGCCGCGCGCAGTCCACCGGTGATGCTTTCACTCTCGTGACGGAAGAAGACGTTCGCGATGCACGAAGCATCGAACGTTACATGGGGCTGGCGGTAGAGCGGAAAAAGATCGAAGGCTTTCCGTACATCTATTCGGCGTTGTTCGACGAGAAGGCGATTGCGGAGTCCAGTGCTGCGCCTGCGAAGCCCGCGAGCCGTCTGCATCGCGGCGTGCGTCGGTAAGAGATCCTGGGGGATCGGCGGCTCGACGCCGCTTTCTTAGGCCCGCTTGACGGCCGATTCTCGAAGTGACGCGGCCGAGCCCGCGTCACTCGAATCGTCCGCTTACTCCAGACCGTTGATTTGCCGGTAGGCGAAGGCGGCGACGCCGGCCGCGGCGAACTCAGAAATCAAATACACCCCGAACTGCTTGGCCGATTCCAGTCCCATCGTGAACACGCCGAGTCCGACTGCGGGATTAAATGCACCGCCAGAAATCCCGCCGACGGTGATGGCTCCGACGAGTACGGTAAAGCCGATGGCCAGGCCATAGAAAGAATTTCCCATCGTGCCCTTCGACGTCGCGACGTTGAGGACCACCCAAGCGAGTGCGAACGTGAAGAGGAACTCGACGATGAACGAATTCAGAGTGGGGTGCAGAGCCACGGCCGAAGGATCGACTCGTCCGCCGAGCAATACATTCACGAGCAGAGCCGCGACCAGGCCGGCGAGAAACTGCGCGATCCAGTAAGGCAGGACATCGGCGCGATCACAGCGTCCGCGCAGAAAAGCGGCGAGCGTGACAGCGGGATTGAAGTGACCACCGGAGATATGCCCGCCGGCGAAGATCATCACCATCAGAACAGAACCAATCGCAACCGGCGCGAGTGGTGCGCCCTGACGCACCGTGAGACCAACGGTGAAAACGAGGAAGAAGGTGCCAATGAACTCGACGATATATTTTTTCATGGAAGGGGGGTGTGATACGAAACCTAGGCGGCCACATGTGGAAAGTAACGCGTTTTTCCGGTCAGTAGTTCCCGATGCTCGGATCGGAGTGGTGGTGGCGCGCTCGCCGCGCAACGTGTCCGTGCTCAGTTGTTCTTCACGCAGGTTAAACGCCCCATCGCCTGCAAGCTGGTCAGCCGCGATGAGACAAGGTTCAGTCGAGTGTGCGTCCGGAACAAAATCATGCGCTCGCTCCGAGTGGGCTTTGGAGTCGTGTCATCCTGCTCGCGATCGCCGAAATGGTGTCGTGGGGCGTGCTCTTTTATTCGTTCGGCGTGCTGCTGGTGGCGATGGAGGAGGATCTCGGAATCGGACGGGCGACATTGACGGGGGTTTATTCGGCGGCGCTCCTCGTGGCGGGTTTGACCGCGGCGCCAGTCGGACGCTGGCTCGACCGCTGGGGCGCGCGGCGCGTCATGACGTTGGGCGCAATCGCCGCGGCGTTGCTGGTCGCGCTGTGGTCACGCGCGGAATCGCTGGCGACGCTCGCGGCCGTGTGGCTGGCAATCGGGTTTGCGCAGGCGGCGGTGCTGTACGAGCCGGCGTTCGCAGCAGTGACGAGTTGGTTTTCGGATACGAAGCTCCGCGCAAGAGCATTGCTGACGATTACACTGGTGGCGGGCCTCGCCAGTACGATTTTCCTGCCACTCACGGGTGTGTTGCTGGTGAGTTACGGCTGGCGAACGGCGGTGGCTCTGCTCGGCCTGGCAGTCGCTCTCGTCACGATTCCGATCCATTTTATTTTGCCGTCCAGTCGGCATCATGCCGTGGAAAAAGTGAAGCCGGTCAGCGACCAGCGGGGCAATCCGCGCGCAGGATTTCGCTGGTTGATCGCGGCGTTTGCGTTGCAGGCAACGATCTATGGAACGCTCGTGGTCCACGCTGTGCCACTGCTGATCGAGGCGGGGCACGCGCCGGTGCGTGCGGCGATGATGGCGGGTGCGTTTGGAATTTTTCAAGTGGGCGGCCGATTGCTCATGCTCGCGTGGTGGGAACGCGTGCCGGTGGCGTGGAGGGTCGGCGGGCTCATTGGCGGACAGGTGCTCTCGGTGGTCGCACTGTTTCTCGCGTCGCACGAAGCGGCGGTGTGGGTGTTTGCGGTGAGTTTCGGCGCGAGCAACGGATTGCTGACACTGGCGCGTCCCCTCGCTGTGGCCGAATGGCAGGGAACCATGGGTTTTGGCGCGGCGTCAGGTCGGCTCGCCACCTGGACGCAGTGTGCGCGAGCGATTGCGCCCGTACTCGCGAGCGTGCTTCACGAGGCCAGCGGTGGCTATCGTGCGGTGAGCGCCGCGCTGGTGGTCGCTGGTGTCGCTGGAATTTTTTCGGCACGCAGGGCGGAAGATTGCCGACGCAGTTCGAACGAAATGGAAAAACGTGCATCGGCCATCACGGCGGTGGATCGAAAAGGGTAACAGTTGCCGGCAAACTCAGTGGACGTCTGGAGTGCCGACCGAATATTTTGACGTGAGTGCGGCAGCTTTGCGTGCAACGTTTCAGGTGTGAAAGAAACCAATGACGGAATGCTGAGAGCTGCGCCGGAAAAATTAGTCGGTAACTGGGCGGTCATCCCGGCGGTGACCGAGGATGTGTCGGCGATCGCTGGATTGTTGCGCGAGGCCGATTTGCCGCACGAGGATTTTGCTCCGCACCTCGCGCACTTTCTTGTGGCCCGTCGAGCAGGCGAACTAATCGGCGCGATCGGTGCACAGGTGGACGGCCCTGACGCGTTGCTGCGCTCACTGGTGGTCGCGCCAGGATTTCGTGGACTCGGACTGGGAGATGCGCTCCTGAAAAATTTAGAGAAGGCTGCGGCCGGCTGGGGAGTGCAGCGCTGGTGGTTGCTTACGACGACAGCGGAGGCGTTTTTCGTAAAGCGCGGGTTTCGTGTGGTACCGCGTAGCGACGCGCCGGCGAGCATGGCTGAGACGGAGGAATTTCGCGGGCTCTGTCCCTCGATCGCAGTGTGTTTATCGCGCGAGCGACGCGTTGCGCTGTAGAGGAAAATTCACTCGCTCACGCTCGTAGCTCCGAGTGTGACGAAAAGTTGGTCATCACTCCCGCGTCAGTCGGTAGATGAGCAACGCCGTCCGTTTCACCATCTCCGGCGCGGTTGCGAGGTCGGCCCATTCAGTCGGTGCGTGCGCTCCGCCGCCGCGAAGGCCGAGGCCGTCGAGTGCGGGCAACGGCGGCGACACGAAAGCGATGTCGCCCGCGCCGCGTGATTTTGGATCGTAAGCGGTAATCGCACCGAAACCGAGGTCGCGGCTCGCTTGATCGAGTTGCGCGAGGAGCGCGTGATTCGCGGGTGTCTCCGCCATGGCGGGATAACCTTCGTCGAACGTAATCGTGGCCGAGGTGCGTGGGAGACTCTTCGCGACGATTGCTTTCATTTTCGCCTGGGCGTCGGCGAGTTGTTCGGCGCTCATCGTACGCAGGTCGCCGTGGATCAACGTGCGTTGCGCCGTAATGTTGGTTTTGCCGGTAACCGAGCCGTGTGTGCGATCGAGCTCAGCTTCCGTGCCCCCGACAATCATCGCTGGGTTAAGGGTGAGGCCGTCGAGTGTCCGCAATTCCGTATAAAAACCTTGGAGGATGCGTGAAGCTTCGTAAACCGATCCCGCGCCCATCGCTGCGGAGAAAATTCCAGAGGAGTGGCCCGTCGCACCTTGAACCTCGATCTTCCAGGAGGTGCTTCCACGACGTGCAACGGTTCCCGTATTTTCAATCGCTCCTTCGAATGCCAGCGCGATATCGCTGCGTTGAGCAGCCTCGAACAAGTCGTGGCGCGCGACTGCTGCCGGCTTGCCGACGGCTTCCTCGTCGCCGGTCATCATGACGATAATCCGGGTTCCATCGAGCGCGCCCGAGTCGCGAAGTGCGCGTAGTGCGTAGATGATTACAAGATCGCCGCCCTTGATGTCGTTGGTGCCGGCACCAAATACTTTGTCACCTTCCCGTCGGTAATTGCCGCCGGACAGGACGGTGTCGAGATGCCCGATGAGAAGCACGCGTTTGCCCTTGGTCCCGCGACGCTCGGCGATGAGATGACCAGCCCGGCCAGTCGAGGCGGGCAAATTTATGAAGCGGCTTTCGAGTCCAAGCTCTGTCAGCTGCCTGCCAAAATATTCTCCCATCTGCCGCACGCCGGAGAGATTTTCCGTGGTGCTGTTGATCTGCACGGATTGCTCAAGGTCTCGCGAAAAGTTTCCAATCGTGGCGTCGACGGCTGCGACAATCTTTTCCTCCGCCGGAGTGAGAGCTGGCCAGGCAACGGTTGGCAGGAAAAGCAGCGAGGCGACAAGACGAATAAGACGCGAAACCATTCCGTGAAGGCAACAAATCGGCGCGGGTGAGTCGAGCATGAGAAGTGCGGCCAGCGAGGTGACTGGCTTTTTGTCAGATTGAATCGAGGTGGCGTACGACGTCCTCGTCGCGTTGGATCGAGAGCGAACGCTCGAATGACCCGATGAGACATCGGGCTCCGCCTTGAGCGCTCATTATCGTGGAGTGTCACGATCGCGTGGCGAGAAGGTTGGAGCTTGATTCATATTCCTGCTTGGGCATATGAACGCCGCATGGAGCTGGTTAAAATCTACGAGTGCCTTTGCGAAGTAACCCGGTTGCGACTGCTCAATGTGCTCGCGCAGGGTCCGCTGTGCGTGTGTCACTTTCAGGCGGTGCTGCTGGCACCGCAGGTGAAAATTTCCAAGCACCTTGCTTACCTGCGCGAGCGCGGGTTGGTGGAATGCGAGCGAGAGGGGAATTGGATGATTTACAAGCTGCCGACGAAGCCGTCACGGGAGTTGCGGGCGAACCTTGCGTGTTTGCAGGACTGCGCGCGTGAGAATGCGGTTTTTCAAAAGGATCTGGCGCGGTTGAAAAAACTCGCGCCCAAATTGGCGGAGACGGGGCCATGTGGGTGCGCTACGGTTGCACCGATCCGGAAATCGGCGTCTCGCGCGAAGCGGGTGCACGTGGGGAGCTAGAGGTTTCATTTTTTTTCGATTCCGCGCCGTAACCGGCGCGGCTACGGAGGACCGCAACAAATCACGACCACTCGCTCACGCTCGTAGCTACGGGCGCTAACACTTTTTAATAATGAAAAAAATCCGAATTGGTATCAATGGTTTCGGCCGCATCGGTCGTCTGGTTTATCGAGCGGCGTGGAACTGGCCGGAGTTTGAGTGGGTGCTGATCAACGAAGTGAAAGGTGGTGCGACCTGCGCGGCGCACTTGTTGAATTTTGATTCTCTGCAGGGCCGTTGGAATCAGGAGGCGCTGCCGGAAGCTGGCGTAATTCGGGTGGGGAATCAGCGGGTCGCATTTTCGGAAGCTTCGCAGCCGGGCGACGCGCCATGGGCGGAACACGGGGTCGATGTCGTGCTCGAGTGTAGTGGGAAGTTCAGGACGCCCGCGGAGCTTCGGATCTATTTCGAACGAGGAGTGAAGAAGGTGATCGTGGCTGCGCCGGTGAAAGGCGACGCGATCAATCTCGTCATGGGCGTAAACGATCATCTCTACGATTCAGCGAAGCATCACCTCATCACTAACGCGTCGTGTACGACGAACTGCCTGGCGCCGATCGTGAAGGTGATTCATGAGGGGATTGGAATTGAGCGCGGGGCGATCACGACGATTCACGACGCGACCAACACGCAAAGCATCGTGGACCGCCCGGACAAAGACCTGCGCCGGGCGCGTGCGGCGGGATTGAGTTTGATCCCGACGACCACTGGATCCGCGACGGCGATCGGATTAATTTATCCAGAGTTGCTGGGAAAACTTAACGGTCATGCGGTGCGGGTGCCGTTATTGAACGCGTCGCTTACGGACTGCGTGTTTCAAGTCAAACGGCCCACCACCGTGGAGGAGATTAATGGGCTTTTGAAAGATGCGGCGGGACGCTCACCGCTCGCCGGAATTTTAGGTTATGAAGAGCGGCCGCTCGTGAGTGTGGATTACAAAGGCGATCCGCGGTCGGCGATTATCGACGCGCTTTCGACGATGGTGGTCGATGGGACGCTGGTGAAAATCTACGCGTGGTACGATAATGAATGGGGTTACTCGAATCGGATGGCCGAGCTCGCCCGGAAAGTGGCGGCGTTGTTGTGAACGATTAGGAACCACTTGCTTACGCTGGCAGCCACGATCGGTCTATGAACCTGCGTAATTACAGTGTCGTGACGGCGGCCTACTGGGGATTCACGCTCACAGACGGGGCGCTGCGCATGCTCGTGCTCCTCCATTTCGCGCAACTCGGTTACAGCCCGGTGCGGCTCGCGTTTCTTTTTTTGTTCTACGAATTTTTCGGCATCGTCACCAACTTGCTCGGTGGCTGGCTGGCGAGTCGGATGGGACTGCGGGTGACCTTGCTCGGCGGATTGTTTCTGCAGATTGCGGCGCTCGTCCTGCTCGCATTCCTGAACCCGGGGTGGTCGGAACTCGTCTCGGTAATTTATGTGATGGGGACGCAGGCGCTCTCCGGCATCGCGAAGGATCTGACGAAGATGAGTTCGAAGAGTGCCATCAAAGTGCTCGTGCCGGCGGACGAGCGTGGAGCGTTATTCAAATGGGTCGCGCTTCTCACCGGATCCAAGAACGCGCTAAAAGGTGCGGGATTTTTTCTCGGCGGCTGGCTGCTCGGCGTCAGCGGATTTCGTGGGGCGCTGGCGTGGATGGCGGCGGGGTTGGTTGTCGTATTGCTTGGTGCGTGGCTCGCATTGCCCATGGGAATCGGCCGGGCGAAGGCGAAGGTTGGTTTTTCGCAACTTTTCGCGAAGAGCCGGGCGATCAACGTGCTCTCGGCGGCGCGGCTGTTTTTATTTGGCGCGCGGGATATCTGGTTCGTGGTCGGCGTGCCGGTTTTTCTAAGTGACACGCTCGGCTGGAACGCAGCCCGGGTGGGTGCGTTTATGGCGATGTGGGTACTTGGATACGGGATCGTTCAATCGATCGCGCCGACGGTGTTGCGCGGGCGGGTACCTGCCGGAGGGATGGCGGCGGTTGCCGCGTTCGGTCTCGCGATTGTGGCGGCGGCCATACCGCTGGCGCTCACGAGTGGCGTTGCGCCGGGCGCGGTGATTGTGGGCGGGCTCACGATATTCGGGGTGGTGTTCGCCCTTAACTCGGCGGTCCATTCGTACCTGATTCTCGATTACACCGATGGAGACAAAGTGGCGTTGAACGTGGGTTTTTATTACATGGCCAACGCCGGCGGCCGGCTCGTGGGCTGTTTGCTTTCCGGCGTCTTGTTTCAAGTTGGCGGCTTGATGGGCTGTTTGTGGGGCACGTTCGCCTTTGTGCTCGCGGCGGCAGTGATTGCGCTCGGACTTCCCCGAACCGCGGCGCATCCCGAAAAATTGGCAATGGCTGGCGTAAAGGCCGGCGAGGGGGATTGAGGAAGGCGGAGCTATTTCGCTGAAACGCTGTGGTCTGTCGTCTGCCGGACCACGGAAATTCGAGCGGTCGCACGGCGAGGGCGCAACCGACTGTGATCAGTGTCGTCGAATTTCCCGTTGCCAATCGAAACGATGCCGCGTGGCGTGTGCGGTTTCATGAAACTCGACATTCCGCCCGGCGATTTTGCCGGTTACATTTTTGATCTCGATGGAACGCTCATCGATACCATGCCGTTGCATTATCGCGCGTGGGACGCAGCCATGCGGAGCGCCGGGCTAAAAGTGAAACTGGACGAGGATCTATTTTATTCGTTGGGCGGTGTTCCCACCGTCCGCGTCGCCGAGCTGATCGGGAAACACTATGGGATGGCAGTCGATCCACAGCGGGTGTTTCACGAAAAAGAAACGCTGTTTCTGGAATTGCAGGCGGACGCGCAGCTCATCCAGCCCGTCGCGGAATTCGCCCGCAATGCGGCTTTGACGCATCCCATGGCGATCGCCTCGGGTGGGACGCGCGACATCGTGAAACGCTCGCTCGAGCTGGCGGGGATCGAGTCGCTTTTCAAAGCGGTCGTGACAGCGGACGATGTGGTGCACGGAAAACCGGCACCCGATATGTTTCTGCTCGCGGCGAAATTATTGGGCGTTGAACCGACGCAGTGTCTGGTTTTTGAAGACGCAGAGCCGGGCATCAAAGCCGCGCTGGCGGCGGGAATGCAGGTCGTGCGCGTGCCGAGTCGTGGGCGGTGAGTCCACTCGCTCACCAGACTGTGTGAAAGTCGCGATCACACCCCCCGTCGCTTCGCGCCACCCCTCTCAAGAGGGGATTTTTCTGCGATACTTGCAG
>CBRAFL010000047.1:0-21273 GCA_967755055.1 uncultured bacterium
GCGGTATGGGCCGAACGCGGGTGGGCCGAATGACGCAGAGAATGAATGATGGGAGATGTTGGATGTAAGATGTCGTGGAAGATGGCGGAGGCGGATTGCTTATTGGTGATTGGCAAGCGCTTTTTGCCCGGGATGTCGGGGGCGGCGGCGCACCCGTCGTGGCTGCGAGCGTGAGCGAGTGGATGATCCCGTGATTGATCGATCCTGTGCTTCTTGTGCCTTTTGTAGCCAAACGGATGGGAGGGCGGGCGCCGATTGCTTATTGGTATTGGCGATCGGTTGTTGCCGGAGATTGAAGGATCGCCCGGCTTATCACTGCCCAGAGGTGGGGCGCGTTATCCTTAACGCGCCGGGATTGTCGGATCGATCACGCGATCACCGACACGCCGGCCCGCCGCTACGATCTGAGATCGATCTCTCAACTCTCAGCCCTCAACTCTCAACGGCATTCTTCCGCCACCTCGAGACCGCTTGCGTTTGGGCCCCGAAACTTAAGTTTCCGCGCATGAGAATTACCCCGCTCTCGTTTCCGCTCATGCTGCTGTTGGCATCGTCATCGCTGGGATTGCACGCGGCACATCCCTTTCTTTGTACCGATTCCTATGCCGGGAAAGTTGCCGTGGTTACCGCTGACGGAAAACTCGACTGGGAATATGTGTGCCAGCACCCGCAGGATTGCTGGGCTTTGCCCAACGGAGATTTTCTTTTTTGCCACGCGCGCGGTGCGATCGAGATCACGCGCGCGAAAGCGATCGTGTGGGAGTACAAGGCCGGCGAAAAGACCGAGGTTCACGCGTGCCAGCCGCTCGCGGACGGACGGGTGCTGGTCGTTGAAAACGGGCCGTGCCGAATCATCGAAGTCGATCGCACGGGTCGAATCGCAAAAGAGATCAAACTCACGCCACCACCCGCGACTGTGTCGGTGCACGATCAATTCCGTGGCACCCGCAAGCTGCAGAACGGCCATTATCTGCTCTGCCGCAAAGGCGAGCACCGGATCGATGAGCTCGATACCGAAGGGAAAGTTCTGCGCTCGATTCCGGTGGCGGGCGACGTGCACGAGGCGTTACTCCTGCCGGATGGTCATCTGCTCGTCGCGACGGGCGAAGGTCACGCGGTGATCGAGTACGATGCGAACATGAAGGAGGTCTGGTCGCTCAAAGGCGACGAAGTACCGGGCAATCCGCTCCAACTCATGACCGGCTTTCAGCGACTCCCGAACGGAAACACGATTTTCTGCAATTACCTCGGTCACGGCCATCTCGGCCAGCAGCCGCATTTCTTCGAGATCACACGCGACAAAAAAGTGGTGTGGCAATTCGCGGACCACGAGCACTTCAAGACGATCAACCAGATTCAGGTCCTGGACGTGCCAGGCGATCCCGCCAAAGGCGAGATCCTGCGCTGAGATTTTCCTGCGAAACACGCGGATGAAGGCCTAACGCTCGCGCAATCATTACGCGAAGCGCCCGCTCGTCGTGGCTGCGAGCGTGAGCGAGTGGATGATCGGCAGGATCCATGAGATGTAGCCGCACCGGTTACGATGCGGTCCGCCGATTCGTTTTTGTTTTTTGAACCGCTCGTCGGCTTATCACTGATCGATCGCCGATTCCATATAACGGGGAGATCGGACGAGGCATCCACTCGCTCACGCTCGCAGCTACGATCGTGATCGGACTACGTGCCCCGTGGCTACGAGCGTGAGCGAGTGGAATCAGAGAAAAACCGCATTGTCATGCGAGGGAGGCTTGCTGACCGCGGTAATCCAGATGGATCAGATGGATTGGTTCGTCGCTGCGCCGCAATGACAGCGCCAGAAAAGGAGCAGCGCAGAAAAGGGACAAGGCGTTAGTTGTTAATTCCCGTTGCTCAGAGATACACGAACAGAGGCCGGACTTCTCGTATTCAGCAACCGCGAGTCACGTGTACGGCGCGATAGTTGCCATGATTAACTACATGATACATCGCGCTCTCAAGTTGAAGGCGGAGCTTTCGGGCCATGGCTGAGTTGATATAAGACGGAGCGGTAAGTTTGGGCGCTGAATTAACAACTAACGCCGTGGCCCCTTCGGGTCGACCAGTGAGCGTTTTGCGGCGCGTTTCGTACGCCATGTAGCACCTGTGACTCCGACGACATCCCGCCGACTGTTGCGTGCCTGCATTTTCGCGTCCGCCTGCTTTTTTGTGATCAGGCCGTTACGCTCCTGCAGATGAAGGCTCAGACTTTCCAAGTCCGAAAAGAGAAGATATGGATTGATGCCTGCGAGCTCTAAAAAATTTCGAGCCTCGGGAATGGCGCTAAATTCGAGCCGAACCGGACGAAGATACTTTTGGTTGTATGGAACCTCCTCCAGAGGAAGCCGTTCATCGCCGTGGATTGTGAACCACGCTTGTTGGGCATGGATTCGAGCATTACGCTGGCGGGGATAAATCGATACAGGCCAAGCCCAGTCCATTCCTCCGACACCGAGCAGATCGCTGTAAGTATAGTATTCGCCCTCGTCTTCGTCCCACCCCAGGTTAACCGGGGCAACCATGTCGGCTTCTCCCTCGTGAGGCCACGAGTACTCGTTCAACTTGTATGGGTTCAGCACCCACATACAGGGCGGCGGTATAGTTTCATTCTGTTCGCCAATTTGATTCCCTCTGTCGTCGACGGGTTTGGTTTCGTCGACACCCAGTACGGCAAAATACAATGCCACAGCGAGCGTTTCGGTCCAATCCAGCAGGCGCGTCGGTGTGCCATAATGCTGCATCGCGAACAAAATATCCCAATCCTGTTCCAGCACCCCGTGGATCTCGCGGGCTCGCGCCGAAAACTCCCAGAAGAGATCGGATTCTTTGTCGATAACGCATCCGTAGATTTCGTCTTCACCTTCCTCGGCTTCGGCACCAGATCCGCTGATGGGCGCTGGGAATGCTCGGTAGAGCGACGGCAGCAACTTATAGTCTGCTCGCGTATGGCCGCGAAACCAGGCTTCGCAGCCATCTTGGCCGTAACAATCGAGTTCCTTTCGAACGCTTGTAATCTCGTCTAAAAACGCAGACCACGACTCTGATGAGTTGGATGGGATATTAGGCATGAAGGAATGATCTCTAATCGGGCATCTGGACTATCCGTTTGTTCTTCTTCCGCGAAACTTCAATTTTCGACGGACGGACCTCTGTGTCGGCCAACATTCAATACATCGCGGCGCAATGCCCCTGTGACGGTTCGATCTGATTCGCCATGATGTGATCTTCCCCGTTCAAACGGGACCTGCCGTTCATCAGCCGTTCACATCCGATCGTCGTGCAGATTGTGTTTCATGAAGAGACGAATCGCGGCGAAGCGATCTGTGGATGAAGGTGGGTCCGTCTCACTTGAGAACCTTCTCCCCGTGCTCGGCTTTCGGAGCTATTCTGATCTCGCTGGCGCCGCTTTTTCTCAGCGCGTCACTCAAAGTTGTAAGTTCATTTAACGGCATACCCTCAATTACCACGGTTCCGGTCTCCGACTGATCCTTAGTTAGGCGCGAACGAATTTCCTGCATCACACCCTCAACCGATTTCTCTTCGCTATTTACGCTCAGTTCCCATTGCGATGGCTTCGAAGCAGACTTCGACGCGAGCAATAGATCCCTCGCCATCCCCGTCGTCCCTCCTCCCTTCGGTCCGATCACGATCCGAGGTTCGCGAATTCCGGTTGTCCCGCCGCCGATCCTCTTTCCCTCTGCCAACCCGGCTGCGAAGCCTTCTGCATACGCTTTTTGTATCGCATTATTGATGGCGCTATCAGCTGCGGAACTCATCGAGGGCATCATCGCTCCGAGGCAAATTACCCCGAGCAGGGCTTTGTAGATAACTGGAATTATGTCATGTTTCACGGGAGAACCTCCAAACCGGCATTTTTCTTAATTTCATCTAGCTTCGCTTGCGACAATCGCGGCGTGCCGGCGCCACCGGTTTGTGACGAAGAGAAGGTGGAAACGAAATAGCTCGCCGTATCGTCCGTCTCAATGCGCTGTGCCGACAGATTTGGAATCGCGACGAGGATGATTCCGGCCGCGATCAGAAACAGCCCAGGTGAGGAAGATTTTAGCGATGCCTTCAGACTCGATGCGCTCGCTTCTGCTTGATAATCGGGGCTGGAAACCCGGCCGAGCACAAACGCACACCCGATCATCACAAGCAACGATCCAAACATCAGACTCATGAACCGCATCCAAGTCCTAGTGGCGATGAACGCGGTCGCCCGCTGGTGACGATGGGTAATGACGTCGTGCTCCAATACCAACGAAGCTCGTTCGCTCGACGTCATCTCGCGCGAAGAGTCGAGCAGGGCCTCGGTCTGAAGAGTCAGCGGGGTGTTGATCGTAGCTAGAACGTCACCCAACTGGCTGTAGCTCCGGACCACGAAAAAAAGCGACGGCATGATCAGCAGCGCGAGAAGCAAGATGAACAGCCAGCGTTCCAAGGGCGGCTCTCTCGACGGACCGACGGATGAAGCTTCGGTTAGTGAAGACATGGAACTATACGTCGAAGCTTTTATCCGTGAGTGAGAACTAGGATGCTTTCTGCGCGTTAACTCACTTGAGTAATAACTTAGGATGTCGATGCGACGGCCGCGGGTTGAACGGGCGCAACTGGGTCGGGTCGCGTCATCGTAAGGTTCAATCCCTTTATTCCTGCATTGGTCACCTCTTCGGCTTTCGTCACGTCCCAGTTTGCTTGCTGGATTGAAACGAGAAGGTGCTGGAAACTCGCCAGGGCCGCATTGTTCTTGGCGAGCGTTTCAAAATCGATTCCTGGAATGAAATAGATGCGTTCGATCATGGGCGTTTTCAGAGTTTTGAGAGTTCACGGGCTGCAAAAGCAAGTTGGGGTTCGGAAAGAAATTGTATATTGTTCTGGAAATTTGTGTCGGCCAGGGGCGCGCCATTTATCTGTCCGAACATACTATTCAGAGCGTTTAGATAAGCCGTTTTTTGGGTGCTGTTGAGGGTGGGATACTTCCGATTTATTGCTGCTTCTGTTTCGAATCGCTTCGACGCATCACCCAAGGCCGAAACGGCGGGATCCATGCTTGCAGCTGCCGCAGCGGTTACTTTGGACGCCTCTGCTGCCTCCTTGCTAGTGCTGACCAGCGCTCCGCCAGCCACGGCGAGAGTACGAGCTGCCAGACCGGTTGCGAAATACTGTGCTATCCCCACGTCGGCCTGACCGGAACTCACTCCGCCCGATCCTCGAGCACCGAATGAGGCCAGAACGGAATACGTGTCAGATTTGGCCCCTTCGCCGCCAGTGTATTTAACGGCGCCAATCGAAGCAGGATTGACTGGGTCAATTGTACCCGAGGAATATTTACTGTCCTGTCCGTTCACGTAGAGAGGCATCAGGACCAGTTCCTGTCTTCTGAAGCCGATGGTGATCCCAGGGTTCGCGGTCGCCTCCGCTGAAACCGAGATACCGAGCTGTGTATTCGTTCCAAAAACTAAAAGATCAGTATGGTGGGGGGTGGAGCAGCCACCAAGGATGAGACCTGTGGCCGCTAAAGCCCACGCACCAGTTAGCTTTTTGAAATGATACATATATTTTGTTCTCTGAGTGTTGAAAGCACCCGCTCAAGATGTTCCCGTTCCTCGCGTGAACGGACGATGACGACGGCCGAGTCTGTTCCGGGCTTTAGCCGAACTTCGAACTGCCGAAAATATCCGACCTGTATTAGCTCTCCCAGCGACACGCCAACACCTGTAAGCTCCAGTACGCCGGGTGCTGCTCGCGCATCAGCGGCAGATTCCACCTTTAATCGAGCGAAGCCGAAAATGTAGACTGTACGCGTACGCGCCTCAGATGTCGTGACGATGGTGCACGCTGACTGCATCGCCGCGCACGCGGCAAGTGCGGTGCAGCCCAAACGCACGTGTTTAAAGCCGGGTATATTGAAGCGTGTAGAAGATGATTGTAAAATGGCACTCACGGCTGGTGATGTTCTGTGTGCTTCGATAGAAAGCGGATGAGCGTAGTATTTGGCCGGGCCCACAAGTAAGTATCGTGTTCGGCAGCTAGAGCTCTAGGTTTACGCGCAAGACTTTGTAGATTACATGGTCTGGGTAAACATCACTGTGCACAATTTCTGCGGTATACTATAGCGATACTTCAGACATAAACATACGGACAATTCCGTATATGTCGTCAGGGCGAGGAGAGCGCGCGCGACTTTCACGCTGAGAACGGTGTTGAAGATTTGCTGTGCACTGGCGCGTCAGGTGGCGGCCTCGGCGAGCGCTTTACATTTCGCTACGTAGTAGGCCATGCCGTGGTCGTCCACCGCCTGGCGCGCCGCGGTCTCGAGATTTGTCGCCGCTACTTTCGATGCCACTCCGAGCAGCCGACTCAAACCACTGATCTCGGAGCTTAGCTTTCCATTCTTATCGAACGTGAATTCATGGCCCGCGTGAAAATACCCGGATGCAGGAGGGACCAGCGCCGGAGGAAGCCGGGGGACAATGTCGGTGTCATTAACGACTCTGAAAATTCGCTCGGGATAGAAGCGGTCGAGCTGGCTCGCAAAGATCTTATCGCCGACTTTGGGGCAGCCGAATGTGTAGAGCGTTGGAACGGGCCGATCAGGAACGGGCGCGAGTCGAGCAAACGTCAAGGTTCCGAGTGCACCGCCGAGACTGTGACCGGTAATGAAAATCTGTCGCGCAGCGCGGCCCTCTTTCGCTTTGGTCCACTCCAGGATTTTCGCGTTGAGGTCATTCCACACGCGCCCGAGCGCGCCATGAAATCCCTTGTGTACTTGGCGGAGCGGATCGGCCCCGTAATCAGTGGATGTGATCAGGGGAAAATTCCCATCGTCAAATACGTCGTTTAACTCCTTGAGCTCGGTGCCGCGAAACGCGATCAGGACGATCTTGTCGTCGCTGGCGCAGAAGCCCTGCGTTCCATTTTTGTCGAAGAAGCGGCATTCATGAAATTTCCAAGTATTGATCACGAGCGCTTCAATCTCTCGTTCGGGCGAGTACGCGGCAGCCGATGCACGCGCGAGCCAATAGGCTTTTCGGGCGTTGAACCCGGTCGCCGGTTCAGCGAGATCATGTCCAATCTCAAGCGGGAGCGGACTCGGTGGAATTACTGGCGGTCTGGCGTCGCTGGTGGTGTTGGTGGAAAAGTTCGGGCTCTTGTTGTCGCTGGGCGGAGGCGTGGTTTGACCTTTGCGCAAGGCGATCACGCGACTCATGAGGTCGTACCAGAACGGCGCGCCTTGTGAGATCGCCAGAGCAGTCGCTCCGAGGCCGACGAACTTGAGGAAGATCATCGCGAACACAGCGAGGAGCGTGGCCAGCCAAGCCCACATCCAGCTCGTGGTCGACCACGCGACGAGCGCGTCGGCGTCGTGAAACCCATTATCCGGAGCACTCCAACCGATGGGGAATCCAATCCGATCGAGTTCGCGGAGATGATCGATATCATTACTCAGCGCGACCCGCGCCGAGGAAAGTTCGCGCACTTGGCTCGTTCCCGCTGCAGTGATCGCTGCAGCGGCAGGAGCTGTGGCCGATGGAGTCGAAGACACTGCCTGCGCGGCGGCGGCGACCTTCGCGGCGCGCTCCGCCGACAATGTTTCAGAGTAGGCAGACATGGCTTCCCGCAGCGGACGATCGTGCGACAGGAGATGGATCGTGCGGATGGAGTCAGCGTTGAGCACGAAGGCCAGCAGCAGACCCAACCCGAGCAGCAGACGCTGCATGGTGCGCCGATATACGGTGGTCGCACCGGCAGACGCTTCGTCGAACCAACTGGCAATATTCGCGCTAAACGGCTTCCACAGCGCCTCGCCGGTCGCGCCGACTGCGATCTGACTCGAAAGCCCCAACGTCCGCAGCGTGTTGAGGAGAGGCGCGGGCGTATCAGCATTCGGTGCGTTCAACGCGCGAAGGAGTTCAAGCCGGTTGTCTGGCATGACACCTTGGGCATTCCGTGGGATGGTTATGTCGATGACGACAGTGGCAAACGTTGCGGACTGCATCGAAGGCGGAGCCTCCATGCCCGGCACCGCGAGGCTGCGGATCTTCGGATGGCTCCAAAACCGTTGAACGACGTCCGGCCTGCCCTCGATCGTCTGTTGACTGGAAACCGAGCGAGACCCTTTTGCCGCCAGCGCTCGCAGGAGCGAAAGCGGATGTCCGGCATCTTCGGTCGATGCGTCCTCCGGGTTAATTGCGGCGAGCGTAGCGGCGGCGAATTTAGCGACGGTGAAATCGGGTTGAGCATGCGTGCGCTCGGCGAGGACAATTTCCAATTCATCCCGAAAGGATTGGACCAATGAGGCGACTTGGGCCCCCGTGACGTTCTGGTTTGCTGGCCGCGGGGGATTGGCGGCTGTAGGCGCGGAAAGTTGAAGTGCCTGCAAGAGTCCCAACAGATCTCGAGGCTTGAAGTTGCAGTCCTCGTCATAGCTCGTCGCGTCCAGGATGACGGCGGCGAAAGCGCTTTCGCGGGCGGATTGAGTCGCGCGGCTATCGGAGAAGACCTTGATCTGCGGATGGGCCCAGAACCGCTGAACGGTTTCCAGTGGCGGAGCGGCGACGGTAAATTTTTGCATCCACCTGCGGCGGAGCCAACCTGTTGCCCAAGTGTTGGGGAGTCGGTGCGCGATCCGGTCGAGAACCAGTTTCGTGATATTCCACGGCTCATCTGGCTGACCGGCGAGCAGTCGATTGATTGTCACATAGAGAATCTCTTCGCGGTAATGCGCCGCTCCGGTCGCCAGATCGAGCAGGAGGCTCGCAATCGAACTCAGGAGGACGTACAGGATAATCAGGCCGAGCGCGACATTGAGGATGTCTGGAAGATTCATAGGGATGAGTGACAGACCCGAGCGGCGGTGACGGGCCGTTCACGTCCAAGAGGTTTTCCCCTCACGTTGCGCGATCCCACGTAAATACGCGTGGGTGATCCTAGCGCGGACTGGGAACGTGCGAAGCTACTGGAGTTGAGTTCGCTAAAAAGGAGTGGGGTGGTCGGTAAATATATTGACGCTGACTGCAACGAACGCGAGCCGCTGAGATGGATCGTATAGTAAACGGGTATATATATGTATACGGATTATTCCGTACCTCTCTTGGAAATCTCCGGTTCCGGCTGCGGCTCGGGCGAGGATGACCGGCACGATTGGGGAATAACTCGCCCGTGCGGCTCCGGCTCCCGTGTCATAACGCACGTATCGGATGCAAATTGTTTGAACCCTTGGTCGCTGGCGTGCTGTATGCTATCTGCAATACGGACCCCAACCGGTATGACCCACGAAGCTGCAGTTCTCGAGGTGCCGGTTCAAACCAGCGGACCGGCTTTTGTTGAGCAAGTGAGTCGGACTCAAGCTGAGCGGTTTTCGAACGTCGTGTTCTCGATCCATCGCGCGGCGTCGTTCGCAGAGTTGACGGTTCTCACCGTCGATTGGCGCAGAGCCGAGCGGGCTGAGTGGGAAATGAACGGAGCGCAGCGACACGCGGATTTGCGCTGGTATCATTTGGCCGATCGACTCAGCGCTCGACCTCTCTTGGCACGGGTACTCACCTCTCGAGAGCACACGGTTTTGCAGGGGGTTTCACGCGGACTGACGGATTTTCAAATTGGACAATCGCTCGGGATTGCCAGACGGACCGCCAGCAAGCACGTCGAGGCGATCTTGGAAAAGCTCGGCGTCGAAACGCGCACGGCCGCCGCGCAGACCTGTCGGACGTGGCGGTGAGAAGAATGCATGCCCACCACAGACGACATGGCTTGGTGGTCGGATGTCGTGGCATCAGCCTACGGGTGTAGAGAGCTGGACGCATTCGTCGCCACCGTCCTGCCGCGCATGTCGGCGCAGTTTCGCTCGCTGGCTACGTCGTGCGATGAACTCCATCTCCGCACCGGTGAGTATCGGCTCCTAGGTTTTTTGTCCGACGTGGCACTACCGGACCATCGTCCGCACATGCACGAGAATCCCAACGCGTCCGCGCTGATTGGGGCTCCGCGGTCCGCTACGCTGCAGACGCGAGACACTATCTCGACCGACGACTGGCATCGCACGGCCTTTTATCAACACGTTGCCCGGCCGATGGGCTGGGACGATCAAGCGCTCATCAGCTTTCACACCGGGCGCTGGCTGGGCGCGATCGGTCTTCATCGCGATGAGAAATTCCAATCCGACGAGCGGTTCCTGATGGAATTATTAAGACCGCATTTTCAAGCCGTCATGGTTCGGCTGCATCCGGCTGAGCAAACGGACGGAGAGCGGCGCGTCTATCAGTTCTCACTTTCTGCTTCGCTGGCGATGGCGTCGCCGTCGCCCATTTATGAATGGCTGATGCAGCAGTATTTTCCGAACGAAACGCGCCACGCCGGTTTGCCGCTCAAGCTGCGCGACCACCTGCTTCGTCACCTGCGCCCGTTGGGCGGCCTCGCGTGCACCGCGCCAATGAAGAAGCTGCGCGCGCGATCTGCTCGCGGAGAACTCGCGATCCGGTGCTTTCCCCACCAGGCGGATGGGCGGGTCGTTTTGGAAATGGAGGAAACGCTCAACGGGACGACGCGATCAGCATGCACGCAGCGCGAATGCGAGGTGCTCCATTGGATTCGCGAAGGTAAACGCGACGCCGAAATCGCGGTCATTCTTGGCATATCCGCGAAAACCGTAGGCAAGCACATCGAGCACATCCTGGCGAAAACAGGCGCCGCCAATCGCACCGCAGCAGCAATCGGTTCCAGCGAGAAGTAGGCACTGCTACGACAATGCGTTCATCTAAGCCTTTTGGAGCAGCCTGGAATTACGACCTCGTCTCCCAGCATCGCTTTCGACACGCGCAGAAGCGCGCTCCGCGTCTTCCATTACATTGAATCGCTCACTCTTCCCCCTCAGATCTTACCGTTCAGGTGAACCTTTTGCCTGCGTCGAATGCAAAGATTGGCGAGTTGCTCGCTTCAACGTTTCGGAGAGATTAATCAGTCCTTGGTTCAAGCTCTCCCACGACTGTGGACTTTTCGATTCTTTTTCCGCAGCAAGGAGCATCTTCCGGAAGGACACCATGCGGTCCACGACTTCATCAGACTCGCCGGCGAAGGGCAGGTCAGCCCAGTATAGTTGCTCGAATCGTCGTCTCGCTTTGGTCCGCTCAGAATCGTTCATGAGCGCGGGGTCAACCAGCTGAGATGCCGTTTTGAGTGTCTCTCGATATAAAGCGTCAAGGGCGGCAAATTCGTCGATGTAAGTAACCTGGCTCTTGACCCAGGTCCGAACCCGATCGTCCGTTGCGAACAGTTGGAGTACATCCAACTTTCTTTTCCAAATTTCGGGCTCCGCGGCTTCGGTTGCTTTCGAATAGGCCTCGATTAGGCGAAGCTGATTATCCGAGTCTAGTCGGACCTTTTCGAGGCGCAGCTTCCCATAATCAATGACCGCGAACGATACGGTGGCGCCAATCGCGACCGCTACCCATTTGATGATCTCTGCCCGGTATCGCGCCCGCTCCAGGTTCAACTTCAACATTTCAATGCGCGACGTTTGAAGGTCTGTTAAATTTGAGTCGGACATATGCTGGTTGTGGGCCGCCGGAGCGGCTGCTTACCTGTTCGGATGAGCGGTTCAGGCGAAAAGCGTCCGATCGACAAACTTTAGGTCGGTCGGCTGGAAATAAGGTTTTGCCCACGCGTCAGTCGTGCCGAGGAACCATCCGGCGGAGGCCGCTTGATGCTGTTTGGAGGCAGACTTCAATTTTGCGCCGGAGGTACTCGCATTTTCTTTCGGTGCGACTTTCCCGGTCGCTTTGGCGTTTTCCACCACTTGATTTAGAAAGTGAAAATGGTCGACGAGCCCGAGTGCTTCGATCGCGAACACGGTGGCGACATCCTGATCATAGATTGCGATCAGGTTATCACCGTTCGCCTGCTCGCCGCCCAATGCCAGATTGGAAGAGCCGCAATAAACGACCGCATTCGGACGATCGAATCCGCACACGACGAACTTGTGGTGCACTTGGTGTCCAACGCCGAGCGAAGGGATTTGATCAAACGGCGGAGGGAGCTGACTCTTCAACGGTTTCCCGGTGACCAACACGCCATCACTTTGTCCCGGCTTGTAGAGAGCAATACCATCCTGCGTGTCGGTGATTCCATAACTGAAAATAGACTGATTGCGGTGAATGTCCCGAAGGGCGGGAAACACAGGACCGGTGCTTTTCGCATCGATAGACATGACTGCGAATAGAACATTTCCGGACTTCAGGTTTTGTTCGTCCGTGATTCGATCAACTATCCCTTGAAGGATTCCGGTCGCGACGGCCGTGCTGTGCGGCGAGAAGGAAACTGTAATCTTCGGAACGGCAGTGGAAGTGAAAGGGCTCATGGCCTCCGGCGATTTCGCGAAAGCGGGACCATTGACACGCTGCATCCAAGCGGTGTTGAAGACATCGGAATACTTTTTTGCTATCACTGGGTCGTCGAATACGACGACGTGATTGGAATTCACATAAAGACCGGTAACAGATAGATTCGTTGAGCCGCTCAACACCTGAATCGGCCCGGTCCCATCGGAGACGATAAACTGCTTGTCGTGGGCAAACCGCCCAAATTTGCCCCGCATGATTGAAGTGGGCTTGTTTTTCGACGCCTTTATAAAGGCTTGTTCGAATTGGTCCTCATACTTCGTGCCGGCACCGTCGTGGTGCAGCGAAGCGTCATCGAGGATCATTCGAATCCGTCCTTGGGCGGCAAGTTGCAGAAAAATCTTCGCCAGATCAGGCTCGTTGAAATCGTACGCGAAGACGTCGATCTTTAGATTCTTATTTGCGAGCACCTCGTTGACGATTTCGAAGACAAGTTCGCGGGCGGTGAAACCGAGCCATGCATATTGATCGGCGTACGTGTAGCTCTGGCCGGCACTGTTTTTGCCCAAAACTTTTGACGTATCGAAGAGCAGCCCGTCGGGCCGCTTGACGGCCGCGGGACCGAAATGGTGAACGAACGCTTGCGATTGCATAAACCCGCGAGCGAAACCGATCCGCATATTGCCTTTCCTATACCGACCAACCTCAACCGTGACGCTTACGCTCAAAGTGCGATCGATGGCGACGAGAGACCCTTTGCCATCGAAATAGCGCGGTGTCACCGTGTAGGTGTAAGCCCCGAAAAACGGATCCACCCCTTGGTTCAGCGAACCAGGAACATGGATCCAGCGAAATTTGTGCAAAGGAGAGTTAAGGCTGGACGTTGCAGGCTGGGTTGCGTCTTGCACATGCTTCGATGAATCTTCGAAGCGGAGGTTGTTCGACAGGTAAAACGGACCTTTGCTGTTCGCCTCATACTGAATCGTGAAGCCTGCCAGGTTTTTTGTTTTCGGTTTCGTCAAATTCCAGGCGAGCATGGTTTTGGCGTCGCCGGTATAGGCTTTTATAGAAAAGCCGTTCTTTTGATTCGTAGTTGTCATAATATAGCTGGAGCTATGGGGTGAGCCCGCTGGGATCGGCGATGAACGACGAGCGTTGCGGGCGGCGGGGGCGGAATAAAGAGTACAGAGATGGAGCATAAAAAATGCCCAACCACTGCCTTTCGGCAGACGCGCCGATTATGTCATCAAATGGTAACAATACTAATGCTTCGGCGATTTTCTTATACCCGGAAACGCGTAACATTGCCGAAGTGTCAGGTTGGTCTATTTGAGCCACGACCGAATCAACGGCTGAATCCCCAGGGCAGGGCTAGCTGTTAATTCGGTCGGAGCAATTGTCGCAGGATTCAACATCTGCCGGCGTCGTTGAACCGAAAAAGCCAGCTTTCGTATGGCTCTATTTAAGCAATCACCGAATTAACACAGCTAACGCCCTGGGCCTTTGGATCGCGGCGTGATTAAGGTCCGGGGTTTTAAGCCGGTTTGGCGACGGACGCGGATTCGATTGCTCCCATGGACCGTTCCATTGCCTTTTCGATCGTGTCACCGATGCGGGTGCCTTCATGCGAAATAGCCGCTAGCCGCGCCGCAAAGCCAAGGTAGAAATCGATGAACCAATTTGGATGCGGCACGGGCTCGGGAATGTGCGGCCATCCGCCGGGGAACTTCGGAAGCTTGGGATATGTCGGGCAAATATCGTCGAGTTGGGCCAAAATACGCGTCTGATCGTGGCCGAAAAGATCTGCCAGCCGCGCGAGGTGAACGAACTCGGCTGCGATCGCAGCACCCAGCAGATCAGGCGGCGGGCCGGGCGGCAGCGGTTGAGGATTGAGTGCGACGGCGGCCATCCTGGCGTTCCACGGTTCGGGGAGGGGGCTGTAGTAACGAGGGATGACTGCGTCGTAGATGGCCGGTAGACGCCGCCCGATAATTGCGAGCAGTCGTGAGTTCAGGGTCAGGGTTTTCATATTTATGCTGTGCCTTGTGGGTTGTTGTCACCGTGCCTCGCTGGAAAAGGTCCTTCCTGTATAAAGCGTTTTCGTGGCACGAAACAGATCACCCCGGCGAAATTTAATAACACGCCTCACGAAGAGGCGTGGACGATATCCGCGCAGGACGCTGAAAAGCGCGGGATGGAAGATCCCGAAGTGCCGGCAGATCCAACGCGCGAGAAAGACCGTGCAAATCTGAGAAGCCCAGCTTCCGTGCGCGTCGATTTAGCAACCATCGAATAAGCAACTAACCGCCCTGACCCCGCCCGAACCCCTTCAGATCGACCTGCAGAGAGCGCAGAGTTGGACGAGGCATGCGATGGCAGATCGCCGATCGCTTATCGCCGATGGCTTATCGCCTAGAGCTTAGCGCTTATCGGTTGAGCGGTGCAGGCTCGCCAGCGTCAACCATCCCAACCCGACGAGGACAATGGACAGACCGTTGTCGGGGACCTTCACCGCGGGCAGCTGTTCGGTATAGCCGCCGATTCTCACCTGTCGCAGATCGTTGAAGGTGCCGTTGGCTGTGCTCAGCGTAATCGCCGTCAGGCGAGTATCAGCACCAGAGAGTACCGTGAAGAAATTTGATCCATTTCCCGTATCGAAACTTGTGACAAGGGGCGATCCGCCCGCAGGGAGATAACTCACCGAAATGTCGATCATACCAGAATCGCCGAACAAGTTGAAGATAGCGCTCGTGAAGGTCGCTCCATCTGCCAGCCAGAACGTTAGACTCGTGAACGGATCGTTGCCGGCGGCCGCTTTAATTTTCGCCTGTCCGGATGACGGGCTGAGCAGGTCGCCACTGGCGCTACTAAAGTTCAGAATGCCGCCGCTTTGATTGAGCGTACCTTGTATCATTGCGCCGGATGCGCCACCAGTAACAACACGTTCTCGTCCGCTTGAGGATTATTGCCTGCAAGTACGATTGGAACTGCAATCGCAGACGTAGATAAAACCACATAAGCTGCGGCGAGTGCAGCCTTCATAAGGGCATATTGATTGAACACAACACCGTGCCGAATCGGGTCACGCCACCAGCGGATGGATCTGGTCATTGCTCGGTGCGAGATCGAGATAAGCAGAGGCGATGCGAGCCAGGCGCTGCGTTGAAATACGAATCTGAGCCCGTCCGCGCAACCACCTTAGCATCCGCCGATTATTGAAATGCAACAACTCGCGATCGAGTTGTTGCTTCGTCGAGGAGGAACCAAGCGCGTCGATCAATTCCCGTTCAAACCTAAAGAAAGTCGGATTTACAAGTTCGAGGCAGAGCGCAAACGGCAGGGCATGCGGATACAGCGTTCTCCAAAAAAGATGATCCTGAAATTCCTCGGTGTTACACGAATGGACGATGCAATAAATCTGTCGTAACGTCAGCGGAATTTTTTCCTGCGTTGCATCCGGACTTTCGTCTTCCAGCACCACCTCGGCTCCGACATCGTCCTGTAACGTTAATCGAATCATGGGCGATTTGGGTGCGCGATTAGAGTGCTGCGGAGACACCCGGAGTTCCGACGGACGATTCAGAAAATGAATGATTTTAGACTCGGTAAAAAGCGCACGCGGACAATTCGGATTCGGCGTTTTGCAAACGGTGAACTGCGCCGCAGCCAAACAACTGCATTCACGACGACGGGTTTGCCTGAATCAGTTCGTTGAGAACAATCCGGTATCTGAGCAACGGGATTTAACAACCAACGCTCTGACCCCGCCACGACCGCCGGCGCGGCGTGCCGGGGCAGGAGAGGCTGCCGCCCGTTACGTCACGGCTTTTTGGTTACGCGCTCAACCACCACCCATAATTCTCGCCGTCCGAGTTCGCGGGATTTTTCCGTATCGCTCATGATGTCCTCGAGCTTCTTTCCGGGGTGCACTTTGGCAAAATCTTCCCGAAAGTTCCGCGCAGCGAAGACGGATTCCAAAGTCGGATACATGTCTGCGGTGTAGGCGCCGTACGTGGAATCGGTACCGCCGGGGAATCCCTTCACGGCGTAGATCCATCCGGTCATCCGGCCGTCCTTGATCAACGCCTGCGAGAGAGGGCTCCAAATCGTCGACTCGATCACGTCGTACTTTTCTGGATCCTTCACTTTCATATAGTTCACCGTGAGATAGCCGCCCTTCTGCGCCGAGCCGTTGTAGATTTGAGGATGCCACAATTCGGCCGCGACTAACGACGCCAGCGCGTGGCGCTTTTCGTCGTACTCAGCCTTCGTCATCGTAACACCCGCCTTCTGGAAATTCTCACTCATCTTGCTGGTCGCCGCGTGCGGCTCGCCGGCACTGATTTCCGAAATGATATAATCGGCACGAGCTTCCAGCCCCGCCGGGTAGACGCTGCGCAGAATCGTCCAGGAGATGATTTCTCCCGCATCCGCGCGGACCTGGGCATCCTTCATGGTGACGTCGGTAATCAACTGCATCCAGTCATGGTCTTTGCCAGGCACCACTTTGATGTAGGACATCTTCTGCGTGGTCGGTGCGCGGGCCGGTGCCTGGGCTTGGAGCTGAGATCCCATCGACAGGGCGGCGACGAGACAGAGGAGTAGCTTTTTCGTATTCATACAGACAATACTTGGGGGTTTCGGGGCGAAACTAACTCGTCTCATCCTGCGTTTTTTAAAGGGCGCAAACAACTGAATAAAACAGTGTGCGCGATGGAACGACTGACTCTTTTGGCCGCCCGCGTGCACAGAATCAAGACTTGCATCCACGGCGCGCCGAACCTGTTTATCGGCGTCTGTAAGATGACGACGTCAGCCACCTCGTGTTAGGCGTCTCTTCGAACAGAACTCCGAACCCAGAGGGGGACCGCTAATTAGGATTTACCGATGGGGAAATCTTAATCCAGTAGCTACGGCTGATCGCCTGCGCCTAGAGGTAATTGGAGCCCGCTAATCGCGGTCTGCAAATCAGCAGACCCCACTAACCACTCGCTCACGCTCGCAGCCACTCTGGTGAGCGGCGCTCGCGCTCCCCGTGGCTGCGAGCGTGAGCGAGTGGAGATCGAATGTAGCCCAGCAGCCGTCCGCGCTATATTGAAGCAACGGCTGAATTAAACAACCAATGCCCGAACCCTTTTTGGCGCTGCGAGTTCACAGAGGCTCCTGACATAGGGCTGTCAGGTGGCCGCGGTAGCGTTGGGTGAATGCAATTCTCCCCGGATCAGTCGTCGCTCAGTGAGACGGTGTGGCGGCCATCGGTGAGAGTGTCGCCAGGTCGATTTTCTTGAGCTCCTGCTTCAGGATTTTTCCAGCTTTGAACTTCACCACCGCACGCTGCGGAATGACGATCTGAGCTTCGGGTTTGTTCGGGTTCCTGCCGACTCTCGCTTGTCGCACTTGGACCTCGAGGACACCGAAATTTCGCAGCTCTACATTCCTGCCTTCAGCGAGAGCCCGCTGGATAACGTCCAGTGTGAGCTGAACCGTATCCACCACCTGCTTCTGGGGAAACCCTGTCTTCTTGTAGATACCGAGGACGATTTCACGTTTTGTAAGATTGGTTTTCATGGCTTTTGGGAGTTAACGGTTATGGCGATAGTTACCCCATACCGTGTCACTAACTTGCGTTCCTGCAAGGGCGTCCGGGGCATTGGTCAGAATGCTTTGAAGAATGGATTAGCCGCGCTCGCAGCGAAGTGAGGAATGATCCATTTCAAGCCGACGTACGATACCGCGCAGAGCACAGCGCTCACCCACCACGGCGCGAGGATCAACAGCTCACCAGCACCAGGATTTTTACGGCTCATGCGATGTGCTCGGTTATGCGTTACCTCAAAAACGGATCAATTCATTTGGCTCACAACGCCGGGGAAGCGGAAAGTTGAAGGGACGAAACGCCTCTAGCGGCAGCGATTTTTCAACCGACGACAACGAACAATGATGGGCCGTCGCGAGGCGAGGGTTGCCGAAGCGTCAACCTAACGCGAAGCTGCCGCGATGGTGACATTCCGACCAACGAAGATGCTGGCGAGGCGGATGGGCCTGCCTCCATCGGAGGAGAATGTTCCGATCGAGTCGCTCCACACCGACTGGTGCGCGCACACGTTTACGGCGCAGCGCTATCGCTATATCATTCTAACCAACACGTACTCATTTTTGTCGGTGGTGATGTCTGGAACCGGAATGACTTCGGGCGACGCCTTCACCCGTGCCGCGTTCGCAGTGATACGCGACTACCTGGTCGCGTCCGGTCGGAGCGTAGCGTTTGAGCGCTGGATGAGACCGGAAATGACTGAAGCGCGGTTTGCGCGCATTCCCGATCGACGGATTATGGGGACGATCAACGAGCTGGTTTTTCAGGCTACCGTTCACTTGGTTGAAGGAGGCTTGTCGCTGATCGATACTTCCGACCGGCTGAAGGAAGTTCCGCTCTCTGCGCTCTGGAATCGTGGCGATACGATTGCCCCAGGACCGACATTCGACCGCATGCCCGCGCAGCTGTGAGCAGTGAGAGTGCGGACTAAGTGTCACCTATCTCGCCGGATCGAACTCCCGAGGTCGTCGTGCAACCGCGCGACGACGTCGCTGACACAGTCGCCAAAGCCCCAACCGATGCCGGTGGCGTTCTGCTCTACTTTCGCGAGGCGGTCCTCGAACTGCGAATACATATCCCGCGCCTCACCGCACAGCAGGGCCGCGAGTTCTTTCAGGGCGGACTCGACGCTGTTGTAGAACCGCTCGTCGATGTCCCCGAATTGCCGGGTGAACTCCGCGCCGTTCTCCACATAGGTCAGCAGCAGTTCCGCCGTGCCGGGGAGGTTGCCGGTGGCCTTGCGGTAGTCGCGGATGGCTTGGCGTGCCACGCCCAGCTTCAATTTGCCAAAGCCCCGCGCGGGGAAGAACTGCTCCACGATTTTGCGGCGGTATTTTTCCAGGGTGGCTTCAGTGGACTCCGCTGGCTGGCAGCGGGCGTTGACAAGGTCACGGTTCACATCGGCGGCGGCGTAGAGGTCTTTCACGAGAGCGAGCAACGCGGGCTTCTCCCAAGCGGCGAGTTGCTGGCGGACCGCGCCCCAGCTGCCGGACTTGTTGGTGGCTTTGGTCATGGTTTTTCGGTGTCAGCGTGGAACGCGTTGCAGCGGAGGCAAGGATTCCGGCGGCACGATCAAGGTGATGCTGCGCGCCTGCCCCGGTACGCGCGAGATGAAGCCGCGACGTTCCAGGGTTATCACCATCGAATGCACACTCGGCGCCGTGATCTGGAAAAATCGCTGCATATCCGCTTCAGCTGGAGCGCAGCCGTTGATCACGCCGTAGTGATGGATATAGGCGAGAAACTGGCCCTGTCGTTCGGTGGGAGTCGGATTCATATCGCGCTACGCCGCGTGAAGCTTGGCGACCGTGGCGGCGAGGAGTTTTTCGGCGGTGGTGCGGGCGGTGGTGAGCGTGGCTTCGAGGGCGTCGAGCACGGCCATGAGTTCGTCCACCTTGGCGACGATCCGGCGTTGTTCGGCGAGGGGCGGAAGGGGGATTGGGGTATTGCGGACGGCTTCTTGATTTAACTTCGGCATGGTCTCCGATGACCCAGAAGCGGCGCCGGAAAAATATGCGCGTGTCGCCGGAGCGCTGAGGACTCTGTAAATGTAATCGACGTCAACCGTGTCGGCTACACGGATGCGCATCATCAGGTCGGGGTAGATAAACGAATTTGGCGCGCCGCGGTAGATGGCAGCCGTTCCAACGTATTCTCGCGTGTTGGAACGTTGAATAAGTATGTCGCCGTCGCAGAGCCACAGTTCCGACTCCTTCTCGGGCTCCAAATCGACATACTTGAAATATTCTCCTTTGAATATTCCGCTGGTCGTCGCGCTCAGTGAAAGACTTTTGGTTTTCGTTGGGACCGAAGACGCTTTCGGAGAAACACCGTTTTTCGGACCGTAAATTAGAATTTCGCCCAGCTTGCATTCGCGCCACCCGGACAGATTGCGACTAAGCCGACCAGTGACGGCAAACTGCAGAACGGTTTGGCGAAGCTGTGCGAGATCTTCGGGTGCGCTAGTAAATTGGGGAAGATTTTGCAGAACGAACGCGGCGGAGTTGGAATCTGAGTTGGGCGAAGCGAGCTGGTGCAGGGCCGAGGTGCGCAGGCGCGTACGTACCGCCTCCCGCTCCCGCTGCGCGGCTTCCAACGCGTCGCACAGGCCCATCAACTCCTCCACCTTCGCCACAATCCGCTGCTGCTCGGCGAGGGGTGGAAAGGGGAACGCTTTGTTGCGAAATTCGTCGAACTTCAGGCTCTGCACGGTGGTACCAGTCTTCACCAGCTCCTTCAAAATCATCTGCTCGTGTCCGCGAAGAAGGAGACGAATGAATTGAGTAAGCTCGGTGTTCTGCGGTGTAAGAACTTTGAGGTCTTGATTCACGGTGCATGGAACTGCGTTCACCACGACCGGAAGTTTGCGTTTCAAAATACCGCTTCGCGTAACGAAGAAAAGGGAGCCAGGAGGGACCAGCTTCAACCGCGTTTCGGCGACGGCTTTTTCGGTCACGTGCATCTCCGTGCCTTCGATTTGATCGACGTGCATGTCCTTCGGAGAAACCCAGGGAATGGTTCCGTCCCAGAAATCGCCGCGGTTCATCGATGGCGTGTGACCGCCGAAGATTTCGCCAAGCCACTCGAATCTGATCCAGCGCCAGTTTGCAGGGGTGCGGTCCAGAAATTGCTCGTCGGTAGGAATAGATTCTTTTTCTGCGATCTTTTGAAAATACCGCCCCGTGTTTTCTAACGGCTCGTCCTTCGGATTCTGCGTGCCGAGTTTTCCGTGCACCGCGAGTTGAAGAACGAGCGCGCGGAGTTTGGCTATGCCGCCGGGGGCTTCGGCGAGGCGGTTGAAATGCTGGAGGAGGAAGATTACGGAATCGG
>CBRAFL010000048.1:0-21204 GCA_967755055.1 uncultured bacterium
TCTAAGTTTGTCACTACCCTATTTACTTTTTTTTCTGTGTTTGGGGGGTGGTGGGCTTTCGGGTGGGGGCCCCCCCCGCGCCGCGGCCAATCCACCTTCCACGCAGTTCACCGGCCAAAGTTCAGGGTTCAAGTGCCGTAACCAAAAATCAATGACACTGCGCCCTACCCCTTGAGCTCCGCCGCCATTTCTTTTGCGAAGTAAGTGAGAATCATATCGGCGCCAGCACGTTTGATCGAGAGGAGCGATTCGCGCCGGGTCCGGGGGAGATCGAGCCAGCCTAGTTTCGCTGCCGCGTGCAGTTGGGCGTATTCTCCAGAAACCTGATACGCCGCAATCGGCTTGTTCGTGGCGTTTCGCACTTCGCGAATGATGTCCAAATAAGGTCCAGCGGGTTTCACCATGAGAATGTCCGCACCCTCCGCTTCATCGAGCGACAACTCCGTCAACGCAGCGCGACGATTCGCCGGGTCGAGCTGGTAAGTGGCTTTGCTGAGTAAGTGCGTGCCGGCGGCCGACGCACTACCGACTGCATCGCGAAATGGACCGTAGTAAGCAGAGGCGAATTTCACCGAATACGCCATGATGCCGGTCGCGGTGTAGTCCGCGGCGTCGAGCGCTTTTCGAATCGCACCAACGCGGCCGTCCATCATGTCGCTAGGCGCAACCAGATCGACTCCGGCTCGCGCGTGAAGCACCGCCATCGCGGTGAGCACTCCGACCGTGCGATCATTGTCCACGTCGTTCCTCGCCGCATTGAGCACACCGTCGTGACCGTGAGTCGTGTAAGGATCGAGCGCGATATCCGTCATGATCGTCAGCTCCGGCACGGCTTTCTTCACCGCGCGCACCGCACGCAAAATCAGCGCGTCCTCGCCTAACGCAGCCGTACCCTCTTCGTCTTTCAAGCGCGCATCCAGTTTTGGAAAAAGCGCCACGGCCAGCACGCCGAGCTTTGCGAGGGCGCGACATTCTTTGACGAGATCGTTGATATTCAGCCGCAGAACACCGGGCATGGAGGCGATGGATTCCGGCGCGCCTTTTCCCTCAACGACAAAAAGCGGCGCAATGAAATCAGCCGGACGTAGGATGGTTTCTTCCACGAGTGCTCGAAGGCTGGCAGTACGGCGGAGACGGCGGGGGCGCTGCGTGAGCTCGAGTTTAAACGGAATGGACATGAGTGAAAGCCAAAGAACTAGCAGAGCACCGGGGTGGTTCGCCATCCGATTCTCGGACCGAACGGACTCTCGAAGATTGCCGAAGCCACCGTCGCGTTAACGGTATGAGCTCGCGACGACGACGTCACAACAGCTTGGGTCAACTCTCAGGCCAACAACTTCGTGCTGTAGCCCGCGCCATTCCCGTTTCCCGGCGGGTAGGACCGTCGGCGCACTTTTGCGTTCGCGACTTCATTTGCGAGCGAGACAAGCTCGTCGATAATAACCGTCGGGTCTTCCTCGTAGCGCAGCTGCAGGAAGTGTTCGCGATCGAGCTGGTATGCAGCGGGCTCCGCGACCCACCGATCGACCAGCGCACCGAATTCCGATGCGTTTTCCACTTTGTGGCAGCCGGCGCCATTGCGGAAAAATTTCCAGGTCAATTGTTCCTGAGGCATAACGCCTCCGAAGGCATTGAAAACAATCGGGCAGCGGAAATGCAGTGCTTTCGCGCACGTTGTCGTGCCGCCGCGGGTAACAATCACATCGCTCGCCTGCATCAACAGGTGGACGATTTCCGAATATCCTTCGATGTAACAATTGAAGCCAGGATGCGTCGCCCGCCACTGCAAGAGATCATTGTAAGCCTGCTTGTTGCGGCCACAAATCACAATGGCTTGAACGTGCTCACCGTGCCGTAACAGTTCGGGTAACAAATCAAAATGATTATGCGCCCCATTGCCGCCAGTGGCCAAAAACACTGTGAACAAATCCGGATTCAGCCCGAGTTTCTTAACGAGAAACATCCGCCGGTCCTCGCCAGTGAAAACTTCCATGTGCGCGCGCGGCAGCATCAGCGATCCGCGCACGCGTGCGCGCTCCGCTGGAATTCCTGATTTTACGGCGAAGTCATGAGCCGTCGGCGTCCGCGAAAAATAAAGATCCACGCTCGGTTCGATCCAGTTTCGTGAGTAACCCCATCCCCCCGAAAATTCGCCGCAATAAGTCGCGCAGCGAACCCGGTCTGCGCCGAGCACCTTTCGCGCGAGAGGAAAATACCCCCGGTTCAAACAATCATGAACGCTGAAAATGAGATGCGGCCGATAACTTTTCAGTACCTCTAAATAATAACGCTGACCAAACGTGACGTTGCGGGTGTTCAGCACGCTCAACACTTCGACGATGGCATAAAACGCCTTGTGCACCCAAGGCGCGCTGCGCTGGATTCGATTGTACAGCCGAACTCCGGCGCGATTCACAAAGGATGATTTTTCGAGCATCTGCTCGATTCGCACTTCGACGTCGTGCCGGTAGAGCTGAAAGCACCATTCCGCAAACGCCTCGGCGCGGGCGTCGTGACCGCCGCCGGTGCTGGAGGTGAGCACCAATATTCGAAGCTTCGGCACGTCAGAGACCGAAATATCGCGCTGCAATCCAGCGGCGCAAAGAAGCTGGAATCAGCCCTGAAAAACCAGGCGCGATGCGAGCTTGGAAATATGATCCGGAACGCACGGTGCCACTGCGGCCGCGCAGTAGCGCGCGCCGCAGATCGTTGGCGGCGAGCGACGGTGGCGGAGCCGCCATGAGGTGTGCTTCGAGCGACCGCCAGGCAGCAACCGCGGTCGAATTCGCGGTGGGGCCAGCAGTAGAAGAGGTTAACATGGCTTGGTTGAAGTCGGTGCGAAAATCACCGGGACGAAAATCGATTACGTTGATCCCGGTGCCGCGTGTTTCAACGATTAAACTTTCCGTCAGCGCGGACAAACCGGCTTTGGCCACGTTGTATCCGCTCATAAATGGCAGCGGGAATTCCGCGGCGAGCGACGAGACATTGACGATGCAACCCCGCTTGTGTCGCTGCATTCCGCGCATCGCGCCATGCGTGAGTCGCAGAGTTGAGCCCAGCATCGCGTCGAGTTGTTTCTGCCAGACGACGAAATCGGTTTCGTGGAATACGCCGAAGATTCCATATCCCGCGTTGTTCACCACGAGGTCGAAGGCACCGCCAACGTAGTTCGCCGCCCGCGCGAACGCGTTCTCTGCCGCCACAGGGTCCGCAAGGTCGAGCACCACGGGCGTGAAGATCGCCGGATAGCGAGTCGCGAGATCCGTCAGCCGCGCTGCGTCTCTGGCGGTTCCCCACACACGCACACCTTCGTCGAGCAGCATCTCGGCAAACGCGCGTCCAAGTCCCGCACTTGCGCCTGTAACAAACGCGTGAGGGTACAATTCGGAAAGTAAACGGCTCATCGGCAGGCAACGAATGTTGCTCGACGAAATCTCGGGTTCGACTCAACGGCACACCAAGCGTGGAGCTTTGGCCGGCCTCGAAATTTCAAGAGTACTTCGCGCTCGTTTCTCACGCGTTCTTGAACAGCAGAGCCACGTTGGCGCCGCCAAAGCCGCTGCTATTTTTAAGCACGATTTTCGGAGCGGTGGGTTCGGTCGAGCGAAGAATCCGAAGGCCGTTGCAAGCGGGGTCGAGCTGCGTGATGTGAGCAGAACCGGGCATAAATCCTTCGCGCATCGCGAGTGCACAAAACCCGCTTTCCATCGCGCCGGCCAGCGAAAGACCGTGTCCGGTGAGCGCTTTCGTGCTGCTGATCGCGGGCTGAAACTCCGGATCTTTGAAAATCGCGCGCAGTGCCCGCGCTTCGGATACATCGCCAATCAACGTGGAGGTTGCGTGCGCATTGACATAATCCACTTGCTCCGGCGTCACCCCCGTGGAGCGAAGCGCACGTGCCATCGCCGCCGCGGAGCCGTGACCTTCCGGGTGAGAAATCGCGACGTTATAGCCGTCGGAAGCCTGTCCCCAACCAAGTACCTCACAGTAAGGTTTCACGCCTCGACGGCTGACTTCCTCCTCGGTTTCCAAAACCAATACCGTGGCGCCACCAGTTCCGACAAATCCATCCCGTGCCACATCGAAAGGTCGTGACGCGAGGCTTGGATCGGTTTGCAACGACAAGGTCCGCATTCCGGCAAACGGAAGAATGGCATCCGTGTTTCCATCCTCGCCGCCAACGACAAACATCCGCTTCTGCCGTCCAAGGGACAGTTCGTCGAACGCGAATCCCAGAGCGTGCGCAGACGAAGCGCAGGCTGATGAAAAACCGCAAGACGCGCCCTCGATCTTGAAGGCTGCAACCAGATTGAAGTTCAACGTGCCGACGATCGACGCCACGATCCCCAATGGCGAACAGCGTGCGACCCCCAGCTTCTGCAGTCGGTTGTGGTGGTAGTTCGTAAGGTACGGCGATCCGCCCGACGCCGCGTAGAGACCTGTATCGGGATTTGAAATATCTCTATCTTCCAATCGCGCATCTTCAATTGCCTGAACCATCGCGCAATGCGCGAAGAGTCCGTTCGGCGCCATGGTGCGGAGGAGTTCACGTTTGATTTTATAGCGCGCGGGAAAGGTCCAGTCTTCTTGATCAGTCGAGTCCGTCATGAACTCTTTCACCGTGCCAATTACTTTGCAGGGCACATCAGGTTTCTGGAATGGCGCGTAAACTTCGAATCCGTGGCGCATTTCACGCAAGTTGCGCGTAACCGCTGTAGCGTCGTTGCCGATGCTGGTGATAAAACCTAAACCCGTAATGAAGATGCGAGACATGTGAGATGCGGAACCCGGCCGACGCCAGAACAGGACCTGACGTGATAACAGGACGCAAATCGAAGCTACTTCTTCCGAGCTGGTCAACGCGTGAGGCATTACCTCTGATGCGTCGAAGGAAACGCTCACAAAAAAAAGGCGGCTCAGAGCCGCCTTTGAAAATTGGGAGTGTTGATTTTAGCTCAAGCTCCGATGGCCGCCCGAAGCGGTGGAGTAGAAGTCGGCTCACCATTTGCCGCCGTCACCGGCTTGGCGGTCGAGGAGGCAAGCGGCTCGGGCTTGATCACCGCATCCGCGTATCCAAAAGTTAACGTGATCTCCTCCGCGATGGCCGCTTTCTCTTGTCCCACCCGGATCGCACCTTCGAACGTCGCTAGCGGCATCTTCATGCGCTTCGGCTTGATCGAGAGAGTCAAAATGTCGCCGGGCTTGCAGAGCCGGTGAGCGCGCACGCCTTCGCAACCGGTGAAGAAAATGGTCTGCGGATTTACGACTTTGCCGGGCTCGACCGCCATACCCTCCAACAGATATAACACAGCGAGTTGCCCAAGTGCCTCAAGCATGATGGACGCCGGTAGCACAGGGTTATCCTTGAAATGGCCTTGAAGGAAAAATTCCTGACCCGAAATCTTATATTTTCCGTTGGCACCATTCGAACTCACCGAAGCCTCGTTCAAGAAGAGGAAAGGCGGCTGGATGGGCATCACCGCACCGATGTGTTCGATGGGCAGGAACTTGGTTGGCTTTGGCAAGGGAAGATCGCGAATCTTACAATCGATGAATGTTTTGACGTCTCCCACAGTGCGAAGGTTGCGCAACTCATCATTGTTGATCGAGAGCTGCAGCACGTCTTCGACCAAAATCACGATCTCCATCATCGTCAGTGAATCGATGCCGAGATCCTCAATCAGTCGCAGATCGTCGTCCGCATCTTTAAGCTTAACCCGAAGATCCGGCTCAACAAACCGTTCGACGACACCGATCACGACTGCGGGAACGTGCTCCGGATTTCCGGTTTTCCGATACTGCACCGCTGCCTCAAACGTCGAGGGGGAACACCGTTTGAGCGCCTCTCGCAGCGCTGTTTCATCCTCTGGGGCAAACGGTTTAGCCAGTACAGGAAAAGGCTTAGTGTTGGCCGGGCTATGAGAGAGTGCTTCGGACATCGTGTAAGTGTCGTTAGATTTGTTTCCGGTGGATTGAATGTAAACCCCTAATTCTTGTGCCCTCGGCCGTAACACTTGCCCTTTCCTTGGGTCACTTCAGCCGTGATAGAGTTCGAACCGTTGCATTATCGATTGTCAGTTGACCGGCTGAAGATTAGCACGTTCCCTTTCCTGTCATAGTGGCCAAAACCACTGCTTTAGCACCAAGCATGACTGAACCCAGTACCGCACCAATCAGCCCGCCGATTTTTCTCATCACGCATGAGTTTTATCCCATGCGCGGGGGAATCGCAACGTTCACGGAAGAAATCGCGAAGGCGACCGTCGGGCTGGGTTACGATCTCGAAGTGTGGGCGCAGTCAAAGAACGGTGGCTCTCCGGAGAAACCCTGGCCGTTTCGCCTCCGACGTCTGCCACTCAAAGGCACACACAATCTCTGGTGCCAGTTTCTCCTTGGCTGTCAGTTGATAAAGTCCCGCCGAAAATTGCGGCACGCGATCGTCTACCTTCCGGAGCCGGGACCGATGCTGACGATGATGCTGCTCCAGTTTTTCCATACGTTTCGACCGAACCGTCTCGTGTTAACCTTTCATGGTTCGGAAATTCTTAAATTTGCTCACCATCCCTGGCGTCGGGGTCTCGCCCGCCGCCTTATTCGGCGAGCCACCCGGGTAACGACCCTCACCAACTACACTCAGGAACTGCTCCTGTCGCACTTTCCCGAAGCCGCGAACAAGATATTCCTCACGCCCGGCGCGCTTCGCACCGACTTGGCCGTCCTTCCGGCGAAACGCGCTGAGTCCAAAGACAAGATCATTGTCCTCACCGTTGGCCGCCTGCACCCGCGAAAAGGTCAGTTGATCACACTTGAAGCGTTACAAACGCTCGCACCAGACGTACGCGAGCGGTTGGAGTACTGGATCGTCGGCGGGCAAAGCAAAGACAACTACGAGGCGATTCTCCGGTCAACCGCCACCAAGCGCCCGGATCTGGTGGTACGCTTCCTTGGCAATCTACCCGATGACGAGCTGTCGGATATTTACGATCGGTCGGATATTTTCGCGATGACCAGCGTCAATCATGGTCATAGCATCGAGGGCTTCGGTCTCGTTTATCTCGAAGCGGCCGCTCACGGACTTCCGGTGGTGGCGCACGATGTCGGCGGCGTTTCCGAGGCAGTTGCTGATGGCGTAACCGGATTACTCGTACCGCCAAATCGTCCGGCGCAACTCGCGGCGGCTTTTGAACAATTGGTTTTCGATGAGGACTTGCGCCTTCGGCTTGGCTCAGCGGGTCGTCAGTGGGCGACACGCAACTGCTGGACCAAATCCGCGGAAGCCTTGTTCGAACCGGCTCTTCTCTCCGAATGATTCAGAGCCGCGCGAGCATTACCGTCCGCTACGCCGAGACGGATATGATGGGCATCGTGTACCACGCCAACTATCTGCCGTGGTTCGAGGTTGCCCGCACGCAACTCCTGCGTGAACAAGGTTTCCCTTACCGTCAGTTGGAGACGGATGGTTATCGCATCCCTGTGCTGGAGGTTGCCGTTAAATACCTTCGCCCGGCCGTGTATGATGATACGCTCACGATTCTCGCGACAATCCGCGAAAAGCCGCTGCTGCGTATTCGCATCGACTACGAAGTTTTTCGCGGCGAGGAGCGGCTCGCGACCGGACAAACCGCACACGCTTTTTGCGATTTACGGGGGCAACCTACCCGGCCGCCCGCCGCGTTCGTTGCGCGAATGAACGAGTTATTCGCCTGATCGCGTGCTGACTGAGGTGGCGTCATCGCCGCTCACTCAGCACGATCAGCCCAATCGTATTCAGCGAGGACGGACAGGTCCGTCTCTTTGCGACGGACCTCGTTCAGCAAAACGTCGCCCGCCGATTTTGCGGCCAAGCGATAAACCGCCCACACCGCATGCGCTCGAACAAGCGGGAGCTCATGTTCAGCCAGTCTCACCAGCAGCGGCTGCAAGCTTGCATTACCAGAATTTCCCGCGACCACGCACGCGTTGCGCAACAATCCGCCCAGCTTCACGCGCTTCATCGCCGTCCCGCGAAACAGTTCGGCGAATCGCGCCGGGGTGAGTTCCAAAATGTCGCGCAACGTCAATCCCGCCAGCTCACGCTTTGCCGTCAGCAACATCGCGCGACCTTTACGCGCGAATCGATTCCACGGGCAAACCTCGAGACACACATCGCACCCGTAGATGCGCGCTCCGATCCCGGCACGCAGTTCGCGCGGGATGATGCCCTTGTTCTCGATCGTCTGATAGGAAATACAGCGCCGCGCATCCACGATCCCAGGACGCGGAAACGCCTGTGTCGGACACGCATCAAGGCAGCGCGTGCACTTGCCGCATAACAGCCCCACCTCACGATCCAACGCTTCCGGTGGGGGTAGAAGTTTTTTTCGGATTGGCTCGTCTGCAACAAACTCAATCCGCGTCAGAATCGCTGCCAAAAACAGCCAGTTCCCGTGCCGCCGCGAAATCAACATCGCGTTCTTGCCGATGAATCCGATTCCCGCGCGTGCCGCCCAGCTGCGCTCGAGCACCGGACCCGTATCCACATAATAACGATAGTCTCGCTCTCCTGCTCCGTAGAGTTCCTCGAGGCAATGTCCCGCCGCCACGAGCGCCGGCTTGATTGTATCATGATAGTCCTCACGCAAAGCATAACGCGCCCAGACTGGCCTTCCTGGCGCTTCAGGCGCGACCGTCAACTCGTTCTCCTCCGCGTAGCTGACACCGAGCATGATGATGGACTTCACGCCTTCGAGCACCAGCGCTGGGTCCCGCCGCTTCGCCTCCGTTCGTTCCATCCACGCCATGTCCCCGTGCATTCCGCCTCCCAGCCACGCGCTCAATCCGTCGCCTTTCAGAGCCGTTCGCGTTGAAGCAAACCGCACATCGTCAAATCCCAACGCGAACAGCCGCCGTCGCAGTTCTTCCTGCCGGTCATCGATCATGGCTGCTTCCGCGCAAAATCCGCCGCCTCGCGTCGCCATGCGCGGATCACATGCGCGACAATTTCATTCTGCGGTCGCGAATCCGTCAAAATCACCGTGCCCGCCCGTTTGTAGATCGGTTCACGTTCCGCGTAGAGCGTTCGGACACGCACATCCGGATCCTCGACATTCAACAGCGGACGGTGTTGCTGCCGCCCGGTACGCGCGAGGATTGTTTCGATGGACGCGTGCAGACAAATTACCACCCCGCGCGCTTGCAGCGCCGCAAGCATTCCCGGCTGAACCACCAAGCCGCCGCCGCAGGAAACCACGGTGCGTGTCGCCGGGTGTCCATTTTCCACATACTGCCGTTCCAAGACTCGAAACGCCGCCTCTCCCGGCCCGGCAAAAATCTCCGCGATGGTTTTCCTTTCCTGCCGCTCGATCTCGTGATCGCTATCAAGCAACGCAAAGCCCAGCCGCTGCGCCACCGCGCGACCGATCGTCGTTTTGCCCGTGCCCATAAAACCGACGAGGTAGAGATTTACGTCTGCCGCGTTCATCAATTACAGAGGGAACGCCGTGCCCGATCGGTTGCCAATCGCGAAAAAAATTAGCCGGCCCCCGAAATTGCTGCTCCACTCGCCTCATGGCCGCGCCGCCCTCTTCACCTAACTACGCTTTTGCCAGCGATAACACGGCGGGGATTTGTCCTGAAGCCTGGGCAGCCCTCGCCGAGGCGAATACCGGGCGCGCGTCGAGCTACGGCGCAGATCGGTGGACGGCCGAGGCCACTGTTCTTTTTCAACGCCTGTTCGAAACCGAGTGCGACGTGTACTTCGTGTTCAACGGCACCGCATCCAACGCGCTCGCACTCGCCGCGTGTTGTCGCAGTCCGCATACGCGAATTCTGTGTCATGAGATCTCGCACGTGGACACCGACGAATGCGGCGCGCCCGAATTCTTCACGGGCGGCGCCAAAGTAATCCCTCTTCCCGGTGCGAACGGTAAACTTCAACCTAACGAATTGGAGCGCGCCATGCACCGCGGCCATGGCGTCCATTATCCCAAACCCGGCGCGATCTCGCTTACGCAGGCGACGGAATGGGGAACGATCTATCGAGCCGAAGAAGTTAAGTCGCTCACTGCGGTCGCTCGCGCCCACGGGTTGCCCGTGCACATGGATGGCGCCCGCTTTGCCAACGCCGTCGCGTCGATAGCAGCCTCCCGTGCCGCCTCGTCTTCGGCCAGTTCCATCGCCGCTGATCTTACGTGGCGCGCGGGCGTGGACGTTCTCAGTTTCGGAGGAACGAAAAACGGAATGCTTTCGACCGAAGCGGTCGTGTTCTTCAATCGCGACCTCGCCAAAGAATTCGAGTACCGCGTGAAACAAGGTGGCCAGCTCGCCTCGAAAATGCGTTTCGCCGCCGCACAGTGGGTGGGCATGTTGCGCGACGGTACGTGGCTGCGACACGCCGCTCATGCGAACGCGATGGCTCGTTCACTCGCCGAGGCGCTTCGAGAGTTTCCGCTACTGAAGCTCACCGTGGAATCTGAAGTGAACGGAGTCTTCGTTGACATGCCGCCACGCCTCTACACCGCGCTCGGAGCACGGGGCTGGGCGTTTTATCGATTCATCGGTGATCACGGATATCGACTCATGTGCTCCTGGTCCACGACGCCAGATGATATCAATGCCTTCGTCGGTGATGTGCGTTTGGTGCTGGCGAGTGGCGTATCCGAAAAGATCTGACTCGCAATCATCCGCTGGGGAACGCCGTTTCACGACGGTGGGCTCAAAAATTCGGCCACAAAAAAGCCCCGGTGAAACCGGGGCTTTGTACCAAAACGAGTTCAGACGCGTGGCCTTACTTGGCTGGCGTCGTCGGCTCCGGCGCCGGAGTCGGCGTGGCAGCGGGCGGCGGCGTGGGCTTGATGTCGATCAGCTCGACGTCGAAGACCAGTGTGGACGCGGGTGGAATCCCCTGCCGGCCTTCGTCTCCGTAGGCGAGCTGCGGTGGGATATAAAGTTTAACTTTTCCGCCTTTGGAAATTTTTTGCAGACCTTCCGTCCAACCGGGAATCACCTGATCAAGTTGAAACTCGACGGGCTCCTTGCGTTCCACTGAGCTGTCGAAAACGGTGCCGTTTACCAGTGTGCCGGTGTAGTGAACTTTCACCGTTTCGCTGGGCTTCGGAGCGGGACCTTCGCCTGGTTTCACGATCTGGTAAATCAGACCGCTGGGAAGGACCACGACGTCCGGCTTTTTCTTCACCTCGGCCAGAAACGCCGTCGTTTCAGCGGTGCCCTTTTCCTTCAACTTCGCCATGTAAGCCGCCTGCTTGCGCTGCATGAATTGATCCATCGCCGGACCGATCTTCTCCAACTCATAAGGTGAATCCTTGCCAGCCGCGGCGGATGACAAACCCTTGATCAACGCTTCCACTTGCGTGGGGTTGAAATCCAATTCCGCCAGACCGACCCGCTTGGCCATGAACCAGCCGAACTCTTCGATGAGCTGCTGTTCGGTGAACTCAGGTGCCGCAGGAGCCTTGGCGGCAGCAGCATCGCCCGGCGCAGGCAGGTTCAGCTTAATTTCTTGTGCTTGCGCAGTGGCGGTAACGCCCAGCGTCAGCGCGCAGATAGTGAGAATAGACTTTAATTTCATTCGGGAGGAGGGGAGCGGTATGGAAACGAACGGCCCACGTTTGTGCCGTGAAGTTTTCCGGTGTGCCAGCCGGGTGGAGCGAATGCAATCAATTACTCCCCGCTTGTCTCGCCGGCGCAATCCACCCCTACTTCCCCCCTTTCCATGAGCCCCGATCAATTCTGGACCAGCCAAGACGGACAGATTCTCACTGTTAAAAGCAAAGACGATCGCACCGTCGCACTCACACTCGCCTTCTGGCCGCGCCATCCCGCGGAACTCGAATTCGCGAAGGCCCATCTTTCCGAACTCAAGTTCACCGAGCGCAGTTCCCTCGCCCGTATCGGCATCGAAATGCTCACGCACGGTTGCGCGCGACTCGAGGGCAACCGGCTGGAATTGGACGCCGACGCGTTCATCTTCGATCCAAGTTTTCCCAATGCCCCGTATTGGAAAAAACTTCTGCGCTCTGGCTCGCCCGTCGGTCGGCTCTACTACGCGCCCGCCGCCGCGAAACTTTCCACCGCGCAGATTTGGGACGCGATCAAAGCCAACCTGCTCAAGCTGCCTAACACGATCAGCATCGATCGCGCCGGTCGCGTCTACCTGACGCCACATCAGGTCTCCTATACGCTCAACCCGAAGTTGCAGCGCCTGAACTTCGAACAAATTGTCAGCGGCAACGCCGGCCGCTCGTTTCTCGACAAGGTGCAGGTTCGTCACGAGGCCGCACCTCTCACGATCCCGCCGCACTCCGGAATTCTCACGAGCTGCTCCATGTATTTGAAAGAGCACTTCGTTGTGCTGAACCAAGGCGAGGGTAATTTCGGCATTCACACGAGTGCAGTGCTGCTCGATCCGATCAAGACTTTCGGCACGAACATCATGCTGGAGATCTACAACTCCGGTGATCAACCCGTCGTAAACCCACTGGTCTCCGTCGAAATTTTTCACGCGCCTGAGGCGACCGATCCCGAGTTCAAAACCCTCGCCAAAAAACGCCAGCGTCTCCTCGCCACCGCGAGCGAGTTGTACAAATCGCTCGACGAAAAATCTCCGCGCGAAAACCTCGAGGCCCGGCCCAAGACGAAAATCGTCGTCCGCAATCAGAGCTCGACGATGGAGAACCGCGCTTTGTTCGTTCGCTCCAGCGACGATCTGAAAAAACTTCTCAGCAGCAGCGACTCCTGCGGTTACCGCACGATGATTCAGGCGCTCGACGCCGCACCCGAAAACGCCGACACACTGGTGCTCGATTATTTCCCGGATCTGCTCGAGCACATCGAACTCGTCACGCGCATCGGCGACGTTCGGTTGAAGCGATTGATCTTCCGCAAAGCCTCACGGACCCACGGATATTTTCTCTCGAGCAATGCGCACGCACGGCTCGATATGTTCGATGCCATCGGCTTGCAGGTTTACTGGTACGACGAACTCACCAGCGAACTCTACTTTCACACGTACAAGAAGGACCACGGCTTTTTCGTTCGCGAGGAAGTCGCGCGCCGATTCCAGGAGTGCACGATCCTCGCGTTCTACGGTTCAGCGATGGGGTTGGAGGCCGCCGACACCGCGCGTATTTCCGGGCTGGTGGATAAACTCACTGGATTTTTCGGACACAATCTCGGCGTGCTCACCGGCGGAGGTGGTGGTGTCATGCGTCTCGCGACCGACCAGGCTCGCGCGAAAGGCGCTCTGACCGGCGCGTGCTTTCTCGAACTCGAAGCACAACCGCCAGAACTCGGCGTGGACTACTTTAACACGTTCCAGGAATCCTCCCGTCACTTCCGGCAAAAGTGGTTCGAGGCGGCGGATTTTTGTATCTTCAACGTCGGCGGCGTCGGCACACTCGAAGAAATCGGAATCGAGATGTGCAATCTCAAGCTCGGGATTCGTCCGCGCGTGCCCTATGTCTTTTTCAACGCGCGTTTTTGGGGTGATCTTCGAAAACAAATTCGCGAAATGATTCGCACGAAACGCGCGCCCGCGTGGATCGCCGACTACGTGCTCTTCACCGACGACCCGGATGAAGTCGTGTCATTTTACCGGAAAAAATTGCAGGTACTTTAGAAATCAGTACTCACCGCGCGTGCCTTTAGCCCCACTTCCTCGTTCCGTTTTGGTCGTCGGCTCCGGCGGTCGCGAACACGCGATCGTCATCGCACTGCAAAAATCCCCCGCCGCCCCGCGACTCTGCTGCGCGCCCGGCAATCCTGGCATCGCGGAACTTGCCACGTGTTTTCCCACGGCCGCCGATGATGTGCCCGGCCTGGTCGCTCTCGCTCAGCGGGAAAATATTGAGTTTGTCGTCGTTGGTCCTGAGGTGCCGCTGTCGCTCGGACTGGTGGACGAGCTGACGAAGGTCGGCATTCCCGCCTACGGACCGAAAGCGGATGGCGCCCGCCTCGAAGCTTCGAAGATTTATACGAAAGAGATTCTCCAGAAGTACAATATACCCACCGCACCCGCGGCATTCTTCGACAATGTAAACGACGCCGTCGCGTACGTTCGCAGTCGTCCCGCACCGATCGTCGTCAAAGCCGACGGCCTCGCCGCAGGCAAAGGCGTGGTCGTTGCTCAAACTCACGCTGAAGCGGAAGAGGCGATTCGCGCACTCATCGCTCTGCCTGGTTCTTCAAAAATTTTAATCGAAGATTGTCTCGTCGGTGAAGAAACCTCGCTGCTCGTTGTCGTTTCCGGTCGCGACTACGTGATCCTGCCCACCTCTCAGGATCACAAACGTATTGGCGATGGTGACACAGGGCCGAATACCGGCGGCATGGGAACTTATTCGCCCGCGGAAGTCGTCACGCCCGCGCTGCTCGCTCAAATCGATCGCGAAATCGTGCGGCCGTCAGTCGACGCGATTGCGGCCGAGGGAATTAGTTTCTGCGGCACGCTCTTCATTGGGATCATGCTCACGCCCGAAGGACCGAGTGTCCTGGAATACAATACGAGGTTCGGCGATCCCGAGACACAGGTTGTCCTGCCACGGATCGAGACCGACGTGCTGGGATTGCTGTGGGCTGCCGCGCGACACGAGCTCTCGCATCTCCAGCTCAAAATAAAATCCGCTCACGCTCTGTGCGTCGTGATCGCCGCAAAAGGTTATCCCAACTCTTATGCTCGCGGCGAAGTCATCACGCTTCCGCCTGCGATTCCTTCATCCGTTTCCATCATTCACGCCGGGACGGCTCGCAACGCGAACGGCCAGATCGTTACCAATGGTGGACGCGTTCTCGGCGTAATGGCGCTCGCCCCCACCCTGCATCACGCGGCGGTGGACGCCTATGCGGTGTGCGACGCCATTCAGTGTTCGAGCAAATATTTTCGACGGGACATCGGCGCCCGCCAGCTCCGGCGCGTTTAAACGCGATTGGGACGGGCGAGTCCTTGGTGCAAAAGAGCCATGCGGCCGATACTTCCCGCGTTGCAGCCCGTCATTTCCTCGGCTTCTCCCTTGTTGCTCATGACGAACATCGCCCGCTCCCCGAGGCATCAAACAATCCCGTCTCCACTCAAAATGTGGCGCGCGCGAGTTCGTCGTACGCTGCTGGGCACCTCCGTGAGTGTATTTCTCATCGCGTTAATTCCGCTTCACGCCGAACCGCTCATGCGCGGGTTGGGAGAAAATCTCCGGTACTTTCGCGCGCATGTTCTACCGACCGATCTTCCAGCCGCTGATGTTAAAACGGGCCCGCTGATCCTCGACCTGCGCTACACGCTCGCTGAGACCGAAGCGACGACCGCACTCGACGCATGGCTAAAATTTCGTGCCACCGCGACCACTCCGGTTTTTGTGTTGGTCAACGGTGACACTGCGCCCGCGTTGCGAGAACTCCTGATGACGCCCGACGATCGGATTGGCGTAATTACGATCGGACGCGCGTCATCGGATATCACGCCGGACATTTCGATCGACACAACGAGCGACGACGAGCGCCACGCCTACGACGCGCTGGAAAAGAATTCGCCGATTGAGTCGTTGATCACAGAAAATGCGGACAAACCTCGCACCGATGAGGCCTCGATCATGAGCACGCGCCGGGAGCCGAACGCAATCCAAGCTGATGCCGCCGCGCCCGATCGAGCCTCTCCAGCCGAAAAAAAACCTGCCCCGATGCCACCTCCCGTCATCGATCGTGCGATACAGCGCGCCGTGCAACTGCATCGAGCGTTGCTCGCTTTGAAACGGCTCTAGGCGATCAGCTTGCCCTTCGCGGTGCACGGATGTACGCATTCGACCGGCCACTCGGCTCTTTGCAAATCGGGAGTTTTCGTGTCCATTCGCCCTCCAGTTTCCTGATGCCTGATACTCTGCTCGTCGTCTGCACCGCTAACATTTGCCGCAGTCCCATGGCTGCGGGGCTGTTGCAGCACGCACTCGCCGCCCAACCCGAACCGCTGCGCTCGCTCAAAGTGGTCTCCGCGGGTGTTGCAGCGCGTCCCGGCGAACCCGTCTCGGAAAATTCCGTGATCGCCCTCCGCAAAGTCGGTATCGACGTCAGCAAACACGTCAGCCGCCCTCTCACGCAGGAGTTGCTCGATCGCGCCGTCGCAGTGATTTGCATGACCGAATCGCACCGCGCGATGATTCAACTTCAGGCCGAACCCGCGCCGAAGCATCTCCACCTTTTTCGCGACTTCATCGACTATGGGGACAAGGAAATTCCCGACCCTTACGGCGGTCCACTGAAAATCTACGAGCTTTGCCGCGACGAAATGGTTGAAGCCATTCCTTCGCTGCTCGAATTCCTTAAGACACGCGTCGCGCCTCGCAGGGCGGAGTGAGACAGGATTTCGGATTGCGGATTGGGAATTAAAGCAATCGCCTGAGCGCCGCTATTTCCCACCGACGCCATTCTTCTTTTCGCCATGCTTAACGCCTCTCCCCTTCAAGCGCTCGATCCGCAAATTTACTCGGCCATCACCGAGGAATTCTCCCGCCAGCAAAGTCACATCGAGCTGATCGCCTCCGAGAATTTCACTTATCCAGCAGTGATGGAAGCACAGGGCAGCGTGCTGACGAACAAGTACGCCGAGGGTTATCCAGGAAAGCGTTGGTACGGCGGCTGCGAGTTTGTCGACAAGGTCGAGATCCTCGCGATCGATCGCGCGAAACAACTTTTCGGCGCCGAGCACGCCAACGTCCAGCCTCACTCCGGCGCGCAGGCGAACACCGCGGTCTATGCCGCCGTTTTGCAGCCGGGTGACAAGGTCCTCGGAATGAATCTCAGCCACGGCGGCCATCTCACTCATGGCAACCCCGCGAATTTCTCCGGCAAGCTGTATAATTTTTGCCAGTACGGCGTACGCGAGGACAACGGCCTCATCGACTATGACGAACTCGCAGCGGTCGCGCAGCGTGAAAAACCCAAAATGATCACTGTCGGCGCGAGCGCTTATTCGCGCGTGATCGATTTTCCCCGCATGGCGGAGATCGCGCGCAGCGTCGGCGCCTTGCTGTTCGCCGACATCGCGCACATCGCCGGCCTCGTGGCGGCGGGCGTTCATCCGTCGCCGATCCCGCACGCGGATTTTGTCACGACGACCACGCACAAAACCCTCCGCGGCCCGCGCGGCGGACTGATTCTTTGCAAAGCGGCGCACGCGAAAGCGATTGATTCCGCTGTTTTCCCCGGCACGCAAGGCGGCCCGTTGATGCACGTGATCGCCGCGAAAGCGGTGTGTTTCGGCGAATGCTTGAAACCCGAATTCAAGACGTACTCGGCGCAAATCGTGAAGAACTCGCAGGCGCTCGCCGCGTCTTTCGTGAAGCTCGGCTACAAGCTCGTTTCCGGCGGAACCGATAACCACCTTTTCCTTGTCGATCTTCGCACCAAGTTCCCTGAACTTACGGCGAAGAAAGCGCAGGAGACTCTCGATTTGGCTAACATCACGTGTAACAAAAACACGGTGCCGTTCGAAACTCGTTCGCCGTTTCAAGCTTCCGGTATTCGTCTCGGCACTCCCGCCATCACGACCCGCGGCATGCTCGAAGGCGACATGGCCGCGATCGCCGAATGCATCGACACTGTTCTGGCCGCGATCGGCACCGACCGCGAAATGGCCGCGGTGGCTGACACGAAGAAACGCGTGGTGTCTCTCACCGCCCGCTTTCCGCTGCCGTATCGGCTCTGAAGACCGCGTTCGTCTTTGGCTGGTCTGCGCTCAAAAGTGGAGCTGCGAGGAGGGCGTCGCAGGCCCAGGAATCGACTTCGAAAAAGCGGGCCCGCCTGAGCGGCGGGCGCCCACTCTCCTCGCTTGCCGAGCACGGGGCCTTGCCGTAGTGCTGCAACTGTACGCTTCATGCAGTCCTCTTCGCCTTCCCCCGTTACGCCTTCGCAACGTTATCTCCTGACGATCGTTTCAATCGTTGTGGTTGCGGGCGCACTCCTCTCCGCGCGCGTTTATCGGTACAGTGAGCAGGCGGAAAAACTGCGGATCGAATCCGAATTTGACCGGCGCGCCGATGTGCGGAACGCCCTGACCCGTGAGATTATCACGTTTTACGAATCCGGAGTTTACGCGCTGAAAAGTTTGTTCGAGGGAAGTGATCAGGTGGGTCGGAAGGAATTTCAGCGCGTCGCAACAGATGTCCTCGCCCGCTATCCGGGAATCACCGCGCTGGAATGGGTTCCTATCGTAGCTCGCGAAAACCGGCAGGCCGTTGAGGCGGAAGTGACGAAAGATCTGGGCAAATCGTTTCAATTTACCGAGTCGGGTCCGGATGATGCGATGATTCCCGCGCGCGATCGCCCCGAGCATCACCCCATTCTCTACGTCGAGCCCCTCGCCGGCAACGAACGCGCGCTCGGCTACGACGTTCAGTCCGCCCCAACCCAGCTATTCCTCAAGCGCGCTCGCGAGACCCGCCAAATGGTCGTGAGCAGCCAGTTCCAGCTGGTGCAACATGGCCAGGGCATCGTCGTGATCTGGCCCGTCACTGGCCGCGGCCCTACGAACTCTCCGGATCAGCAGGTTCGCGGTTTTGTGCAAGGGGTGGTGCGTCTCGAAGAAATGCTCAAGACAACAGAATTGCGCAGTCCGGCAACCTCGACGGACATGCTTTACGTGGACGACACTGAGACCGAACCGTCCACTCGCATTCTCTATTTTCGAGGCGCGCGTGCGGACGACTCCCGTTCGCCCTCGGAATTGGAAGCGGAATTTCGACGCGACCTTCATCGCGAGTACACGATCAATTTCGGTGGTCGTCGCTGGGTCGTCCTGTACCGGCCGACCCAGGAATGGCTCACTGAACAACGCGGACATCTGGCAGGTCTGCGGTTAGCCATCGGCCTGCTGATCACAGCACTTGTCGCCGCTCTCGTTGCCGCGATGGCGCGCCGGACCTCGGCCATCCAACAGCAGGTGCAAGAGCGCACCGCTGAACTCAGCGAAAGTCGGCGTCACTTGAGCAGTCTCCTCCAAGCGCTTCCCGGCATGGCGTATCGCTGCATTTACAAAGACACCCTTACCGTCGTGTACCTCAGCGAAGGCGTGTTCTCACTCGCTGGTTACCGCCCGGAGGAATTCACCTCCGGACAAGTCCATTTTCGCGATCTGATTCATCCCGCTGATCTCAGTCGAGTACGCACCGCCACACGCACAAGTCTCGAGACACGACAAGATGTCGAGGTTGAGTATCGGATTCGGCCACGCTCGGGACCTGAAAGATGGATTTTGTCGCGGGGGCGCGGTGTCTACAACGACGACGGAGGGCTGCGTTTTTTCGAAGGGCTCGCGATTGATATCACCGCGCGTAAACAAGCGGAGTCAGACAAGCTCTCGATGGAACGTAAGCTCCTTGAAAGCCAGAAGCTCGAAAGCCTCGGTCTTCTCGCCGGCGGCATCGCCCACGATTTTAATAATCTGCTCACTGGCATCATGGGCCACGCGAACCTCGCGCGTTTTCACCCTGATATCGATCCCGAGATCATTGACCACCTTCGTAAAATTGAAGGCGGAGCGGCTCGCGCCGCGGAGCTTTGCCAGCAGATGCTCGCGTACTCCGGTCGCGGAAACTTCCTCATCGAAGCGGTCGATCTCAACCGGCTCGTCCGCGAAACACTGCCCCTCCTCCAAGGTTCGCTTTCATCGCGCGCCCGGCTCGAGCTTGTTCTCGGCTCGCAACCGATGGTCGTCATGGCTGACGCCACGCAACTTCGGCAGATCGCGATGAACCTGATCTTGAACGCAGCTGATGCACTGGGCGCGACCGGCGGAGATATCGTTGTCACCAGCGGGCGCCGCTTATTCAACCGGGAGTTCCTCGCGACGGCCCATGCAGCCGACACGCTCACTCCGGGAGAATACGTTTTCCTCGAAGTGCGCGACACCGGTTGCGGAATGAGCCCCGACACGATGTCGAAAATATTCGATCCGTTTTTCACCACCAAATTTACCGGACGCGGCTTGGGCCTCGCCGCGGTATTGGGCATCGTACGCGGCCACTCCGGCGCCTTGCGGGTGCAAAGTGAAATCGATCACGGATCTACGTTCACCCTGATACTTCCGCCCAGCCGCGAACGGCCTTCGCGAAACGGTGACATGACAACGTCCACACCCTGGCAGCGCCCGGGTAAAGTTCTCGTGATCGATGACGAGGAATGCGTCCGAAATGTCGCCGCCGCTTTGCTTCATACATTTGGACTAACCGTAATCACCGCCAGCAGCGGCATCGAAGGAATTGACCGTTTTCGGGGCGACCCGGCCGACTTCGATCTCGTGCTCCTCGATATGACGATGCCAGGTTTGAATGGTGAAGAAACCTTGGCCGGCCTCCGTTCGATTTCTCCGACCGTGCGGGTACTGCTTGTCAGTGGCTACAGTGAAACCGATCGCATTACGGAACTAGCCACAAGCGGACCGCTCTTATTCCTGCAAAAGCCTTTCACCCGCGGCTCACTCGAGCAGAAATTGCAGGAAATTTTCACTCCCGAAGTCGGCGTGAATTAAACAAGTTTTGCTGCGCGGAAAGCGTTCAATTTCCGTGCGACTTTCCCGCTCAAATAAATCGGCGCTTATCCCTCGCGCGCCGGATCACTAATACGCGCAGCTTACTAGCGAAACCTCGCTTTGCTCCTTGGCGTCAGTGCTGGAACCGCTTTGGTTGCCAGTTTCCCAGTGCCTTCTCCCGTTCCATCGTCTTCCCCTCAACGTCGGCTTTCGCTCGGCGTAATTTTCCTCACGCTCTACATCGATCTTATCGGGTTCTCGATCATCTTTCCGTTAGGCCCGGATCTGCTCGAGTACTACCTGAAAATCGATGGCCATTCCGGCATGCTCGGCTGGCTCCTCGCGCAGACCGACGCCATCGCGCATCTCCTCGGCAAGGATCGCAACTTCGCCGCAGTTCTTTTCGGCGGGGTCATCAGTTCGTTTTTTTCAATTCTACAATTTGTCTTCGCTCCGTTCTGGGGCGCACTCAGTGACCGTCATGGCCGCCGCGGCATCCTGCTGTTCACCGTCGCTGGCACTGCGCTGGGTTATTTGGTTTGGGTCTGCAGCGGTTCGTTCTGGCTCTTTCTCCTCTCGCGAATCGTGAGCGGCGGATTCAGCGGAAATCTCTCCGTCGCCACCGCAGCCGTCGCGGACGTCACCACTCGCGAAGAGCGCTCGCGCGCGATGGGCATGGTCGGCGCCGCTTTTGG
>CBRAFL010000049.1:0-21115 GCA_967755055.1 uncultured bacterium
CGGTTCGTGCGATCACCGTGCTCCGCAAAAACACGGATCATCGCAGCGGTGACGGCGACGGCCTCGCTCGGGCGAATCAGCAATCCGGTGTCGCGCGCAAAATCGCCGTGACCGGAAATCCCACCGAGTTGAACACGAAAGTAGATGCCAGGCGCCGGCGGCGTCGAGGGCTGAGGATCGAGCGATGAGAGTGACTTTTCCGTGACCCGAACGGCGAAGAAGCCGATGTCGTTCGTATCCGCCGCAACGGAGATGCTGCCCCCATTATCGAAAGCCACGTTGAATTTGCGCGGAAGGCCGTAGAGGTCGCGATGGTTGAGAATGTAGTGGTGCACGCCCTTGGCAAAAGCGCGAACGTCGATGAGTTCTTCGGGGTCGAATCCGCTATTTGGAGACGCTGTGATGTTGCGGACATTATCGACACCGGAGCCACGGGAGGTGAGCCCGAGTTCCTGCACGCGGGTGAGCACCTTAATAATATCGCGCGGCTTAAACTCGCGGATCTGCAAATTGCCCCGGGTGGTGATATGCGCGTAACCGCCGCCGAGTTCATTCGCCAGATCGGCCAGTCCGTGCAGCTGCGTGGCCGACAGTTCGCAGGCCGGAATGCGCAGCCGAAGCATGAAACTGTCCTGCGCCGGCGCGACATAGAAGAGCCCGAAGTTTTTGAAACGATAGGTATTTTCGACGTCGGGAAATTTGTCCTCGTCGGCGTGACGCAGCAGGCGGTCCCATGCGTCGAGGGGATTCTCGTCATACTTCCAGCGCTCTTCCTTGCAAAGATCCCCAAGCGGCGTGCCGAAAACAGATTCCTCCGCGGGCGCCGCAGCCAGATTGGAGGTGACGGCGTTCGCGGAATTGGCGGTGACGAGCCCTCCTACAGTGTGGCCGGCGAAAGGGATCAGGCCGCTGGCGGCCACCCCGGCCATGAAGCCTTGGAGGTATTCTTTTTGCGCAGGTGCAAAAGGAGCGGATGAGAGTGGATCGACGGTCGCTGACACGCTTTCTTTTTTAGCACTCGAAGTGCCACATCAATCCCAGCGACGATTAAAACCCTGAATTCTTTTAGGGTCATCCATGAATACGGCTCATCAAAGCGGCGCCCGAAACCCCGGTGGCACCGGCCGGCCATCCAAACCTCTTCACCGATTGAGAAGTTGCACGACCAGCCAAAAGCAAACCGCGAGCAGGACAAGCGACAGAGCTTGGTAAAACCGCAGGGGATTGCGCTCCAGGAGAGGCGCGTCTTTGCGATGGTAAGGTTCAACTTTGCCTGGATGGTCGAGATCGAAGGCCATTTCCGAGAAATTCTGATATCGATGCGCCGGATCAGCGGCCACTCCGCGCAAAATAACGGATTCCAGCCAAGGCGGAACGGCCGCGTTGAGCCGGGCGAGCAGGCGGGGGTTCGAGTCGAATCGAGGAGTCTGAAACCGCTCGATCTCGCCATACGGATACATACGCGTCAGCGCTTCGTAGAGTGTGACACCGACTGCATAGAGCTCGGTGCGCTCTGAAAGCGGGGAGCCGGCAAAACGTTCCGGCGCGAGGTAACTCGGCGTCCCCGCTCTTGATGTTACGGAAAAAACTTCCGCCGCATTACCGAGATCGAGGAGCAAAAATTTCACCTCATCGCTCGAGCGCACGACTAGAATGTTGTCGGGTTTAATATCTCCGTGGGCGAGATCACGGGTGAGCAGAAATTGCGCGGCGCGTAATAACGTCCGGCCCAAAATGATCGCCTCCTCCACCGGCAGCGTACCCGTTTTCAGGATATCGCGCAGCGTGGGAGCTTCGACGAAATCCATCACATAATAACGCAAGGCGACGGCAGCAGACGTGGACACCCGGACGAAATCCGGCGAATGCACCCGGGTGGCATTCCACATTTCCCGCACGTACGCATCCCGCCGAGCTTCATCGTCGGCGGCCTCGAGCGGAGGAAATTTGAGCACGTGCCGGGAGCCGTCGGGCGCGGTCGCGAGCCATACCCGGTCACCGTCTTGAAGCGAGCGGACGAGCCGATAATCATCAACGGCATCGCCCACATTCAGAGCCGGCGTGACCACCAATGGCGTTCGTGCGCCATCATCGCGCCAACCCGGTTCAAGAATATGCAGGACAATCGCGCTCGCGTCGTCTCGCATCGCCTCGTTTTCCTCGGTCGCTTCGCGAGCGGCCGACACCACAGCGCGGGCGCTTGCCTGCCGGCCGAGCAACTCGACGAGTTGTTCAGCTGGGAGGACTGTGCTCACGCCATCCGAACAAAGGAGCACGACATCGCCGCCTTCGATCGCGCTTTCAAAACAATGCGGCTCGATCTTCGCCTCGAGCCCGACCGCGCGAGTGAGCACGTGGTCCAATCCGTCATCCGCGAGCGAGTGAGGTTCGGTGAGGCGTGTAACCACTCCCTGGCGACAAAGGTAAACCGGTGAGTCACCGACGCTCAGGCCGTAGAGCCGGCCTCCCTCGATTGCGGTAACGCTTAACGTGCAGAGCAGCTCCGGCGAGTTATGGCGCTGGAGGGATTCCTGATAAAACACGCGGTTGATCTGATTCGTGAATTCACGCAGTGCCCGCCGCGCGCTCCATGCTTTCGGTCGAGTGAGATAGTAGTCGTGAAACATCTCGACCGCACGCCGCGCCGCAGCGCCTCCTTCCTTGCTCGCGCCCAAACCATCGGCCAGCACCGCGAGCACGCTTTCATCGCGTTCCAGCACGCGAAACGCATCCTCTGATGCGCGACTGGGGTCGCGCGGAACGCCGTGGAACGTGCTGAGAAGTTTCATGGCCGAACCGAGCGTGACACGGCGACTCGCGCAGGGCGAGCGCCGCCACCGGCGCTAGATACGAGCCGCCGCCGTGGCACCCCACGTCGTCCGCCACCGGCGCTTCACCGCACCGAGACCAGCCAGTGCGAGCACGCAGAGGCCGGCGAACAACAGGATGCCCGTCGAGTAACTTCCGGTCTGCGCCTTCGAGGTGCCGAAGAGCATGCCGAGCACAAAGCCGCCCGCTCCTCCGCCGCATCCGACCAGGCCGGTCATCACGCTGATGTCCCGCGCAAAACGCTGTGGCAACAGTTGGAAAACCGAACCGTTGCACATGCCAAACGCACCGGACGCCACGAAGAACCCAGCGCCACAGACCCAGAGATTATCGGAAAACGCAGCGACCACCATGGCCGCGGCTGCGACTGAATAGAAGATACCCAGCGAACGGATACCACCCAGTTTGTCGGCAAAAGCGCCACCCATCGGCCGGCCCAAAGCGCCAACCAAGGTGCAAAACGCGGACATCTCGCCGGCCTGCACCGGGCTCAACCCGAATTGATCCTTGAAGTAGAGGGCGAACGCCGTGGCGAGACCGACAAAACCGCCGAAGCTGATCGTGTAGAAAAAGCAAAACCAGTGCGCATCCCGCTCCGCGAGCAGTTTGAAATAGTCCGAAAGTTTTTTCTTTTTAAAGCCCTGCGGCACAGGCGGCTCTTTGGAAAAAATTGCGTACAACACGAACGCAACGAGCAGCGGGATCAGCGCAGCGCCGAATACCGCTTTCCATCCCCAGGCTGCGGCTATGCGAGGCGCCAGCAGATGGTCGATGACCACCCCGACATTTCCTGCGCCCGCGAGGCCGAGCACGACGCCCTGCATTTGCGGCGGATACCAGCGACCGGACTGCGGCAGCGCGACGGCGAAACTGGCGCCCGCTACTCCGAGGACGAGACCAAGAACCAGCGCTTCATTAAGCGAGGAAAGTCCCGTGCGCCAAGCCACGAGCAGCCCGGCCATGACCACAATTTGCGCGATGATCCCAGTCGCTTTGATCCCGATCTGGTCGCCGAGGAGGCTTAATGCAATCCGCAGGACTGCACCGGCCAGGATCGGCGTTGAGACCATCAGGAACTTTTCCTGCGGTGTCAGCCCGAGTGCCGGAGCGATCACCGCGCCGAGGGCGCCGAGCATCGTCCAGACCATGAAGCTGACATCGAAATACAAAAACGAGGTGGCGAGTGTGGGCCAGTGGCCCGACTTTTTGAGTTGTGCGAAATTCATGGATGAACGCCCATCCATGAGCAGCGTTCACGCCACCGCCTACGCGTTCATCGATGAACGCCATGAATTCTTTTGGGATAAAGTATGAGCCGCATCGATTCGAAAGCGCAGCTCATAGCTAGTTTCCACTCTTCGGCCACTTACCTTCTTCAGCCAATCCGCAGCGACGAACCCCGAACGCTGCCTTCCTCTGCTCTTGCGTAACCGCGCCGGTTTCTCGGCGCGGTTACGTGAGCCGAACGAGAGACTCAGAGACTGAAGGTGAGTTGCGTGTAAACGTAACTCGCGTCTTTCGAACCGACAGCCTTCAGCGACTGCTTGATGTATTCGCCTCTGAAGTAGTGCGACACGCCGACTTCAATCTGCGCGTACGGCCGGAACGTCCAGCCGCCCACGAAATCGACTTCGGTCCCGAGGTTTTTGCTGTAGGAAGGATTGATGCGATAACCGCCTCCGCTACCAACGGCCGCGCCGGTAAAATTCCGTGGCACGCCGGCGACGTTGTACCAAAAATCAGTGCCGCGATCCAATTTCTGGAAGTGGGTTTCGAGCGCGAGCGAGATGTTGGCGCGTGGCTTGATCGTGTAGACGAATCGCAGATCGTGCAGATTCTGCAGACTGCTCAGATCCATGTATCCATAATGGAGGTGCGTCGTGGCGAAAAGATTTTGGAAGGTCTGGCTGTCGCCGTCACTGCTGCTCTTGTCGCCTGAGGCGTAGCTATAGAGCACGCCGAAGCGCGGCTGCCACGCCTGCTCGGTCCAGGTGTAGCCGCCCTGAAGAACGGCGGCCCAGGCGTCTTGATGAAGACGTGGAGCGACCGCCGCGGCTGCGACTGTCGTGGCCGGAAACACCGCGGTGCGGTTGCCGGTCTGGTGCATCAACTCGATGCCATAGTCCCAAGCGTCGTAGGCCAGTGGCTTGGACTTAATGCGCAAACCCCACGTGTAAAGATCCTGCGGTGCGGGAAAACGAAAGGGCGCGGCGACACCACTCCAGTTATCCGTCGTGATGCCGCGACTGACCGTGCGATCATAGACGTAGGCTTCGACAATCTCCTTCGTCAGCACCGTCGGGAAATTGAAATACAGGCCGGAGAAGACATCCTGGGAATTCGCCTTGTTGAGATTGTTGTGATCGTTGTAAACAAGCCCGCCGGTAAAGGCGTCGACTCCGAAAATCGCGTTCTGCCAGCGGAGCTTCACGGCATCGAAGGTACGCGCGTTGTTGTTCCAACGCAGATGACCCAACAGGCGTTGGTCTCCGTAAACGAGTTCCTGGCGGCCGATCTTCAGGGAGAGAGGAAACTCTTTGTGATTTCCGATCTGAACAAATGCCTGGTGGATGTCCATCGGACCATCGCGTTCCGAAAGTCCCTTGCCCGCTGCGGTCGCGACGTAGCGTTCATCGTCGATCGAGTAACTGGAGCGACCCTCGAGCGTGAAGGCGAACCACTTTGCCGTGTAGCCCACGCGCGGCATCACGCGCGAGAGATAGTAATGATTGTTGTTATCGTCGACAGGCCGCTTGGAGAAATCCCAGTTCGAGCCCGCGTCGGTGAAGCCGGCATCATCCTTGTCTTCGCGACGCAGACGAACATTCACGCCGATGTCCCATGAACTCATGTAGACGTCGTTGGCCCGGAGCATTTCGTTAATAATGCCCGGGAAGGGACGCGCGGGTGGCGGCGCGACGTATTGCGCGCGAGCGAGCGAAAATGTCGCCGCGAGTAGCGGGACAAGAACAAGGATGCGAGGGAGGTGCTTCATGGGTGCAGGTGTGATAAGTGATGAGCAGGAAAATCAGGCCGGTGTGGCTGCATTAAGAACGCGGGGCAGGCCGCCCGTGCGACTGGTCGGGCGCGGGGCTTGGTTCGCCTGGAGCAAAGCCGGGCGAACGTGCGAACGTTCCTCGAGAAACCCGATCAACTGCTCGCGCAGCCGATAATATTCGGGATCTTCGAGCAGTTGCTTGCGCGAGCGTGGACGCGGAAATTTTACCTCGAGGATTTCGCCGACCGTGGCCGCGGGTCCATTCGTCATCATGACAATGCGATCAGCCAGATACAGCGCTTCGTCGACGTCGTGCGTGACCATGATCGCCGTTTTTTGATCCTTCTGCCAGAGATCGAGGAGAACATCCTGCAACTCGTAACGCGTGAGTGAATCCAACATGCCGAACGGCTCGTCGAGCAGCAGCATTTTCGGCGACAGCGCAAATGCGCGCGCGATACCACCACGCTGACGCATCCCTTGCGAAAGCTCAGCGGGTTTCTTGTGCATCGCATCCGCGAGTCCCACGACGGTGAGAAAGTACTCCGCGATCTGGCGACGCTCCTCGGGGTCCGCCGTGTAGAAAACCTGATCGACGCCGAGCATGACATTCTCGAACGCCGTCAACCAAGGCAGTAAGCACGGAGATTGAAATACCACCCCGCGATCCGGACCGGCGCCGACAACTTCTTTGCCAGTGAGAATGACACCGCCGGTCGTGACGTCGGTCAGGCCGGCGATCATCGATAGCACGGTGGATTTTCCGCAGCCGGAGTGACCGATCAACGCGATGAACTCACCTTTGGCCACGGAGAGGCTGAAGTTTTCAACGATCACCGCCGTGCCTTTTGGCGCGGGATACGATTTACCGAGTTGAGAAATTTCGAGAAAGGCGGACATGGGGAACTTTCGATTGCGGATTTTGGATACGCTGAGCGCAGTGCGACGAGGACTCAGGAACTGAGCGTGATCTCTTCGTTTTTGATTTCGTGCAGACGGCGTGGTCGGCGATTCACGCGCGGTTTGTCGAGGTCTTCCGGCACAATGTCCGGAAGGACGAGGCGACGGGTCACCGTGGTTTTGCGACCTGCGCCGTAATCGAGCAGCTGGGTTGTCACCTTCGCACGGAGGCGCTTGAACTCAGGATCGTGGTTCAGCGCCTTCCGATCGCGTGGCCGTGGCAGCGTGATTGAAATCGAAGGCCCGAGGCGCGCGCCGGGACCAGGCGTCATGGGAATGATGCGGTCCGCAAGCAGCAGTCCCTCGTCCACATCGTTGGTGATGAGAACAACGGTCTTGTGATCACGGCTCCAAATCTCGGCGATCTCCTCCTGCAAGGTTGCGCGCGTGAGCGCATCCAGCGCGGAGAGGGGCTCGTCGAGCAGCAAAATTTGCGGGTCCATCGCGAGTGCCCGCGCAACGGATACGCGCTGGCGCATGCCGCCGGAAAGCTGTCCCGGTTTTTTGTCACGGGCCGGCGTGAGATGCACCATCTCGATGTACGTTTCGACCTGCTGGCGCTTTTTCTCCGGAGAGAAATTGGGAAACACCTGATCGACCGCGAGCGCGACGTTTTCGTAAACGGTGAGCCACGGGAGCAGGCTGTAATTTTGAAAAACAATGCCGCGATCCGGGCCCGGACCCGTGATATCGAGATCGTTCAACTTAACCGTGCCGGTGTCGGGACGCGTGAGTCCCGCGATGAGCGAAATCAGAGTGGATTTACCCGAACCCGAGTAGCCGACGATGGCCACAAATTCGCCCCGCTCGATCGAAAGATCAACCCCGGCAAGCACCGGCATGCCGTTGTAGCTTTTGGATACGTTGGAAAGTTCGAGGAAAGCCATGGAGAATGTTTGATGAGTGATGAACGATGTGCTGCGTTCAGCCATGACTCCCGCCGAGATGACCGAGCGTTCGATGACGTTCGCGCTGCGCGTGATGAAAATGGCCGAGAGCCTGCCGAGATCCGCCGCTGCCAGGAACGTTGCGTCCCAAATTGTGCGGAGCGCGTGTTCCGTTGCGGCAAACTATCGAGCGGCGCAGCGCGCGAAATCGCGGGCTGATTTCAGCAACAAGATCGCGATCGTCCTCGAAGAGGCGGATGAAACCGCCTTTTGGATCGAACTCACTGAACGCGCCGGCTTTCTCACGCCGGAACGTTTGACAAGTCTCAAGCGTGAAGCCGACGAGTTGGTGAAAATTTTCGCCACCATGCGCCGGAGCACACGACAACCGATCTGAGAAATCAGCCTTCATACATCGTACATCTTTCATCTCCATCAGGCCGCTTTAAACCGTCGCTCCAGCAAACTCATCAGGCGGTCCAGCGTGAAACCCACGAGGCCGATAATGATGATCGAAAGAATGATGTGCTCGTAGATGAGGCTGTTGTATTCCTGCCACAAAAACCCGCCCACACCCGGACGACCGGTGAGCATTTCCGCGGCAACAATTACAAGCCACGCGATACCGAGGCTCAGCCGAAAGCCAGTGAACATATACGGCAGCGTCGCCGGTATCAGAATTTTGGTGAGTGTCTTCCGACGGGATAATTTCAACACGCGTCCGACATTCAGATAATCCTGCGGGACCGCGCGGACACCCACCGCCGTGTTAAGCACCGTCGGCCACATGGAGCAGAGCGCGATCGTAAATAGCGCGCCATACGTGCCGGCTTCCTTGCCTGCACTAAGGAAGAGCACCAGGCCCAGCGGCAGCCACGCGAGTGGCGACACCGGGCGCAGAATCTGGATGATCGGATCGAACGCTTTCGTGAACGCTTTCGACAGTCCGAGAAAAAATCCGATCGGCGTGCCGATGATCAATGCGATCGCATAACCCTGCGCCACGAGCACCAACGAGTACCACGTGAAACGCAGAATGCCTTGATCCATCTCCCCTCGTTTCGCGAATGGATCGAGAATATACTCCTTGCTCGCCAGCCAGGTCTTCGTCGGCGACGGGAGCTCCTTTGCCCATGTGGCGCTGCTGATCGACCAAAGGACCAGCACACAACAAATGCCTAACAGCGGCAGGACGAGCCAATCGAATTTGAATTTATTCATGATGAAAGGACGAGCGGATGGCCTCGGCGCGGGTTGACGCCGAGGCGAGAAGGACAACGACAATTGCGAATAAAACGGAAGAGGCGGACTTGATGATGACGACCTTCGTCACCTCGCCTCTCACCCAGTGGTCGCCCTGGTTGAGGGCGACTTGGATGAGGCCAACGAGCAGCCCAAGGCGCGCGGCTCGCCGCCATACAGCGGGCTCACCGAAAGCACGAGCGTAGCAGTGGCGCAACGAGGCGGACATACCATGTGATCAGCCTTTGAGCGACTTGACCGCGAAGCTCTTTGCGAACGCTTCAGGATCTTTCGGATCGAACGTCGCTCCGTCGAAGAGCGTCTCAGGCGAATCGTCGCGTCCGCCGTGGGCGTAACCGATTTCCTTCATCGCTTCCTCGTAAATATCGGTGCGCATCACCCGTTTGGCGACGCCCGCATAGTCCGGCGCGCCGGTGACCATGCCCCAGCGGCGGTATTGAGAAAGGAACCACGCGGCATACTTTGGCTGCGGATAATTGCAGTTCCGCTTGCTGAAATGCATGTAGTGATCGTCGGTCACCTTGCGACCGTCACCATAGTCGAGCTCGCCCATGAGCCGTCCGAGAATCGTCTTCGGATCGCAGTTGATGTAGGTCGCTTTCGAGACGATGCCGCATTGCTCCGGCCGGTTATTCAAGTCGTCCAGCCAGACACTGGCTTCGTGCAGCGCCTTCAGGACAGCTTTCACCGTCTTGGGATTTTTCTCCGCAAATTCCTCGGTGAACGCACAGACTTTCTCCGGATGGTCCTTCCAAATGTCCTGCGTCGTGACGGACGTGTAACCGATGTTGTCCGCGATCGAACGGGCGCCCCATGGCTCGCCAACGCAGAATCCGTCCATCTTTCCGATTTTCATGTTCGCCACCATTTGCGCCGGCGGAACTGTGATCAGAGTGATGTCCTTGTCGGGATCGATTCCACCTGCTGCGAGGTAGTAGCGCATCCACATCGCGTGCGTGCCGGGAGGGAACGTCATCGCGAACGTGAGCGGCTCGCCGAGTTTCTTGGCTTGATCGACGAAAGGCTTCAGCGCTTTCGGATCAGCGCCGACCTTGCCCTTCCATTCGGTCTTGAGCGTGATCGCCTGCCCGTTGCGATTCATCAGCCACGGGATGATCATCGGCTTCTTGGGCGAACCCGCGAGGCCCATGGTGGACGCGAGGGGCATGCCGATGAGCATGTGCGTCGCTTGAATGGAACCGCTCGAAAGATTATCGCGGATGGCAGCCCAGTTCGCGCCCTTTGTAACCTTGGAGTTGATACCGTATTTCTTGAAGAAGCCCTTCTCGTGCGCGATGACGATGGGCGAACAGTCCGTCAGCGCGATCATGCCGAAATTAACATCCGGCGCTTCGGGCGCGTCCGACGCCGAATCGGCGGTGGCGGCCCAGGTACGGGTGCCAAGCGCGCTCCAGAATGCCGCCGCGCCGAGGCCGACGGCCGTACGCGTGATGAATTGACGACGATTGAGGGAGGCGACGACCGGATTTGCGGAGGACTCCGTTAGGGTGTTACGAGGAGACGATTTCATGCTGTTGGTGTGAGTTGAGGGCGGTGCGATAGAGATCTTCGCGAAACAGGCGTTGCGGTAGCTGCGGATCGACGTCGGCGGGCAACAAGCCGGCGGTCGTGAGTTCCTGCTGAAGCGCGACGGCTTTCTGGAGTGTCGGCACGTTCGCTCCGTTACGCTGAAAGATAAGGAAGTCGGGCACGCGCTCGACCCGCCCGTGACCGCAGTCAAATCCGCCGGTGAGGGCCGGAGTGATGACGCGCGCCGGGAGGTTCAAATACTCCGCGGCTCCGAGCATTTCAGCGAGTTCCTCGTGATGCGCCGGGTCATCGCACCATTCGGCCGCGGCGGAAAGAGCCGCGATCAATGCGCTGTGTTCGGTCGCGCGAGTGAGAGCCAGTTGCTCGGTCACCATCAAAACTTTTTCAACGTGACCCGGCGCCTGCGCCGCACTCCAGGTCGGACACCAGCCCACGCCGGCGCGCACCGCGATGGAGTTCCACGGCTCGCCGGACCAATAGCCGTCGATTGTACCCGCTTGCAGGTTACGGAACATTTGCGCCGGCGGCACGATCGCGATCCGGACATCCTGGTCGGGGCGGATGCCCGCCTGCTCCAGCCATTGCCGCAGATGCAGATGATGTGATGAAAAAGGGAATACGACGCCCAGCGTGAGCCGGCTTTCACCGCGACGGGATCGAGCCACCGCGCGCAATGTTTTGGCATCGCGAACACCCGCCGCGTACAAGTCGTTCGACAGTGTGAGAGCGTTGCCGTGCAAATTGAAGGCAAACGCCGTCAGCACCGGATGCGCCCCGCAGCCGAGCCCAAGGTGCGCCGACCACAACATGGGCGCGGGCGCCTGCGCCGCATCGAGTTCACCGTAAAGGATCTTCTCTCGAATCGTGGCCCAGCCTACTTCGCGCTGAAGCGAAACCCGCAAACCATGCTGGGCGAAAAAGCCACGCTGTTGCGCCACGATCAACGGTGCCGCATCCGTGAGCGCAAGGAAACCCACCCGGAGCGGGCGAGGACCGAAAGCAGTCGAAGACGCAGCGTTTTCTGTCATGGAGTAAGTGCGTCAATCCTAGCCGCTGACATGCCAGATGCGCGCGCTGGCCTAATAAGTGCTTTGCAAACATTTCATGAAGTCCATGAGCCATATTCATCGATGAATCGTCCCCTCGACAGCCGACAACTCGCCGCCTTCTCTGCGCTCGCGCGCTGCCAGAGTTTTACGCGCGCAGCCAAGGAGCTCTTTCTCACTCAGAGCGCGATCAGTCACGCCATCAAAGCGCTCGAGGTTGAAGTTGGAACCCGTCTCGTTGACCGCGCGGGACGCCGCGTATTGCTCACGCAGGCAGGCGAACAATTTCTTCGTCACGCCGAAAAAATTTTGCGCGAGATGGAAGCCGCGCGGGTTGGATTGGATACGCTCTCTCGCTGGGGCCATGGCCGGCTTCGCGTCGGCGCCAGCACCACGGCCTGCCAGTATCTACTGCCCACCGTTCTCCGTGAGTTTAAACAAAGTTTCCCGAAAGCCGTCATCACGATCGAACCCGGCGATCACGCCCAGCAAATGGAATTGCTGGAGAACAACCGCATCGACCTCGCGATCATGCTCGAGCCCGAGTCAGGCAGCGAATTCGAGTTCGTGCCCTTGTTCGAGGACGAATTGTGTTTCCTCACGTCGCCGATGCACCCGTGGGCAAAAAAGCGGCGAATGCAGCGCGACTCGTTGGAAACCGAGACGCTGATCCACTATAATAAATCCAGCTACACGTATCGTCTCGTGAGCGAATATTTCCGCGAGGAACGCATCTCGTTTGGTCACGCCATCGAGCTCGGCAGCATGGATGCGATCAAAGAGCTGGTGAAAATTGGCGTGGGCGTGGGCGTACTGGCGCCGTGGATAGCGCGCGCCGAATTGGAGAGCGGAGCCCTCGTCGATTATCCGCTCGGAAAAAAACATCTTCGCCGAACCTGGGGTGTGGCCCATCTCCGCGGGCGACGGCTGCCGCTCGGGGAAGAAACGTTTATCGGACTTTGCCGGTCGGTGACGGAAACCTTCGGATCACCCCGACTCCCCGCTCCGGCAGCTCCCGCAGAATAAGTATCGGGCGGATTCGCACCCGCCTCTGAAATCTCCCAGCGGGCTCACGTCTCGCTCGGACGCGTTGCGGAAAATGACTCGCGAGATACGCTCTTGCCAGTCACAACAGCGCAACCCCGGGCCGTTCTCACGGTCCTTCTAACACCCCGTATGACGTTACCTAAATGCTGGCAAACAGCCGCCGCTGCATTGGCGGCCTTCCTCCCCTCGGTCGTTCGCGCGAGCGAAGCGGACATCAAAATCCCTGATCTTTCGAAGGTCAGTTTCTTCAATGGTTCACTCAGCGGCACGAACGTTCTCATGATCGGTCTCGTGGTTTGCGTGCTCGGCGTGGTTTACGGCTGGCTGCAATATATACAGACCAAAAAACTTCCCGTGCATGCCACCATGAGTGCGGTCTCCCAGATCATTTGGGAAACGTGCAAAACTTACCTGTTTCAACAGGGAAAGTTTCTCGCCGCACTCTGGGCGCTCATCGCGGTGTGTATGATTTATTACTTCGGCGTCCTCTCTGAGCTTTCGGGCGGACACGTGGTGATGATCTTGCTCGCCTCGATCCTCGGTATTCTCGGCAGCTACGGCGTCGCCTGGTTCGGCATTCGCATCAACACCGTCGCCAACAGCCGCACCGCGTTTTCCGCCCTTCAAGGCAACCCTCTCGCCACCCTTCTCATTCCGCTCAAATCCGGCATGAGCGTCGGTCTGCTCCTCGTGGCGACCGAACTGTTCTTCATGATCTGCATTCTGGCGTTTCTCTCGAGTGATCTCGCCGGCCCGTGCTTTATTGGGTTCGCCATCGGCGAATCGCTCGGAGCTTCGGCGCTGCGCATTTGCGGCGGTATTTTCACCAAGATCGCCGACATCGGCGCGGATTTGATGAAGATCGTCTTCAATCTCCCGGAGGACGATCCCCGAAATCCTGGTGTGATCGCGGACTGCACCGGCGACAATGCCGGCGACTCCGTCGGTCCGACGGCGGACGGTTTTGAAACCTACGGCGTGACCGGCGTTGCGCTCATCGCGTTTCTCGCCCTCGCGCTCGCGGCCAACCAGGCGCTCGGTGGGGTGCTCATCGTGTGGCTCTTCGCGATGCGTATCCTGATGGTGCTTACATCGCTCGTAAGCTACTGGATCAACGACGCCGTCAGCCACTCGCTCTGGGGCAGGAAGAAGGATTTCAACCTCGAGCACCCGCTGACGAATCTCGTGTGGATCACCTCGATCATTTCCATCGGCGTCACCTACGTCGCAAGTTATCTTCTCCTCGCAACGCTCAGCGGACAACCCGGACTGTGGTGGGTTCTCTCAACGATCATCTCGCTCGGCACGATCGCCGGCGCACTGATCCCCGAGTTCACCAAGATCTTCACGTCGACGGAAAGCCGGCACGTCAAAGAAGTCGTCACGTCCTCCCGGCAAGGCGGCGCTTCCCTCAATATTCTCAGCGGCCTGGTCGCCGGAAATTTTTCGGCGTTCTGGACGGGCCTCTGCATCCTTACGTTGATGTTCGGCGCGTACTACTTTTCCGGACACGCTGCAGTTCAGGCGATGATGCCGCCCGCGTTCCAATTCGCCGCGCCCATTTTCGCATTCGGCCTGGTCGCGTTCGGTTTTCTCGGCATGGGCCCTGTAACAATCGCCGTGGATTCCTTCGGCCCCGTCACGGATAACGCTCAATCCGTCTACGAACTTTCTCAAATCGAGGCGAAGCCCGGCATCGCTGCGGAGATCGAGCGCGACTTCGGTTTCAAACCCGACTTCGAATCAGCCAAGCACCAGTTGGAAAAAGGCGACGGTGCCGGCAATACGTTCAAGGCGACCGCGAAGCCCGTGCTCATCGGCACCGCCGTCGTCGGTGCCACGACGATGGTCTTCGGCATCATCATGATGTTGCAGGCGCGCTTCCCGAATACCATCGAGCGATTGTCGCTGGTTCATCCCGAGGCGCTCATGGGTCTGCTCATGGGCGGCGCGGTGATTTACTGGTTTACCGGCGCGAGTACCCAAGCCGTGGTTACGGGAGCGTACCGTGCGGTGGTATATATCAAAGAGAACATGAAGCTCGATGCCGCCACTGCGGCGGTCGAGGCGTCGAAGGAAGTCGTGAAGATCTGCACGCAGTACGCCCAGAAAGGCATGATTAATATTTTCATCGTGATCTTCTGCTTCGCTCTCTCACTCGCGTTTTTCGATCCGTTCTTCTTCATCGGCTATCTTATCGGCATGGCGTTCTTCGGACTGTTCCAAGCCATCTTCATGGCCAATGCCGGTGGCGCGTGGGACAACGCAAAGAAGATCGTTGAGGTGGAACTCAAGATGAAGAACACCCCACTTCACGCCGCCACGGTTGTGGGCGACACGGTGGGAGATCCGTTCAAGGACACCTCGTCGGTTTCGCTCAATCCGGTGATCAAGTTTACAACGCTCTTCGGTCTTCTCGCCGTGGAGATTGCCGTAAAGATGGAGCCCGCGATCAAACACACACTCGGCGCGGCGATCTTTATTGTCGGTCTGATCTTCGTCTATCGGAGTTTTTATTGCATGCGCATTCCAGTGAATCCGCGCGACGCCGACGTCGCACCACATCAAATGCAAAAGGGGTAGAGGAACCGCTAATGGATTTTCCCAATGGGGAAATCTTGATTCAGTGGCTACGGCTAATCGCCTGCGCCTTGAAGTGATTGGAGCCCGCTGATCGCAGTCTGCGATCAGCGGACACCATTACCTATTCTGGAGCCGATCAGGCGGAGGGGTGACGTCAGGATCTGCCCATTGGCAGATCCCATAAGCGGTTTCCTCCTCCGAGTATATCGACGGGTACGCGCAACCGTCCCCCAGAGATCGCGTTTGTCGCCGCGACGCCCTCGACACGAGGCGGGCGACCAGCACGCTGGTGGCATGCAAAAAATTCCATTGCTGCTCTTGTTCGTCTTGCTCGGTTCCGCGCTCCGCGCCGCCGATACGTTCGAATCCTGGCTCGACACGTTCTCGGCCGAGTGGGTCCGCGCCAATCCAAACACGGCCACGCAGGCGCAATATTTCACCGGCCCGGAGCAGGACGCGCTCGACCGCCAGCTCACGCCGATCAGCGATGAAGCGCGCGCTCAGCGAATCGCGCTTGCCCGCCGTGGGCTCGCCGAACTCGCTCGTTTCAATCGCGCGACGTTCGACGCCACTCAAAAAATTTCCGCCGACATGCTCGCGTGGCAACTCGACGACATCGTGCATTCCGATGCGTTCGACGATTACAATTACGTCTTTCAACAGTTCAACGGGCTGCAAGTCGGGCTGGTCAACTTCCTCAGCCAGACGCACCCGATTCGCCGCCGCCGCGACATCGAAAATTATCTCGCGCGTCTCGATCTCGTCGCCGGCCAGATCGACGAGGGCATCACCCAAGCCAAAGTGCGCGAGGCTCACGGCTTCATTCCGCCCGACTTTATTTTGCGATCCACGCTCGCGCAGTTTGATCGTTTTCTCGAAGGCACTCCGCGGCAAAACGTACTCGTGGCAACGCTCGATGAGCGCGCCGCAAAGCTCGCCGACGTTTCTGCTGACGACCGCGCCACTTTCGTCGCGGCCGCGGAAAAAACTGTGACCGAGGCAGTCATCCCCGCGTTCCGTCGCGCTCGTGCGCTGCTCGATGCGCAACTCCCGCACGCCACCGCCGCAGCTGGAATCTCCCGCTTTCCTGGCGGCGACAAAGCTTACGCCAACAGTCTCCATCGGCTCACCACCACCGAGCTGACCGCTCAACAAATTCATGAACTCGGCTTGCGGGAAGTCGCGCGGATCGAGGGTGTGATGGATGGTCTACTTCGACAGATCGGTTATCTCGACGGCTCGATTAAAGAGCGCATGGAAAAACTCGAGATCGCGGAGCAACCGCCCGCCACGCCGGATCCGCGCCCCGCCCTGCTCGCGCGCTATGAAGAGATCGTCCGCGACGCCGAAAAACGCGCCGCGTTGATTTTCGATCTGCGTCCAAAGGCTCCGGTCGAAGTTCGCCGCGAGCCACCGTTCACGGAGAAGAGCGCCGCCGCACATTATACGATGCCCGCACGCGACGGTTCACGCCCCGGAATCTTCTGGGCGCCATTGCCTGGTCCAAAATTTGAAATCTCGGAGATGCGCACGCTCGTCTACCACGAGGCGGTGCCCGGCCATCACTTCCAACTCGCGTTGCAAAACGAAATGCCCGGCCTCCCGCGCTTCCGCAGTGATCGCATCTTCGGATTCATTTCCGCACACGGCGAGGGTTGGGCTCTGTATGCCGAACAGCTCGCTGCGGAGAACGGCTGGTACGAAGGTGACCCGAAAGGCCGGCTCGGCCAGCTCAACGACGAACTGTTCCGCGCCCGTCGCCTCGTTGTGGATACGGGCTTGCACGCGATGAACTGGACTCGCCAGCAGGCGATCGACTACGGCATCAAGGCTTCAGAGGTCGAGCGCTACGTCGTGTGGCCCGGCCAGGCGTGCTCCTACAAGATCGGCATGCTGAAGATTCTCGAACTCCGCACCAAGGCCCGCCAGGCGCTCGGCGAAAAGTTTTCCATTAAGGAATTTCACAACGTTGTTTTGCGCACTGGCACCGTACCACTCGCGGTGCTGGAGAACGCCATCGACGATTACATAGCGGCGGCCATGAAATCCTGACCGCGATCGATCCATTGCCACATCGGCGCAACTGAGTCACGTCGTCGATCGCCCAAAGTAGCGCAGGCATCGTGCCTGCTTTTTCGAAGAATGCAGGCTGGAAGCCCGCGCTACTTCAATCCACCCCTCACGCCAGCCATGATCGATCTCGACGCCTACTTCGCCCGCATCGGCTATGCGGGTTCGCGTGAGCCCACTCTGGATACGTTGGCCGCGATTCATCGTCACCACGCGCGCTCGATTCCGTTCGAGAATCTCGACGTGCTGCTCGGACGCCGCATCGGCATCGACGCGGCGTCGATCGAGCGAAAACTCGTGAGCGCACGCCGCGGCGGCTATTGTTTCGAGCAAAACGGCTTGCTCGCCGAGATCCTTCGCGCCTTGGGTTTTCACGTCACGCCCCTCATCGCTCGCGTGCGCTGGCAGGTCGCTGCGGAAAACGCGACGGCGCTGACCCACATGCTTCTTCGCGCGGAGATCGACGGCGCCTCGTTCCTCGCCGACGTGGGTTTCGGCAGCATGTCACTCGCCCGTCCGCTCGCGTTGCAATTCGACCTCGCGCAAAATGTTTCACTCGAGCCACGACGGCTGGTGCGTCGCGCGCGCTCCGACAGCGCGGGCGTCAGGCTGGCAGACTTGATCGTGCATCAAGCTCAAATCGGCACAGAGTGGTCCGACGTTTATCACTTCACCCTGGAGCCCGCGGCCGCCGTTGATTTTGAAATGGGAAACTGGTTCACATCAGCTCATCCGCAATCGCGTTTCGTGCAGAACCTGGTCGCGGCGCGAATCGACGACGCGCATCGCTGCACGCTGTTCAATCGCGAGTTCACGCTGCGCCATCGCGACGGCCGTATCGAAAAACGCACGATCGAATCTGCGGACGAACTGCTCGCCGTGCTCGCCGAACATTTTCTGCTGAATTTTCCGCCGGGCACTCGCTTCGGATCAACCGGCGCAAACTGGCCAGTTTGAATTAGCGCGTATTGCCGAAGCGCTTTGGCCGAGTGGAACAAAAGCGGGTTTCCCTTTTCGAGTCAGACGATCAGACGCCGGGATAGCATGAGCGTTTTATGATAGTCTGTGAGCGCCCGGCCGCCTTTACAGAATAGGTGTCCGCGCTTTTGGGTGACGGGTGAAACACGCAACACCGTTGCGGCTGTTTTTATCCCTCCCCTACACACCATGAATGGACCGAATATCCGCCTAGCTCTGCTTTGCTCCGGACTCGCCGTACTGCTGCCTTGTGCAACGTTCGGCCAGCCTGCACCCACCACTACCGACACGTCGGCCGCGAAAGCCGAGGAGATCGTTCAACTGCCAGAATTCACAATCACCGAAACGCCTGACAATCCGTACTTGTCCAAGAAAGCGCTCTCCGCGTCGCGCGTCGCGATGGATATCCAGGATATCCCTCAAACCGTCTCCGTCGTCACGAGCGAGTTCATCAAGGACTCGATGGCCTTCCGCATGCTCGACGCCGCGAAATACGTGACACCCATCGTCGAATCGACGCTCCCCTACGGCGGCGATCGCTACATGATCCGCGGTTTCCAAGTTTCGCACGAGTTCATCGACGGCGCCGAAATCTCCGGCCAGGACGGCTACAGCATGTCGATTGTGCCGTACAATATCGAGCGCGTCGAAATCATCAAAGGTCCCAACGCGATCCTAGTCCCCGGCGGTAGCCCCGGCGGCCAGATGAATCCGATCACCAAATCCCCCGTGATGAAGGATCAAGCCTCCATCTCGCTTCAGCTCGGTCAATATTTCAGCAACGCCTTCAGCACCGACATCAATCGCGTCCTCGGCAAAGGCATGGCCGCCCGCTTCGTCGGTGCGGTATGGGACAGCGACGGGTACGCGCGCAACCAGTTTCGCCGCGGCTATCTGTTCGCCCCGTCGTTCAGCTGGCAGCTGAGCCCGAACAACCGTCTCGTGATCAAGGCAGAGATCATGCAGAACCGTGAAACCAATCTCGGCGGACTGCCGCTTGACCCGAGTGTCGGCAGCAACAACTACGCGATTATCGCCAAAGGCCTTCCACGCGATTGGTCCTTCGGCGACTCCGACGGTTTCGACATGCGCCACCGCGCCACCGAGCGCGTCACCGCCGAACTCTTTTCAGACCTTGGCGAGCATGTCTCCTCCCGCCTGCAACTGATGGCCAATCACGTCACCCGCGAAGACACCGGCGGCACCAGCGGTGCGATCAAGGGCACTTCGGGTTCCCGCAATCCCAACACCGGCAAGTACGAGCCCGGCGTCATCTGGACGATTGATCAAACCGGCGCCACCGCAATCGCCACCTCGACGACAGTCGCGCTCCCCGACCCGAGCACCTACGTCTACTCGCGCACTTACGGCGCGGTTGACCTCTGGTATTCCGAGGCCCACCTACGCAACGAATACGCCGCCAAATTCGAGGGCAGCTTCTGGAAATCCACCACCGTCGCCGGCCTCGCCAGCAACTACTCGAAGGTCCAGTTCAAGAGTTACCAAAGCACGACGACGCCCTCCCGCCCCGATGTGGCCAACAACAACCTCGCCGCGATGACCACTCCGCAGATCGACTACCTTGCGCCCGCCGCCAACAACACGGGCGCCAACCGCATCGGCAAGCAGAAGGACGCGCAGATCTTCATCTACGAAAATGCCTCCTTCCTTCAGGACCGCATCCTGCTCTCCGGCGGCGTGTCGCGCTTCTTCGGCAAGCTCTCCCGCGTCGACCATTATTACCTGCAAGGCGTCGCGCCGGCCGCACCCATCAATCCGACTTACCATCTCTCCACCACCGCCAAGACCTTCGGCGTCGTCTTGAAGCCGATCAAGCCCGTGTCCCTGTTCTACGGCTACAACACCTCCGGCGGCACCATGCCCAGCTCCCTTAACCCTGGCACGTATCCCGATAATTTCCGGGCCTCCGCCGGGAATCAGAAAGAATTCGGCGCGAAAACCTCCGTGCTCAACGACAAGCTCACCGCTTCGTTCTCACACTTCACGATCGAGCAGCAAAACTACTCCGTGCCGAACAGCGAATACTACACGCTCGTTGCCCTCGGCAAACTCGCCGAGGCCGCAGCCCTCCAAAATCCACTCTATCTCAACCTCAATTCCAAGGGCTGGGAATTTGAGTCCACCTACGCGCTGAACAAAAACCTCACGCTCATCGGCAACTACACGTCGTTCAAGATGCGCCAGCCCATCACCAACGTCCGCGTGCGCGCCGTGCCCGATCACTCCGGCGCCATCTACCTCGATTACAAGTTCACCGAAGGTCCTCTCCACGGCTTCGGTGTGAACGTCGGCGTCGACTATAAAAGCGACGTCGTCGGCGAAAACTCCACCGGCTACACGACCACCAAGCCCCTCCCCGGCGGCGTGTTCGTGCCGGTTCAGCCGTCCTTCCTCGTCGCCGGTCGCACGCTTGTGAACCTTGGCTTCAATTACAAACACGCGGCTTGGGAAGCCCGTCTGCAGATCAACAATGCCCTCGACAAGGATTACATCCTCGCCGCCGGCAGCCGCACCGCCGTCCTCGTCGGCGATCCGCGCAACATCAAAGCCTCGATCACTTATAATTTCTAAATCCGTGGCCGCGGCATTCTGCCGCAGACTCAACTTCACCGGCTTCAGGCTGGTGTCGCTCTCTCAAGCCGGCGCCTTCGGGCGCCGGTTTTTTTGCGCTCAAACTGACCGAACACGTCGCCCTAGCGCAGGTCGTAACTCCCGCTCATCTTGGAGATGGCTTCCCCCACCCCATGCTCCGCTATTTTGCACACGGTCCCGTTCGCTGGAAAAATGGCATGCGCTGCAACACGCGAACAAATTGGGAATTTTATGCAGTGATCGAGGGTCGTTGCGGACTGCGCTATTCCGATAAACAGCAGCCCGTCATG
>CBRAFL010000050.1:0-20966 GCA_967755055.1 uncultured bacterium
GTCCCGCTGCTCCCGCTGCGGGCTACAAGCAGAATAGATTCGTCATCTCACCCTCGCCTATGCCGCACCTCGAGCCAAAGGCCATCAATGCTTCATTGCTTTACTGCTCCGTCTAGCCGCACAACGTGTTTCTTAATGTCTTCGTCTCCTGAAAAACACTTTTCCGGTCTGCTCGCTGAAGAACTGTCCGTTTTCGAAAGCATCGGGCAGGTCCGGCTATTTCGCGGCGGTGACACGGTCTTTTCCGCTGGCGATCCCGGAGACGGTTTCTACGTCATCGAATCGGGGCGAGTGAACATCTCCGCCGTAGTCGGCAATGGTGAATTGCGATCCCTCGCGGTGATCGGCCCTGGAGATTTCTTTGGCGAGATGGCCGTGCTCGACGATGCAAAACGCTCAGCCACCGCCACGGCTGAGACCGAGACGAAGACATTCTTTTTGGGCCGTGATCAACTGATTGAATTATTGGAGCACCGCCCTCATTTCGCCCTGAATCTCATTCGTGAATTCAGTGCGCGCATGCGTGCGCTGAACAAAAAATACCTGGATGAAATCATCCAAGCCGAGCGCCTCGCGGTGGTAGGCCGGTTTGCGGGCACCATCGTACACGATTTCAAAAACCCGCTCACCACGATCAGTCTCGCCGCCGAACTTTCCGGCAGCGAAAATACTCCGCCGCCGGTGCGTCGCCGCGCGCAACATCAGATCGCGCGGCAAATTGTCCGCATGACAAACATGCTGAACGAGCTCATTGATTTTACGCGCCCCTCTGATCGCCGACCGCCACTCGTGTCGGTGAATTTCGCTGACTTTCTAACTCCTCTACTCGAGGAACTCCGCGACGAAATTGCCGGCCGCAACGTCATCCTCGAGCCAGTCAATCCACCGCCGAGCGTGAAAGTTCGCATTCAGTCGGCGCGTTTCCCGCGGCTTTTTTATAACCTCATCAACAACGCCGTGGATGCGATGCGCGGGGGTGGAAAAATTTTTCTGCGATTCAAGGCCGACGAGGGAAAGCTCCAGATCGAAATCGAAGACACCGGTCCGGGCATCGCACCGGAAATAGCCCAGCACCTTTTCGAACCGTTCACGACGCACGGCAAGGAGCATGGCACTGGGCTCGGCCTGTCGATCTGCAAAAAAATCGTCGAGGACCATGACGGTCGAATCTGGGTACGCAGCGAAGCAGGAAAGGGCGCGATCTTCTGCGTTACGTTGCCGCTGCCAGGCTAGTGCACGATCCCGGAGTCGGATGGGTTAAGAACGGTCGTTGCGAAACCGACAAGGTAGAGGCTCGCCTCGGTCTTCTTCGATCGAGGCGAAAGCGTCTTCGTCTACACGTATCCGAAATTCAACCGCGCTTAGCCCGCCAGCTTCCGCTGTACGGCAAACACGTCGCGTAGCGCCAAACTCAGTTTGTCCTGGAGCGCCTGAAGTTCGCGATAACGTGCGACGTTCGCCTTGTTCGGGACGCATCGCGTGGACTCGTCGAGAGCCACCGTGCCCGTCGTGAAGTCAGTCAACTTCGCCTTCTTGTTTCCGTCGCGCAGGGCCACACACCACGCCGCTTGCAACGCGCCGCCGAGCGCCGCGCCTTCGTCCTCGACCATCGCGATAACCGGCACGCCGAAAACATCGGCCATGATCTGCCGCCAGACCGGCGATTTCGCGCCGCCGCCGGTGACCCGGATTTCTTTCGCTTTCACGCCGAGCGTCGCGAGCCGGCGAAGCCCATAGTTCATGCCCATCGTCGCGCCTTCCATCGCAGCGCGGGCGAGATGGCCAGCGTTGAACGTTTTGCCATTCAACCCAAGCATCACACCAGAGCCGTCTGGAACATTCGGGGTGCGTTCGCCTGCGAGATAAGGCAGCAGTACCAGGCCACCCGCGCCGGCCGGAGCAGCGGCGATCGCATCGGCGAGCTTTCCGTGATCGTAACCGAAAAGCGCCCTCACCTGCTCCGTCACCGTAGTAACATTCATCGTACACAGCAGCGGCAGCCAGCCGCCCGTCGACGAACAGAACGCCGCGATCTCGCCCTGCGGATCGATCACTGGCTTGCTCGCGTAGGCGTAGATCGTACCGCTCGTCCCAAAGCTCGCCGTAACCACACCCGGGCTCACGTTTCCGGTGCCGATCGCGCCCATCATATTGTCGCCGCCGCCCGCGCTCACCACGACCTCGGTCGAGAGGCCATATTTCGCCGCGATTTCCGGACGCAGCGTGCCCGCCGCTTCGTGCGAAGCCGAAATCGCCGGAAGAAATCCAGCGAGATTCTTGTCGATCGCGTTAATTACTTCCTTCGACCACGTCCGTTTGCGCACATCCATCAACGCCGTGCCGGATGCGTCGCCAAACTCCATGAAGTATTTACCGGTGAGATGGAAATTCAGGTAGTCGTGAGGCAGCAGCACGTGACGCAGTCGCTTATAATTCGCCGGCTCATGCCGTTTCAGCCAAAGAATTTTCGGCGCGGTGAACCCGGGTAAAATCAGGTTGCCCGTTTTCCGAATCGCGGCTTTTGGGCCACCGAGTTTTTTGGTGATGAGCGCGCATTCGGGGGCGGTGCTGGTATCGCACCACAGTTTCGCCGGGCGGATCACTTCGCCTTTCGCGTCGAGGGGAACAAAGCCGTGTTGCTGTCCAGAAACGCCGATACCGCGGACGCGTTTGGCCTGATCCGCACCAATTTTCGCGACCACTTCCGTGATCACGAAATCGAGCGCCGTCGTCCAATCCTGCGGATGCTGTTCCATGTGACCGACGGGCAGACCGTCGATCAGTTGGTGTGGGGCTCGTGCCTCGGCGACGACCTTTCGGGTTTCGAGATCGAGAACGATCGCTTTGACGCTTTGGGTACCGGAGTCGATGCCGATGAAGAGGCTCATAAGGGTTTGCTGCGATAGGCGCAAAAACCTCCCTAAGGTGCAAGGCCGAGTTATGCGCAACTGTAGTATAGCTGCTGAATGATGGAGGATCTGCCGCGCTCCGTGGTGTGGCTGCGAGCGTGAGCGAGTGCATGTTCCGCGACTCGCTCACGCTCGCAGCCACGATCAAGGACGCGGCGGTCGGTTCCTCCGTCATTTTTCTTCGATCGCAACTTGTGGCGGACCGCGGTGTGTGTAGAACTTCAACCGCAAGGCGCCAGCCTGGCGTCGTTCACAAACCAAGGATCTCCACTATGATCGCTACTCAGATTCGTCAGAAGGATGCTGTCTTCTACTTCGCGTCTTACACGCCGGAAAAATTGTTGTCCCAAGTACGTTTCATCAGCCGATTCTATGACGAGGAGGGCGGAGGAATCCGCCCTGAGGAGGTGTCAGCGGAAGACGACGTCGCGCAGTTCATCGCGCGCGTCGAACGCAGCGACAAAGCCTTTCAGCGCGAACTTTCCCGCGCGAAAGTAGGAGCGATTCGCAATTTCTACGAAACCGCGATTTCGCAGCCGCCGATTCCCGGAACCGTGCTGTTATTCACGCCGCAGAAACTCCATTTCGACGCCTGGGCTGATGGCAGTGGCATCGGAAAACTCCAAGTCCCCGAGGAGAAATTCCTCATCATCGACGGACAACACCGTCTCGCCGCATTGCAATTTTACACGCGCACTCATCCTGACGACGCGAAAAACATCCAGGTGCCATGTGTGATCTTCGACGGACGCAGCGAGGACTTCGCCACCGAAATGTTCGTCATCATCAACTCCACGCCGACGCGCATCAACAAGAGCCATCTCATCGACCTCTATGAACGCGTATCGTGGGCCGAGCCGGATCGCCGTTTCGCCGCACACATCACGGAAATGCTTTATCGCGAAGGCGATAGTCCCCTCCGCTACCGCATCAATCGCCTCGGTGGTCGCAGCAAACAGGAAAAATGGATTCTCCAGGCCGAGCTGTTTAACGAGATTCATCGCTGGGTAAAACAGGCGTGGAAAAAAATCGAGTCCGAGGGCACCGACAAACGGAACGCCGCCCGCTACTACGAAACCGTTCGCGACTTCCTCAAAGCTTCAGCGCAGGTCTGGGGTGAAGCGTGGGGCGACTCTGCGTTTCAAATCACCAAGCCGGTAGTCCTCAAAGCCATGCTGCGCGTGTGCGCCGATCTCGCCGCGCAAGATCTCGAACCGGCTGAAGGTCGGGTCGACCGTTGGACTCAGAAACTCGCTCCGTGGACCGAGCAATCGCGCGAGTTCCGCAACGAAGGATTCTACGAACGTTTTCCCGCGAAAGGACAGGTCGAGCGTGTCACCCGCGTTCAGCGCGAACTTTCCCGTCTCGCCGGAATACCGCCTCGTCCCCGCGCCGGAAAGGCAGCCTCCGAATAGCAGGCCAGGATTGTAGCCAGGTAGGGCGTAGTCTCCGATCCGCCCTCCCCCTCCCGTACGCCGTAGCCCTGTGTGGGACGCAGGGACTCAGTGCTTCTGCGCCGATCACTAACCCGCGACTTCCCCGTCGCGGAATCACGCTCCCACTAATTGCTTTTGACCGTCCGCAATCACGTCGCTTACGTGAAACGCTTCTTTCCGTCACTTCCATCACCATGCCCGCCAAGCCCACCATTATCTACACCAAGACTGACGAAGCGCCCGCGCTCGCCACCTATTCTCTCCTGCCGATCATCCAGGCTTTCACGAAGCACTCGGGCATCGCGGTGGAAACGCGGGACATCTCCCTCGCCGGTCGCATCCTCGCTCATTTCCCCGAAGTCCTCACGCCCGAGCAGCGCGTCCCGGACGCTCTCACCGAACTCGGCGCACTGACCCTCAAGCCTGAAGCAAACATCATCAAGCTGCCCAACATCAGCGCATCTGTTCCTCAGCTGATCGAGGCCATTGCCGAACTCCAGGCCAAGGGCTGCAAGCTCCCGAATTTCCCCGCTGACCCGAAGACCGACGCCGAAAAGGACGCGCGTGCCCGGTACGACAAAATCAAAGGCAGCGCCGTCAACCCCGTCCTCCGCGAGGGCAACTCCGATCGCCGCGCGCCAAAAGCCGTCAAGGACTACGCCCGGAAACACCCGCACTCCATGGGCGCGTGGTCACCCGACTCGAAAACTTCCGTCGGCACGATGGGCAAAGACGATTTCTTCACCAATGAGAAGTCGCTGACAGTCACTGCACCCACGACTGTACGCATCGAGTTCGTACCCGCCCCTGCTCCCGCCGGTGCGGCTCCCGAAGCGGTTGCCAAAGCAGCGAAGACAGTCGTCCTGAAGGAGAAAACGCCGCTCAAGGCCGGCGAAATCCTCGACGCCACGTTCATGAACCGGAAGGCCCTCGGCGCCTTCTTTGCCCAGCAGATCGCAAAGGCAAAAAAGGACGGTGTGCTCTTCTCGCTTCACTTGAAGGCCACGATGATGAAGGTCTCCGATCCCATCATGTTCGGCCTCGCTGTGCGTGTTTTCTTCAAGGACCTCTTCACGAAACACACGGCCGCCCTTACCGCGCTCGGCGTCGATCTGAACAACGGATTCGGCGATCTCGTCGAGAAAATCCAAACACTCCCCACCGACCAACGCGCCGCGATCGAGGCAGACATTCAGGCGGTCTTCGCCGCCCGCCCCGGAGTGGCGATGGTCAATTCCGATAAAGGCATCACCAATCTCCACGTTCCGAGCGACGTCATCGTCGACGCGTCGATGCCTGCGATGATTCGCGTGGGTGGAAAAATGTATGACGCCGCGGGCAAGGTGCAGGACACGCTCTGTGTTATTCCCGACAGCTGCTACGCCGGTGTTTACCAGACCACGATCGACTTCTGCAAAAAACATGGGGCCTTCGATCCGAAGACCATGGGGTCCGTCCCGAACGTCGGTCTCATGGCGCAAGCCGCCGAGGAATACGGCTCGCACAACAAGACCTTCCAAGTTCCCGGCAACGGCACCGTCCGCGTCGTCGACGATACAGGCAAGGTTATCCTCGAGCACGCCGTCGAAGCCGGCGACATCTGGCGCGCCTGCCAGACGAAAGACGCACCCGTACAGGATTGGGTGAAGCTCGCGGTGAACCGTGCCCGCCTTTCGAATACGCCCGCCATCTTCTGGCTCGACGAGAACCGCGCGCATGACGCTCAGATCATCGCGAAAGTTAAAACCTATCTCGCGCAGTACGACACGAAGGGACTCGACATCAAAATCCTCCCGCCCGCTGCGGCCTGCCAGGCCACGCTCGAACGCATCATCAAAGGCCAGGACACGATCAGCGTTACCGGCAACGTCCTCCGCGATTATCTCACCGATCTTTTCCCAATTCTCGAAGTCGGCACGAGCGCGAAGATGCTCTCGATCGTTCCGCTGATGAATGGCGGCGGCCTCTTCGAAACCGGCGCTGGCGGCTCCGCGCCGAAACACGTGCAGCAGTTTACCGAGGAGAATTTCCTCCGCTGGGACAGTCTCGGTGAATTCTTCGCACTCGCTGCGAGTTTCGAGCACCTCGGCATTACGCAAAGCCACGCCAAAGGGAAAGTGCTCGCCGAGACTCTTGACGAAGCGAACGGGAAGTTCCTGGAGAACGACAAATCACCCGCCCGCAAAGTCGGTGCCGGTGTCGACGTCCGCGGCAGTCATTATTACCTGGCATTGTATTGGGCCCAGGCTCTGGCCGCACAAAGTGCCGACGCCGAGTTGAAAAAGCTTTTCGCACCGATCGCCGAAAAACTCGCCACGGCCGAAAAGCAAATTGTCACCGAACTCATCGCAGTGCAGGGCAAACCCGTCGATATTGGCGGCTACTATCAGCCAGACGACCTGAAGGCTTTCGCCGCGCTGCGCCCGAGCAAGACTTTCAACGATATTCTGGCGCAGCTTTAAGGTACCTTAGAGCCGGTCTGTGTTTCACAGGTCCTATAGGTCCCGTAAGGCCTGCAGGACCTATTACTTTTTTTTGGTTCTCGATCCGCGCTTTCGTCATCCGCTTTCAGCGGCCTCTTTTCAGAAAATCTTGTTCCAGCTTCCTGATCTGCTGATCCAGCAGATGTTTCGCTGGTGAATAAGGCGGCGCGGCAGCAGTCGTCCGTCCGCCACCTCTGCGACGATATTTTCTTTTAGGCGAGAGTCCGAAACACCGTGCTTCGTTCGTTGGTTAGTTATCCCCAACATGAATCCGAATACGAAAAAAAGCATCGGCGCTGTCGTAGCAGGCGTAGCCACCATCATCGTCGTCACCACCGTCGTCGATATCGCGTTGCACGCCACGGGCGTATTTCCGCCCATGGATCAGCCTATTGGTAACGGCCTCGCCCTCCTCGCGAGTTCCTACCGCCTCATCATCAGCATCGCCGGCGCGTACCTGACGGCCCGGCTCGCGCCCGACCGCCCCCTGCGGCATGCGATAATCCTCGGCTACGTTGGCGTGGTTCTCGGGTTCGTGGGCGTAGTCGCGACATGGAACCTTGGCTTGGGTCCTCGCTGGTATCCGATCTCGCTAGCCGTGCTCGCCATTCCGCAATGCTGGTTGGGCGGCAAACTCTACGTGCTGCAAAGTTGTGTTCGCGCCACCTGATCGCCGCGGAAAAGCACCCGATCTGCAGATTCTTCGAGGCGATCAGCGTATCGCGCGAATTTACGCAAAAATATTATCAAAAATGCACCGTACGTAATATGCGCTCCGACTTTTTCTAAAGGAGTCGTAGTAGAGGACGTGACGATTGATCCTATTAACGCCCATTCGTCAGATCAGGGAGCCTCTAATGAAGCGCTCTCTCCCATCGCGCGCTCCGGCCGGCGGGTTTCGATGACCGCCCTCGGCACCGAGGGAACCGAAGTGATCACAGGACCAGTGATGGACGCCGCGGCTTCGACATCTATCAGTCCGGGATTCGTCACGATTTACGACGTGAAGAACCAGCAGGTGGTGATCAAAAGTCCTGCACCGCAGAATCTCGCTTCGGCATAATTCGGCCGCTCGTCGGGCCGCTGATTTCGTTTAGCCTCAGCGCCTCGCTGTGCTCACGGCTTGAAGGACGTGGTCTACAAGTATCGTCGACCGTATATGAAAACGACGGAGAGCGTGTATAAGCTCGCTCGCTTCGTCACTCAGCGCAGTTCGTAAACTTCCGCTAGCGCAATCCCGTCCGCGCCAGCAACGCCCGAGACGATCGCCGTGTACGCACCGGGTTGCAGCGTCACGATCATTGCCGCATCCTTGCTCGCAGGGTCGGGCAACGCAAAAGCGCCGGTCTTCGTGAAAGCCGCGGTGAGATCGCTGCTGCCAGACCAGTTGTCGTTGTGCTGCACGAGCGTGCTGCCTTGGTAGACATCAAGCTGCGGATCAGACAGAGCCGTGGTTACCCCATAATTCGCGAGCGTAGGTCCAATCGCCCGTACAAGCACTCGCATGGGAGCGTCGCCAGAAATAACAAAGCCGATAATCAGCACTCCTTCGCCAGGACCCGCATGGGCCCGCGCCGATAGATTCACGAGACGCCCCGCAGGTTGAGCCGCCGTGTCTGCATCGTAGATCTCAGCCATTGCGAGCCCCGTACCAGAACCGGAAATATTCGCAGTGTAACCTTTCGGAGCGAGGTTTGTGAGGACCACCGCATCCTTGCTCGCATCCGGCAGAGGAAACGCGCCTAACCGCGCAAAGTTCGACTTCAACGTTTCTGCACCGCCCCAATTGTCATTGCTGATGATCGCAGTGCCGCCGTCGTAAATCGTCAGCTTCGGGTCCTGAAAAACAACTGCGTCCGTGTAAGTGGAGAGTCCTGGCCCAATCGCTCGAACGAGCATTGATTTCGATCCAGAATTCACCACGAACCCCACCAGGAGCGCGCGATCATCGGGGCCTGGAACTGCTCGAACAGAAAGATTCACCAGGCGACTCGTGGGCGCCATAGGTGTCGCTGCAGGGGCTACGGTGACCGCAGGAGTGGAAGCGGGCGTCGTCGTCGGAGTCGTAGGCGCGCTGATTGTCGGACTTACCGGTGCCGCGACGGTCGTAGCACTGGTCACATTCGAATAAGCACTGGTGGTCGTCGCATCGTATGCCGCAACCCGATAGGAGTAGGTGGTCGAGTTTGCCACTGTCGTATCGGTGAAAGTAATTACATTGGCGCCAACGGTTCCGATTCCCACGAAGGTGACACCGTCCGTCGAACGCTCGATTTTGAAACCCGTTTCGTTGGTCGAATTGTCATCCCAGCTTACGATCAGTTGCGCGGCGAAGGAAGCCGCGGGAGCGAGCGTGAGGCAGGCGATCAGGATCGCCCGCTTGCCGAATGAAAACATCATGCCCTCTTAATTCGGCATAAACGCATGTATTCAACGGGATAGTCGTGTGTATAGCCCGCAACGGCATTTGTTACGCTCCGTTAGCAAGCGCTGAACGATTATTTAACAAATGAACAATGATGCTAACGGCCGGCAATATAACGCCGTCGTCGGTTCACCGCTTGCTTACCGCGCTTAAGACTAACGCCCGAAGCGGAGGATGGGACGGCCATCTTCCGCTCCAACGTCACGGCGTTTAAACGCAAATGCCCGCGCTCACAAAGTGGGCGCGGGCATTGCGGGAAGAGAAACGTTTACGGGATCTCGTAGATTTCGAGTTGAGCAACGCCGGTGGCATTACTCACTCCCGAGACCGTCGCGGAATAGGTGCCCGGGGCCAGCGTGACATCGATCGCGGCGTCTTTGCTTCCCGCCGCGAGGCTCGAAGCGCCGGCGAGCCCGAAGCTCGTGCTCAGCGCAGAGGAGCCACCCCAGTTATCGTTGCTCTGCATCAGCGTCGTTCCGCTGTAAACTTCCAGCATAGGATCGGCGAGATAACTTTTCCCGCCGCCCAATCCTGGACCCACCGCGCGAATCAGCACGTGCAGAGGTGCGGTACCCGTGATCGTGAAGCCCGCGATGAGCCGCGCTTCACCCGTACCGACGGGAGCCCGGACATCGACCTGCGAAACTCGTCCGGCGGCGGAGTCAGCATCGTAAATTTCCAGCATCGCGATGCCGCCAATTTTGCCACTGATCACCGCGGAGTAGCTCTGCGGAGCCAGCGTGCTGAGGATGGCCGCGTCTTTGCTCGTTGCGCTGAGCGGGAAGGCGCCCACTTGCGTGAACGTTGACGCCAGTGCGGATGAGCCGCCCCAGTTGTCGTTCGTGGCAACCACCGTGCCCGCTTGCGTGAGATTGATCTTGGGATCGACGAACGTTGCCGCGGTGGTGAAGGCGGAGAGGCCCGGGCCAATGCCTCGGACGAGGACAGCTTTATCACTGCCCTTCACGACGAAATCCATATTCATTTGCTGCGAGCCTTGGGAAGGAACAGCGCGAGCGGAGAAATTCCGCAGCCGGCTTGCTGGCGCGAGGGTCGAGGTCGTCGTGGTCGTGGTTAAGGTCAGAACCGCGCCGATACTCGTTACGGACCCGGCAGAGTTCGTCGCCACCGCTGTATACGTGCTCGCGTCACTGCTGCTCACATTACTCAGCGATAGCGTGCTCGAAGTCGCACCACTGATTGCCACGCCGTTCTTTTGCCACTGAAGCGAAGGCGTGGGAGATCCCGTCGCCACCACGGAAAATGAAACGCTGCCGCCACTCGCCACGGATTGGCTGGAGGGCTGGGTCGTGAAGCTCGGGGCTGAAACCGCGGTCTGCGTGCTGGCCACGTTGCTGTACGCGGAATAGGTCGTGGAATTAAAAGCACGCACCCGATACCAGTACGTACCCGACGCCAGATTCAAATCCGTATAGCTGCTTACCCCCGCGGCGACTGTCGCCACTTGTGCGAATGTCGTTCCATCTGTCGAGCGCTCGATGTTGAAACCTAATTCTCCCGTGGAGTTGATATCCCAGGCGACGGTCAGCTGAAGAGCATTTGCTGCGGGCAGTGAGCTGAGCCCTACCGCAACCACCAGCCAGGTTTTTAGCCGCACTGCGCGGGTGGCCACCGTGCGCAGCGCCGGCAAAATGCTCTGGCATCCGATCAATGTAATTCCGGTCAGTAACGCTGCCCGCCCACACGCAATTATTTTTTGCATGCACCGCTGATCGACTCAAAAAAACCAGAGGTCGAGACACTATATCATTCCTCCATGGTTTTGATTATCATTTAACGAGCCACCGAGCAGACCCGTTTACATCGCGTTCACGAATTGATAACAGGATGTTAACCGCAGTTTTACGGCAGCGCTGTTTTCATCGCAAATCATGTTGAAATAAGTCCGCCGACCGAACGCTGACTGCAGCTGAAGTCACGATGCAGTTCGCTTTATATTTAATCCTATTGGCAATTACTCTCCGCAGAATCACCCGCAACGTAATGATATTGTGAGACAGCCGCTTTGTTCCGTGAACGAAACGTAAAAGAAAGGATCGCTCACCGGGGGGCACGCAGCTGTTAAAGCGGTGAGAGCATTCCCCGATGGGGCCCACAAAAAATGCAGACCGTAAAAATCTCCGCGACTGCGCCAGCAATTCATTCTTTCGAGACGCACGCCGCACCGATGGACTTTCTCCGCTCCAGATTTTCAATGAGGCGCCAAAAAAATACCCTGTCGGTCAGGTCGTTCGCGCCTCTTTCTTTTCCACAGATTTATGGAACATCAGCAATTTCCAGATCGAGGTCTGGATGTATATTGAGAACCCGCTCTTTGGGGGATTCACGAGGGGGAATATCAATACTTCCGCTCTGTATTTTTCAGGCAGTCACTGAGCGCGCGTAAAAAAAATGCGAAGAGTTCATCAGATTTTTTCGTCCAATCACTATTATCACAAGTGTTCCATTTATATTATCGGACAAATAAAACTTTCTGTTTGACCGCGGCGGTGCCGGGAAATTTCTCGCACGATGCATTGTATTTTTTCTCACTCCGTCGTCACCTTCTGGTTCGCCCCACGCTTCCGAAACAAGTCCGTTTCTCACCGTTCGTCTTCAATCAGCAAACGCATCGCGATCGGAGCGATCGCAATGATTCTCTTGCAGGGCAGCTCGCTCGTCGCAGGTCAGCTGACGGTTAGTTGGGACGACAATTCCTCGAACGAACTAGGTTTTCACATCGAGCGGAGCACAAACGGAAGCACCTTCACCACCATCGCAAGCGTGTCTGCGAACACGAAAAGTTATACTGATACGACCGTGGCTGCTGCGACGACGTATTGGTACCGTGTGAGAGCTTATAATCTTACGGCATCATCGGCCTATTCGAATGTGACGAGCTCCACGACCTCATCCACAACCGCCACCCCGACTGCGACAAGCACCGCGACAACGTCAAGTTCGGGCCGCATCACCACACTCACTGTGCGCGCTGTGACTGGAAAATCGACTCCTCAACCGCTCGTTCTAAATTTTACCGTCAGCGGAAGCAGCAAATCCGTTCTACTTCGTGGCGTGGGACCGGGACTCGCACAGTTCACCTCTTCCAAAACGCTGCCTGATCCCTACGTTCATCTTTATTCCGGCAGCACGCTGCTTGGTGGTAATGACAATTGGGGCGGCACATCACTCCTCTGGTCCATTTTCAGTCGCGTGGGTGCATACGCGTTAACTGGTTATAGCAAGGACGCCGTATATTACACCTCGCTCAGCACCAGGACCTACGCAGCGATCGTTAACGGCGATTACAGCGGCCTGGCCCAGGCAGAGATCTACGATGCGGACATTTCAACGTCACCTGCCGGGCGCTTTTCGAAGCTATCGGCCCGCGCATTGGTCGGGACGGGGAGCGGAATCCTCACGACAGGTTTTGTCGTTGAGGGCGACGCGTCCATCAAACTTCTCGTCCGCGCGATCGGGCCGAGTCTCACGGGCGTCACGGGCGTGCTGAACGATCCCGTCCTGTCTCTTTATAAAGGTGGCACACTGCTCAAGCGGAACGACAACTGGGGCGGTGCCAGTACACTTGCGTCCACGTTCACTCAAGTGGGCGCTTCTTCCCTCGGAACCACCAGCAAAGATTCTGCGTTCGTGATCACGTTGTCGCCCGGTGTTTATTCCGCCACGATTACGGGCACCTACAGCACTGTCGGTGTAGCGCAGCTGGAATTCTATCAGGTGCCCTGAATCGCCATCGGGCCCGCTGCTTATCTGCGCGGGCCCGGAATCCGGCGGCCTGATTCAGACGCCGTTTTTTCGGGCGCTTGTTTCGTTCGAAAAACTTTGCGCCTGCTATTTCGGAAGAGGACGCTTTTCGCAGTGGCGCAGCCGCCCGCCCCGAATCGCCAACTCGCTTGCTTGATGAAATTCCTCTCCCTCCCCTCGCCGTCGAAATTCCCCGTCGATGCGAAACCGTTTCAAATCTCGCGCCGCTCCTTTCTCAGAAAATGCAGCATCGTCGCCGCGATGACCGGCCTACCGCTCTGGATGATCGAACGCGATCTGCGAGCCGCTGAAGCGCCCGCCAAGCCGCTCACTCCGAATGATCGGCCCGGTATCGCACTCGTCGGCTGCGGCGGAATGGGCCGCGCCGATGCAACAATTGCCAGCAGTTTTGGTGAGATTTTAGCCGTGTGTGACGTCGATGACGCGCACGCCGCCGCAGCAGCAGAGCAATTCACGGCAAACGGCAAAATTCCCGACCGTTATTCGGATTTCCGCAAAGTGATGGAACGCGACGACGTTCACATCATCATCAACGCAACGCCCGATCACTGGCACACTTTGGTCAACCTCGCCGCCGCGAAAGCGCGGAAAGATGTCTATAGTGAAAAGCCGCTCACATTGTCCATCGACGAAGGCCGACATTTGATCAAAGCCGTGCGAGAGGCTGGCATCGTGCTACAGACTGGAACGCAGCAGCGCAGCTCGAAAAAATTCCGCCTCGCCTGCGAACTCGTGCGCAATGGTCGTCTGGGCAAGCTCCAGCAAGCGAACGTCTGGTTGCCAGCGGGTCTGCGCGCGGGACCGTTCAAGCCTTCGCCCATTCCGTCAGGGTTGAATTGGGATTTCTGGCAAGGACAGGCACCGGAGACGGCGTATGTGCGGGAACGTTGCCATCAGGCTTTTCGCTTCTGGTACGAGTACGCGGGAGGAACGATGACAGATTGGGGAGCGCATCATAACGACATCGCCTATTGGGCGATCGGGATTCTTGCGCCGAGCGAGGTCGCCTCCACGCCGTTGTCGCAGCCGATTCCTGGCGGGTACAACGCCTTCGCCGACTACGAGGTGAACTACACGTACGCCAACGGTATCAAACTCAACATTCATACCACCAAGGACGACAATATCTACGGCGAGAAAGTGAATCCCACTGGTCAACGTAACGGCATCCGTTTCGAAGGTGCCGACGGATGGATCTGGGTGAATCGCGATGGCATCAACGCGAGCAATCCCGATCTCCTCATAGCTCCGCTATCCGCCGACGCGATCCACCTCTACCAGAGCAAGAATCACATGGAGAATTTTTTCGACTGTGTACGTTCGCGAGCTCTGCCGGTTTGCGACGTCGAGACGGGGCATCGTTCCGCAACCATGTGCCATCTGGGTGCAATCTCCCTTCGAACGGGCCACACCCTCACTTGGAATCCCGAGCAAGAGAAATTTACCGGCGAACACGCAGAGACTGCCAATGGCTACGTGAGTCGCGAAATGCGCAAACCGTACGATTATTCTTTTGTGAGCTGAGGGAGGTGAGCTGAGGGAGGTGTGAATCGGCCGGGTCCCCGATGCACGATCCTCGGCTCGGCTGTCCCTGCGATCGTTAAGCCTTGAAAAACTCTTCGGCGTCCGCCCGATCGCGCGCAATTTGCGCACGCAATTCTTCGACGCCGCCAAACTTCATCTCGGGTCGCAAGAAATGCAGCCACTCGACCGTGATCTCGTCCCCCACATCGAAGGGGCAATCCTCGAGCACATGAACTTCCAGTCGCGGCTCAGTCGTTTGCTCAACCGTCGGCCGCAATCCGTAGTTCGCCACCGCTCGCAACGGCGTTGACGCCTTCGCTCCCGAGACGCGCACCACATAAACGCCGAGCCTTGGACGCAGGTCCGGCGACCACGCCAGATTTAAAGTGGGAAAACCCAATGTGCGACCAAGTTTCTTCCCCGGCGTCACCACACCTTCGGCAAAATAAACGTAACCCAGCATCGTGTTCGCCACCGCGATCTCTCCGCCTTCGATCACTGCTCGAATCCGCGAACTGCTGATCGGCTCTCCGTTAAGATTTACCCGCGGCGCACTGAATACCGTGAGCCCATGTTTTTTTCCCTCAGCTACCAACAATGCTATGTCTCCGCTGCGTCCTTGTCCGAAGCGCCAATTCTCGCCCACATAAATCGCGACGAGCTGCGGCAATCGTTGCTTGAGCCAGGGCAGAAATTCTTCCGCGGTAATTTGCGCAAACTCAGGCGTGAACGGCTGCGTGATGACCGTAGTCACACCGAGACTCCCCAGCAGGCGCGCCTTCGCCGGACGGTCCATCAACATACGCGTCGGTTGTGCCGGACGTAGCACCACACTCGGATGGGGTGCGAACGTCAGCACCGCTGCCTGGCCATTGCTCCGATGAGCCGAGTGCACGGCCGACTCGATGACCGCTCGATGGCCGAGGTGAACTCCATCAAAAATACCGATTGCCAGATGCAATGGCACCGGCGCCAGTGCCGCTCGATCAAGTCCGTCGAACTGAACGGGGAGAGTCATAACTGTAGCGTTGGTCTACGATCGCGCAGCCACATCGCAAGCCCGCGCTCCAGCGATCAGATCGCGCAGTCCGGCCATTGATTTGCTCGCTCCAAAAACGGCTACACCGCGATGCTTGGCACGGCTTGATGAACCGGGATCAAACGTTTCTCAATCTCTGGCAAGCTGAGAGCCTCGATCTGATCGAGCGTCAACGCATCCGCGATGTCGAACTTGTCCGTGCTCGTGCGTCGCAAGGCGGAGAGATGTCCGCCGCAACCGAGCTTCTGTCCCAAATCGTGGGCAATCGTTCGCACGTACGTTCCCTTGGTGCAGCGCAGCTTGAAATCAAAATGAGGCAGCGCAAAACGGGTGAGCTCGAAGCTCATCACGCGGATAAATCGCGGCTCGCGCTCCACCTCGACGCCTTTACGCGCGTTTTTGTACAGCGGCACTCCATCAATTTTGATCGCCGAATACATGGGGGGCATCTGGTACTGATCGCCGAGAAAACCAGCCATGGCGGCCCGCACGTCCGCTTCGCTGAGCGCGGGAACCGGGCGCGTCTCGAGCACCTCGCCGTCGGCGTCCTGGGAATCCGTGACTTTGCCGAGTTCGACCGTGCCTTCGTAGGCCTTGTCGAGACTGATCAAGTATTGGGAAATCTTGGTCGCTTTGCCGATGAGTAAGATCATCAGGCCGGTCGCCATCGGATCGAGCGTACCCGCGTGTCCGATACGCTTCATGTTTAACTTGCGGCGCAGTCGGGCCACCACGTCGTGTGACGTGTGATCACTGGGCTTGTCGACGAGGAGGACTCCTTCGAGTTCTTTGCGTGGGAAAATCATGAGAGGGTTGCGTTTTTTGCATCCAACGCGGCGAATTGCGCGGCGAGGGCATCGAGCAGTCGTGAACGAAAATCCGGCGTGGGTTGTTTGAGGCTCAATCCGGCCGCACACGCGTGCCCGCCGCCATTGAACTGCGCCGCGATCCGATCGAGTCGATAAATGGGATCTTTCGAACGCAGGCTCGCCTTGATCGAACCGTCGGGCCGTTCCTCTATGAGTACACCAATATCGACGCCGTCGATACAGCGCGCGTAATCAACGAGTCCTTCCGTATCCTCCTGTGTCGATCCCGTTTCTTCAAAAACTCCATTCGGCAGAGAGCCGAGGCAGACGCGCCCTCCGCATTCCATGGTTAACGACGAGAGGAACCGCTGCAGCAACTGCAGTTTTCCTGTCGTCTCCCGTTCGTAGAGTTCAAAGCCAGCCTCGGTCGGCTTCGCGCCTCGTGCCATCAACTCAGCAGCCAGCAAAAATGTGCGGCGCGTCGTCGAGGTAAAACGGAACTGGCCCGTGTCCGTGAGAATACCCGTGTAGAGTGCCTGCGCCGCTTGCGCATCCACCGGCAGGTTGTTGTCGAAAAATATTCCCGCGAGAATCTCACACGTGGCGGCCGATCCGCCGTCCACGAGATTGAATTCCGCATAGCCAATATTGGAGACGTGATGATCGATGTTGCCGATCGCAGTGGAGAATCGCGCCTTCAACCGATCACCCGGTCTGGCCTGATCGGCACAATCCACGAAAATCGCCGCGTAGTCAGTGGCATCGTTCACCGCGTCATCGGTGCGAAGAAAGTTCATGCCCGGGGCGAGAAATTGCAGGCGGCGAGGAACCGCGTCGGCATTTACGCAGATAACCTGAAAATCCAACGCGGTCATCACTCGCGCCAACGCCACTTGCGAACCAATGCAGTCGCCGTCGGGTCGCGCATGACCCAGGATTGCAACGGGCCGCCCTCGCAGCCGCTGAAGCAACTGCCCAAAACGCGCCGAAAGCTCGGGATAAAATTTGTCCACGAGGAGTTTGTCGGACTTTGGATCGATCGGTGTTCGAGTTGTAGCGAGATGTCTCTCCATGCGATGGCTTCCTCTCAACAAACTCCTAAGCGGCACTTCGTGCCGGGCAAAATCCCCGTCTCTGCTCTCCCTTGCTGCGCGCAGCGCTGCTTTAGCAGCCTGTTGAGCGGGAGCGATAGCTGGCAGGGCCACATTTTCGTCACAGTGGGAATATTCAAGAGCACTATCCGACAGGCTGCTACGGTGTTCCGCTCGAAGGAAGCGTGTCGGACGCCTTTGGCTCGATTTCTTCCAGCACCTTGAGAATTCGCGCGCCTTGCTCGGTCGAATGATCGGCAATGTATTCAAACTTCGGCATATACTTGAGCACGACGCGGCGGCCGAGCTCATGACGAAATTCTTTCGAATGCGCCCGGAGCCAGCGCAACTTTCGCTCGAGCTCATCCTCGTCGCCAATGACCGACACGAACACGCGAGCATCGCGCAGATCCGGCGCCACGCGAATCTCGGTAATCGTGAGCGCCACAGATTCGCTCTGGTAGTACTTGCGCAAAATATCGCTGAGTTCGCGTTGAAGCAGCTCGTTGACGCGGAGAGTGCGGTTGCTCATGGCGGGCGAATTTAAGAGATGAATTACGATTGATGACTTGAGATGGCAACGCCGACCGCGGCGCAGCCAAATCCTAGATCATCAATCCCAAATCGTAAATGATCAGAGCGAAGCCCTGACCTTCTGCACTTCGTAAACTTCGATGACATCGCCGGCCTGGTAGCCGTTGAAGTCATCAAGCTTGATACCGCACTCCAGGCCAGCGCGCACTTCGTTCGCGTCGTCCTTGAATCGCTTGAGCGTGCCGATGCGACCTTCGTGAACCGTCTCCTTGCCGCGACGCAGCCGGGCGGCCGCATTGCGATTGATTTTGCCTTCGGTAACGAGACACCCCGCGACAAATCCTTTGGCGAGTGGGAAAACCTGCCGCACTTCCGCCGCGCCGGTCTTCGTCTCCTTGAGATCGGGTTCCAGCATGTCGGCCATCATGTCGCGGACTTTGTCGCCCATCTCGTAGATGATCGAATAGGTCTCGACGCGAACGCTGTGATGTTTGGCCAGCGGTGTGACGCCGTTTTCGAGCTTGGTATTAAAACCAATGACAACTGCTCCCGCCGCGCTCGCCATGAGCACGTCATTCTTCGTCACCAGACCAACGTCCGTCGAAACGATTTCAAGCGACACCTTGGTGCTCTTGATGCCTTCCAAAATCGAACGTGCCGCTTCCGAAGAACCGAATACGTCCGTCTTGATGATAAGCTTGAGCACCTTCGCCTGTGTGGCGGCGATGTTCGCGAAGAGCTGTTCGACCGAAACTTCCTTTGGCGCAGCGTCCGACGTGGTGGTGGCTTTGCGGAGCAGGTGCTCCGCATCTTCCGCCAGCTTCTCGGCTTCACGTGCATTCTTGACCGCTTTGAACGTGGCGCCGCTATCCGGCGTGCCGGACCAGCCGATGACCCGCACCGGTGTCGCCGGCGGAGCCTCTTTCAAATTCTCACCCTTGTCGTCGAACATCGCGCGGACTTTCGCGTAATGAGGACCGCAAACGAGCGCATCGCCGACGCGAAGTGTACCGCGTTGCACAATGACCGTCGCAAGCGGGCCACGACCCACATCGACCTGAGACTCGATGACAATTCCACTCGCTTCCGCTTTCGGATTTGCCTTCAGCTCGAGCACGTCCGCCTGCAACAAAATCATCTCCAGCAAGGTATCGATCCCCTGTCCTTTGATCGCCGCGACGGGCACGGTGATCGTCTCACCACCCCAGTCTTCCGGCGCGATGTTGCGCTGCTGCATCTGCGCTTTCACCTGATCCAGATTCGCACCCTTTACGTCCATCTTGTTGACGGCAACGATGAGCGCGACCTTCGCGTTCTGCGCGTGCTTCAGAGCCTCGTCCGTCTGCGGCATGAAACCGTCGTCAGCGGCGACGACGAGCACCGCGATGTCAGTGACGTTCGCGCCGCGAGCGCGCATCTTCGAAAACGCCGCGTGACCTGGCGTATCCAGGAAAGTGATCTTTCGCGAGTTGAACTCGACCTGATAAGCGCCGATGTGCTGCGTGATACCACCGGCTTCGCCTGCGGCCACGTTCGCTTTCCGAATGGCGTCGAGCAGAGAAGTTTTACCGTGGTCAACGTGGCCGAGAATACAAACCACCGGCGGACGTGGAACAAGGAACTTTGACTCGTCCTCCTCGACCTTCTTTTCCTTCTTCTGCGATTGCTGCTGCGCGACTGGATCGCCGCGGTGCTTGATCTCAAGGACAAAGCCGTGCTTCTCGGCAACCTTCATCGCGATGGCTTCGTCGATGTTGGAGTTCATCGACGCAAATCCGCCAGCTTGATTCAGCTCGGAGATGAGTCGGAAAGGTTTGAGCCCGAGCGCCGTCGCGAAATCGCGCACGACAATCGGCGGCTTGATGTGAATCGTCTTGAGTTCACCCGGCGCGGTTGCGACGGCCACAGGGGCGGCGGATGCCGCTCCGGGTAATGGCGCGGGTGCTGAACCGGCCAGAGCGGGCGCCGCCGGTGGAGCGGAGCGAGGCGTTGGCGGCAAAGGCACTGGCGCGGACACGGGACCGGTCGGTTTCGCAACAGCTGGCGCCGGCTGCGATGCGGCGGCGGCGGCCGGAGCGTGCGTTGGAATTTGGACAGGCGCAGGAGCGGACGGCGCTGGCGACGGGGAAGCTGGGCGCGGTGCCGAAACGGCCGGCGTAGGAATGGGCGGCGGGAGCTTCGGCGGAGAATAAGGAATCGACGGAGCGAAACGCGAAGGAGTCGCAGGCGCCGATCCAGGGCGCGGCGGCGGCGGCGCGATCACGGCCGTGGGCCGGGGTGCGGACACAGGACTGGAAACGGACGCGGGCGCATTCGCCGCAATCTTTGCGGCGGCAGCCACTTCCTTCTCGCGATCCACATCTTCTTTCGACTTCACAAACGCGCCGGGGGGCAAGCGCAGCTTGGGAGCTTCCTCAGCTACCGGAGTGGGTGCAGGTTCAACGTGAACCGGAGCAGCCGGTGCAGTCGCCGCTGGCGGATTTGCTGCAGCCTTTGCCGCCAACTCCTTCTCGATCTCCTCAATATAGATATTCGCGACCGTGCTCGAAACCGATTTCGTGTCCGCAGAGACGTAGCCTCGCTCCTTGAGCAAGGCTAGCATGTCCTTGCCCTCCATGTTGTGGCGTTTGGCGAGTTCGTGAATGCGGAGGCTCATCAGGTATTCAGGCGGATAAAATGCAGGATTTAAAAGTGACGAATTATCGGGCAGTTACGCGGCCGATAATGTTGGCCGCTTCGTCCGGCGTGAAGCCGGCGTCAACGAGATCGTTTGCCTCAACGCCTTCGAAGGCAGCAGGCGAATTGATACCCATGTCGACGAGGCGACCAGCGATGACGGCATCAAGGGTCAAGGTCTTGACCAAAGACGCAATCGCGTTGCCACGCGGGTCATCACCCACGGCGCGGAATTCCTCGATGTCAAGGCGCCA
>CBRAFL010000051.1:0-20287 GCA_967755055.1 uncultured bacterium
CATCAAGCCAATTGCCAGCGAGGACCATCGTTTCGCACAGCGGGAAGGCGCTAAGAACCTCGAAGAGAGCGAGTGACGCATGGTTAGCGGGGGCTGGAGAGACAAAGGGGAGCGGCCAGGCTACGACCGTACCGCAACGTTAAAGGTCCAGCAAAGCAGCGGTCGTCTTTTAACCATCAGCCAAAAAAACTCCGGAGTGCCTATTGCTGGCTCATCAATCGTGGAATAAAATGCGTTTCCTACGCCCGCTTCGGGCGCAGATAGTTCACCCAAAAAATCAGGAGACGATTATGAGCCGTAAATACATCGACTGCCGCGAATATCCCGGCGACGTCAAATGCTCCCTGGCGCTGTGCGCCGACACCGACGAAGAACTACTGGAGGCCGCAGTGAGACATGCCGTCGACACGCACGGATACGAAGATACACCCGAGTTCCGAAAGGAGCTCATGTCTCTCTTCAAGGAAGGCACGCCGCCTTTGAAAGCGCCCGTTCCCGCAACGGCGTAGTTCGATTTCTCAGAGGCGTTACGGACAGGATTGGAACTCGGCCGAGGCGCAGATTTTTCGGCGGGTCGCCGCTGCGCGAAAATCCGAGGTAGGCGACGCTTTGTCTGTTCGCGCCAAGTTGAGTGATACGCGTGGATTTTCTGCGCGACGTCTGGGGCTCCGTCGCGGACCTCGGGTCACGACTTTTGACAGAGGCGCAGGGATTTTTTTGTCTCAAGTCGAGACATGACGCGTCAGTCATCGTCTCTTCATATGAAAATATTCCTGGCTGGTTTGGTCGTTGGAATCGCCGCGCTTCTCGCCGCCGGCTACCTGTTCGTAATTTCGGGGGGCATGCCGGTCGCCACTACGGGCAATCCGTTGCCGTTGGAAAAACTTATTGCCAGGAAGGCCCTCCATGCGGCGATCGGCAATGAAGACGAAAAACCGTCTCCGTTGCCCGCCGATGAGGCCAATCTCCTTGCGGGAGCCCGAATATATCAGACGCAGTGCGCTGTGTGCCACGGGCAGCTCGGGCGCCCCGAATCCGCCATCGCCAAGGGAATGTTTCCTCACCCGCCGCAACTCTTGCCACCGAAGAAAGGCGTGACCGATGATTCCGTCGGAGAGACATACTGGAAGGTGAAGAACGGCATCCGCCTCACGGGAATGCCGGGCTACGTTAACAGCCTCACGGACACTGAACTCTGGCAGGTCAGCTTGCTGCTGCTCCATGCGGACAAGTTGCCTGAACCCGTGCGGGAGATTCTCCGAAAATGACGGAGGTCGTCACTCCACTATAAATTCTTCGCGGAACGAGAGGCGTTTACGGACAGGCAAGCACAAAGTTTTGTAGCTTTCAGAAGCCGACCATTCGAAACTCGAAACACGTTCGCTATTCCGCTCTCAGCGCCACCGTCGGATCCACCCGCGTGGCTCGCAGGGCCGGCACCCAGCACGCGAGAAACGCGATGCCGATCAAGAGGAGCGCCACCCACGCCACGAGCCACGGATCATTTCCCGGGATGTACGGAAGCATTTTGTGCAGCACGTGCAGCAGGCCAAACGCCGCGAGCAATCCGATGGCGGCGCCGATCACGGCCAGTTGAACGCCATTGCGCAAAAAGAGCCAGATGATCGCCCGCGGCTCCGCTCCGAGCGCCATGCGTATTCCGATCTCTTTGATCCGTTCCGAAGCGAGATTTGCAATCACGCCGTAGATGCCGACCGCCGCGAGCAAAAGTCCGAGCACCGAGATCTGCAGGAGCAGTCGGCGCACGAGCGCGAAGGCCGCCAATTCCGACGCCATCATTTCCTGCGCGGTCGACACGGTTGTGAGCGCAAGGTCTGGCTGGAGTCGTCCCATGACTTTGCGAATGCTCTCGATGAGTGTTTGCGGCGCCACTGAAGAGCGAATCCCAAAACTCATGAAGCGATAGGTATTTTGCGCCCAAGGTCGGAGGATCATGTATTTCTCTCCATCCGAATAAAACTCATCCGCTCCGTGGAAGTCGTTTACGACCCCGATGATCTCGGACCACTCTGGATTGGTCGGATCAATGCGCCCTACCCTTTTGCCAATCGGGTTTTCCCCTGGCCAAAATTTTCTCGCCATCGTTTCGTTGATGATCGCGACACTCGGTGCTCCAGGACGATCCGACTCGCGGAACTCCGTGCCTTGAATCACGTGAAGGCCATACGTTTTGAAAAAACCGGGAGTGGTGCTTTCGGAAGACGCGTAGGTCTCCTTGCCCGGCGGCGGCACTGGCTGGCCCTCGATTCTGAAAGGCTCCGGACGAAAGCCCCAAACCGGAGAGTTGTGTGAAAGCGCAACCGCTTCGACTCCCGGCAAAGCCTGCAACTCTTCCCTGAGTTGATCGCCGAAAACGAGCGAACGAACATCGCGGTCTTCACCGTAGCGGTCGTGGTCCAATCCGAAAAATCCCACGATCACGTTTTCAGTTCGCCAGCCCAAATCACGATGCGTGAGCCGGTGAATTCCTTGCACAAAAAATCCTGCCCCAGCTAACAACACCAACGCCATTGAGAGCTCAACGACGACGAGACTTTGTCGAAGCCAGTGGCGCGAACGGTCTGACGACGATCCTCTCGCGGTTCGAGTGAGAGCCGAATTTACATCGGTGCGGGACGCGATCCAGGCCGGGACCGTGCCGAACACCGCGCCAGTCACCAACGACGCGCCGAACGTAAATGCGATCACGCGAACATTGAGCGGCATTTCAAAACTAAAGAAACTTTCGATGTACGAGTTGCTCCATTTGGCGACCATCAGGCCGAGCGCTCCACCGGCGATCGAAAGAATTAAGCTTTCCGTGAGCAGCATCCAGATGAGTCGCGAACGCGGACAGCCGAGGGCTAGGCGAATTCCAATCTCGTGGCGGCGCCGCGTGGTGCGGACGAGTTGGAGATTCGCAAGATTCACGCACGCGATCAACAGGACCATGCCCGAAAGCGCCATGATGAGCCACGTAAGCTGCGCGCCGGTTTCGCCGATCGAGTTCGTAGGAAATGGGATCACTTTCAGCCCGCGACCCGTGTTGGTCTTGGGATTGTCCCGCGCCATCCGCAAAGCGAGAATGCTCATCTCCGCCTGCGCCTGCTGCAGCGTCACACCCGGTTTCAGACGAGCGGCAACCTGATACCAGGCTTTATCGCGCAGGTTGCGGTTTACTCCCGTACCATCCAGCAGCCAGAAGCCCGGACTTCCGCCGAAGAGCATCGGATCGTCCAAGGTGGGCGGCATGACTCCAACGATTGTGCGGACCTTGCTATCCAATCGAATGGTGCGCCCGAGAATTTTCGGATCAGCCCCGTAGTGTTGCCGCCAAAACGCATCGCTGACGATGGCTAATGGCTCGAATTTATTTTCCTCGTCCGTCGTGAACGTTCGACCGAGAGCGGCATCGATTCTGAGCAGCGCAAAAAAATTCGCGGTGACGGGAATCACCGTGCACCGCACCGCCGGCTGGCCGAGCTCGGCCAGACTCGACAGGGAACTCGTGTAGTAGGCCGCTACGTTTTCAAAAACCGTATTGCCGTCGCGCTCGTCGAAATAATCTCCCGGCGCCTGCGACACGTATTCGGAGCGGGCCGACGTTGCCCAAATTTGCACCATTCTCCCTGCGTCGTGATACGGGAGCGACTGCAACAACAACCGATTGAGAACGGAGAACGCCGTCGTGTTCACTCCAATGCCGAGCGCAAGCGTGGCCAGCGCCACCATCGTGAATCCGCGATTCTTCACGAGCTGACGGAGTGCGTAGTTTATCATGCGACCGATCCTCGGGGTTCAATATAGATGAAGGTGCGGTTCCGCACGGCCGGTATCCGGTTAATATCCGGAGGTATAATCTACAAGCGAAGAATATAATAGTTCCGAAAACCTTCGATCCTTGCTGGCGCGATTGTCACTCGAAGTCTGCTGAACCGCAGGCCCGCCGAATGCGGCGACCCATGAGCGATTCTTCCTTCGAAAATAAAAAAAAACGGCTCACGCCCGGAGTTGCGAATAAATGGCAGTTCCTCATCTTTCGACTCGCCCGTCATGGAACCGCTCCAGGCCATTCCCAATCCGTCGATGTGCGTCTCGGGACCGAACGGTGTCGTTATGACCTTCAGTTGGGATCTGCGCCTGATCGTGTTGTCGGTTGTTATTGCGACCGTCGGATCGTTCGCCGCTCTCGAATGCGCGGAGCGGATGAGGCTCGCGGGAGCAGGTGAATCACGACTGCGCTTTTCATTTCTCGGCGCCGCGTTGATGGGACTCGCCATCTGGACGATGCACTTCGTCGGCATGCTCGCACTCTCGATGCCGATGCCCGTTTCGTATGCACCGTGGTGGAGTATTCTTTCAATCATCGCCGCTGCCGTCGGAGCAGGCCTCGCGTTCTTCATCATGAATCGGACGAAGCTCACGCTGTTTCACATCACGATGGGCGGAATCGCGATGGGCGTCGCGATCGCGAGTATGCATTACATCGGGATGAAATCGATGCGGATGTCCGCCGCGATCGACTATGAGCCACGACGTTTCGCATTTTCGATTTTTATCGCGATCGCCGCATCCGCCAGTGCTCTGGCGATCGGATACGCGATTCCGCGGAATCCACGTTGGGCTTTCTGGATGAAATCAGGCAGCGCGCTCGTGATGGGCGCGGCGATTTCAGGGATGCACTACGTCGGGATGTCAGCGGCGCGATATCGGGCGACGAGCATTTCGGAAAATAGAGCGGCGGTTCCGATGGTGGGTTCGTTTCGTTTGCAGGATGTCGTGAGCGTGGCGGGCATCGTATTCGGCGGCGCACTGATCGCCCTGGCGTCGCGTTCCGCTGTTGAGCGACAACGCGCACTCGAAGCCTACCAGCTTCTCGCCGCCGAACTGGAGCAACGCGTGAAACAGCGCACCTCTGAACTCGAAGCGATGAACCGCGAGCTATCGGCTTTTTCCTACACGGTGTCGCACGATCTTCGCAGTCCCTTGCGCACCATCACGGGTTTCAGCGAAGTGCTGCTCGAAGTGGACGGAGCCTCGCTCCGCCCCGCCGAGCGGCAGCATGTGCAGCGAATATCAACCGCGGCGAGCCGCATGAACGATCTGCTCGATGGACTGCTCAACATGGCAAATATCACCCGCGCGAAAATGGACCGGGTCGACGTCGATCTCTCGCAACTCGCCCAGACGATAGTAGCGGATTTGTCGGCGAACGAGCCGGAGCGGCAGGTCGAAGTTGTCATTGCGAGTGGATTACGCGGCTCCGGAGATCGCACCTTGCTTTCGTCCGTGCTCCAAAATCTGTTGAGCAACGCCTGGAAGTTCACCGCCAAATCAGCCGCGGCCCGAATCGAATTCGCGTCGAAACCCGCCGACGGCAAAACGGTTTTCATGGTCCGTGACAATGGAGCGGGATTCAACATGGCTCATTCAGAAAAACTTTTCGGCATGTTCGAACGTTTGCACACCACGGCCGAGTTCGCAGGCACCGGCATCGGCCTGGCGGTGACGAAGCGCATCATCGAGCGGCATGGCGGAAAGATCTGGGCGGATTCGGCTGTCGGTCAGGGCGCAAATTTTTATTTCACCCTGGGTTAATTTCTCATTGCCGAAAACGATGCCCAACGTTCGCGTCACCTAATTCCGCCGGATGAATTCAACGCCTCCCGAACGCCCCGTGTTGTTAATCGACGACAGCCACGAAGATCTTTTTCTCACCAAGCGATTGCTGGCCCGGGCAGAAGTCCAGCGTCCGATCGTCACGGTCGACGACGGAGAAGAAGCCATTATTTTCCTGCGCGCCGCGACGCTGGCCGGCGCCTCGGACCTGCTCCCTTGCTGTATTTTCTGTGACGTTAAAATGCCCAAAATGAGTGGTTTTCTCGTTTTGAAATGGGCACGAGAACAAAACCTTTTGATGAAAACGACCTTCGCAATCTTAACTGGAGGCGACGTGCCGGAAGACCGCGAAAAGGCGGCGAACTTGGGAGCCGACTATTTTCTCGTGAAGTATCCGAGCCCGACCGTGTTTAAACAGGTGCTGGAGAAAGCGTGTGGGCGTTGAGTGTCGCCGCTCAACATTTTGACAAGGTCGTAAGCGGCCTCCGAGCCGGCTGTCGCCGGTAAAACGGGCGGCCCTCCATTGAAGGGCAGGAGCTGGACGCGGTGTCTTACCTCATACGCGCGTGACGCCCAATTTAACTCCCCCGTCACGGCTTCACGAAAATGAAAACCCCTCTCCTCCTTTTCGCGCGAACGCACGGGACGCTGAGCCTCGCGTTGCTGATCGGCACGTCGTTGCTCATTTCAATTCCGGCCAAGGCTCATGCCGACGAAGACGGCGAGATTGTCGCGGTATATTCGAGTATCAGCCCCGCTTACACGCGCAGTCGCCTGCCTGACGGTTCAGTCAAAACTGAAACCTATGCCTTCGGTGAAGGCGGGAATCTGGGTGGTGCACAAAAAGACTTCACCATCGACAAGCTGACATTCCTCGACATCGCCCGCCTGATTGCACCCTCGTTGGCGTCGCAAAATTATCTGCCGAGCAATCGCGCTGAACCACGCAAAACCGAGCTGATGATCATGGTTTACTGGGGGACCACCATGGGCACCGATGGCACCTCTTCTTCGTCTCAATATCAAATCGCCCAGTCACTCATTCCTCCACCTCGCGCTCCAACGCCTCCGCCTCCAAATGGACTAGGTGGTACGGCGATGACCAGTGATCCCACCAATTCGGGACGGGCCAGTGAACTTCAAGCGGCGGCCGCCGTGAAAGCGGCAGCCGATAGTGCGCTGGATCAATCAATATCGCTCACCGAAATCTCGAATCGCCAGCGCGACCGGCAGAACGCTGAAAATGCCACAATCCTCGGGTATCTGCCCGAGTTGAAACGCGTCACCGGTTATGAAATGACCGCATTCAGACATCGCCGGAGCGATGTCGTCGCCGAGGTCGAAGAGAGCCGATATTACGTCGTCCTGCTGGCTTACGACTTCCAACTTCTGCTGCAGAAAAAGCAAAGAAAACTGCTCTGGGAAACGCGTTTCAGCATTCCGCAACGACACAACGATTTCAGCAAACAGCTCTCAGCGATGGCGCTATCGGCCTCGCGTTATTTCGGCCAGGAAAGCTCCGGCCTCGTCCGCAAGCCAATGCCGACGGGACACGTTGAGTTGGGAGAAACGAAATCACTCGGCCCGGAGCATTGAGTCTCCCATGTAGCGGCGGCCTCCGTGCCTGTCCGGGATGGAATTTCGATTTTCGAATTCTGAATTTTGATTTTCCCGAACTTCGAACCGTCGAACTCCGAACTTCGGTCTTCGATTTACGAATAACGGACAGGCACGGAGGCCTGCCGCTACACTCGGAAAAGGCACCACCCACGATCCGCGGCTCAATCCCCCAGCGCGGCTTCAATCTGCCGGCTCGCGGAGCGGAGAACTTCAAGGCGCGCGAAACGTTTGTTGTCCGCCGGTACGAGATGCCACGGGGCACTGGGTCGATCGGTCAACGCGAGCATGTCTCCCACCGCGATTTCGTAAGCCGCTCGTTTCTTCCGGTTGCGCCAGTCTTCGGCATTCATCTTGTGTTGCTTGTGCGGCGTGGCTTCGCGCTCACGGAAACGACGCAGCTGCTCCGCGTGCGATACATGTAACCAATATTTGATGACGATCGCCCCACGCTCTGCAAGCTGCCGCTCGAAGTCGTTAATTTCACCGTAAGCGCGCTTCCATTCGTCCTCGCGACAAAAGCCTTCCAGCCGTTCCACCAGCACACGGCCGTACCATGACCGATCGAACACCACCATTCGCCCGGCGCGCGGAATGTCGCGCCAGAAACGCCAGAGATAATGCGCATGCTTCTCCTCGTCGGTCGGCTTCGCCACGGGAATCACGCTGTAATCCCTCGGATCGATCGCGCTCGTGAGCCGGCGAATCGCGCCGCCCTTCCCCGCTGCATCCCAACCTTCAAAGGCAAACACGATTGATCGGCCTGCTGCGAGAGCGGTCCGGACAGCACGATTCAGACGACCAAGCCATTTCTCGCGGAGCACGTCGTAGTCTTTCTCCGACAGCTCCTGATCGAGCGGCTGGGCCAGCAATCGCCGCAAACCGGAGGGACGCAGGGGTGTCACCGCTCGTGGCGCGCGAGCCTGCGGCCACCGCGCCATCCGTTTTTGTTGCTGTTTGAATTGTGTCAGCAGCAACCGGCCGACTTGCAGATCGCGCGCGCGTTCGTCCTCGGCCTCAATCACCGTCCAGCGCGCGCCGGGTCGGTCGGTCCGCTCTCGAATGAGCCGCGCGGTGGTAGCGAGGCGATCGTAGATTCGGTGGTGATGCCAGTCCTCGTCCGTCACGCGCCAGGCCGTGGCGGCATCGGCCCGCAACGTGCGCAGACGGCGACCCTGCGCTTCTTTCGAAAGCTGCAACCATACTTTGATGACGAGCGTACCGGAGTCGCTGAGCAGTTTCTCGAAATCGCGGATGCGCTCCGCCTCGTGGAGAATGTGGCCGAGAGCTCGCTTGCTTCGCGCTTCTTCGCGAAGCGTTTCAGTGTACCAGGAGCCCGCATACAAACCGATCCGGCCAATCCCGGGAAGACTGCGCCAGAAACGCCATTGGTGTGGATGAGCGAGTTCGTTATCGGTCGGCGCGTGATAAGAAAAGGTCTCCACGCCGCGCGGGTCGAGCCACTCCGCAAGGGTGTTGAGCAGATTACCGCGCCCGGCACCCTCGGGTCCCGCGATGATGAGAAGGACTTTGAAGGGCGCTTTCTTTAGCTCCACTTGCAGTTGTACGAGCTGCTCGCGCAATACGCGCGCGCGGGCCTGATAAGTTCTTTTCGGCAGCCGCTGGTTTGCTTTCGCCATGCACGGTCGAGGCTGGCGCCGCGCCAAACGATGTCGAGCCGTCGATACAATACAGCGGGTTTCGAAACCCGACGTCGACTAAAGCCCTGCCGCTTTTCGCGCTTCAAGAAATTCGAGAAAATCAGCCCCTTCTTTGGGCGTCGCAAAGTACGGAAGCAGCGCCCGCTCGTTTGGAGGATTGTTTCCGTTGTGCGCTCCAAGGTATGCGCTGAACGCCTTTTTAATTGGCGCATCGAGCAGACGACCGAGTTCCTCCGCGTGTGCGACTTCCGGAGCAATCTCGGGCTTGGTGGTCTTTTCCCCCGAGGGATCGAACGTCACTGAAACGCCGTCGGGCGTCGTAACCGTCAGCAGGTCGCCGGGGTTCATGGAAAGCCCGGCGTAGTCTTCACCACCCACCGTGCGGACCGTTTTTATATAGGAACCGCGACCCACGAGATCGTGGATCGAACCAGCCGCACGGCCCTTCTCCATCGAAAATTGATCCCGTGCGGCAGCTATCTGTCGAAGATTATTCAGCACCGCCCGCTGCAGCTCGCCACGCGGCAGACCCAATGAAACCGCTTTCGGCGGAATGGCCGGCGCTGTCGCGACACGCTTTGCCGCGAGTTGGGCATTGGCCTCGTCTAACCCCGAGAGGCTCGTGCGCAGTCCGGCGATCTCAGTTTGCAACCGCAGATTATCGGCGCGCAGAGATTTGATTGTTTCAACGTTGCCAGACGTTTCCGGGCGTAATGGCGGAATGTTGGCATTACCACCGCCCCCGATATATGCCCCAGCACCGAATGCGATGAGAGCGCTCAGTGCGGCCGTGGTGATTATTTTGGTGGTCATGAAAGAAGTAAACGTGGTGCTGAAAAAAAATCCCGCGCCGGCTGCGGTGAGCGCTTGCGAAGCGAGTGTCGTTGCGAGTCCTGCCGGAGCTGACATCAAAGACTGACTTGAGACGATTGCACCAAGTGCAGAAGCGGCGGACGTGATTCCGCGGCTGGCCAGCACCGCACGCAATTTATCGAGCGCACGTTCCGTTCGCATACGAGCTGCGTCTTCGGACACGTGCAGCTCATCGCCTATGTCCGCAAACGCTCGGCGCTCCAGAAACCGCAAGACCACCGCGGCACGGTCAGCCTCCGGCAACTCGTCAATCGCCGCGTCGAGCAACGGTCGCAGCTGCTCCCAGTCCGCGGTTTTCTCTTCCGTGACACTGGATGCGTCGATGGTGAGTGCTTCGGACTCCCGCACCCGTCGACGCCGTTCGGAGATCATAAGATTGAGAGCAGCGTTGCGGGTAGCGGTGTATAGCCACGCGCTGAGTACGGCGTGCCGCGAAAGCTTCCCGGCATGGCGAGCCAGCGTCGTGAAAACCTGCTGTGCCACATCGGCGGCGAGATGCGTATTCCCACAGGTGCGACGCAGCGCGGCGCTGTAAACCAGATCAACATGTCGGTGGACTAATTCGGTGAAAGCAGGTCCGGACGCTTCCTCGACATAACGGCGGAGCAACAAGGCATCATCGTTCATGTGGTTTACCTATTAAACAGCGCCGGAAACGAAACCGAACAAACAATCGCACGCGGCTGAACAGTCCACTCAGGACATCTCTGAACGTTCGAGAATCGCGGCGCATCATTCCCATCAGGTGCAGATATTTCGCAAGCATGACCTGCCACCCGCCGCGACCGCATTGCGGATTTCATTTTCCCGGAAGAAAAAAGAACCTTTCCGAAACTCACGTGTCACCTTCGCCGCGCAATTGATATTCTGCGGACGTTCGATTTTTCGATTTCGAAAATCCGCTGCATGTCGGTCTCGCTATTACTCGTTCACTCCTTCTGCTTCATCTTTTTTAGGAAACCCGCCACCCAGCGCGGGCCCTCGATTTCATCGCTTCAACTCAACCCATGCGTCCGCCTTTCTGTCGGACATCACTCCGCGCCTTGCGCGACCGTTCTCGCTGATCGAAAAAGTTTCCGGGCTCATCCGTGCCAATTTTCCTGAATAACTGATCGTCCTGTTTATCAACCCGGCAATTCGTGCGTTTCCAACTCCTCCGTTTATCGTTTCCTCAATTGTTCGCACACGCCCGTCGCGCTATTGTCGTCGCAGGATTCGCGATTCTTCCGCTCCACGCCGCCCAGTTGACCGTGGCTTGGGAGGACAATTCCTCCAACGAAAACGGATTTAAAATCGAGCGGAGCCTCGACGGAAACACATTCGTCGAGATCGCAACCGTCGATGCGAACGTCACGAGCTATATTGATAACAATCTCTCGCCTTCGACGACCTACTGGTATCGCGTCCGAGCATATAATTTCACCGCCACCAGCGACTACTCCAATATCACGGGGGTCACGACGGAATCGGGGGTGATCACAGCCGCAGCCCTGAGTAGTTCGATCACCAGCAGCATGAGCAGACTCGCCAACCTTTCGGTCCGCGCGATTCCTGGAGCCGGCGAACAAGCCCTCATCGTCGGCTTCGTGGTGGAGCACGGCGCCAAGCCGATTCTGCTCCGAGCGGTGGGCCCCGGCCTCGCCGCTTTCACGACCTCGGCCGTCTTGCAGGATCCCGCCCTCACGGTTCAAAGTGGCGGTTCGTCGGTCCTCAGCAACGACAACTGGGGCGGCACCGCTCAACTGAAAACGATCTTCACCCAGCTCGGCGCATTCCCACTTTCCGATGCGAGCCAGGACGCCGCGCTGCTTTCAGATTTCTCGCCCGGCGGCTACACCGCTCTCGTTACTGGCGCCGGCTCAGGGATCGCGATGGCGGAGATTTACGATGCGGATACGACGGCGAGTCTTGCGGGACGACTCGTGAATCTTTCCGCCCGCGCCAACGTAGGAACGGGTGACGGCGTGCTGATCGCGGGGTTTGTCATCAACGGCACCGCGCCGATGCGAGTTCTCATCCGCGGAGTTGGACCGACGCTCTCCCGCGCTGGCGTGGCCACTGCGCTGAGCGACCCACAGTTGGATTTATTTCGAGACAGCGTTCGGTGGGATCACAATGACAACTGGGCTGGCGACGCACAACTCACAGCGGCGTTTGCCGAAGTCGGCGCCTCACTCTGGACTGATCCCGGCAGCAAAGACGCTGCATTGCTCGTGACCCTCCCGCCCGGTGCTTACACTGCGATTGTCTCAGGAGTAAACGGGGCGGGCGGCGTCGCGCTCGCGGAAGTTTACAAACTTCCTTGACCGGCCTTCGGCGCTCGCCCGAGCAATGGGTTAGTTTTTCGTACGCCATCCGCCCATAAAATAAATGATGAGGCAGATCAGCAGAATGAGGCCGAGCCCTCCTCCACCGACGGCAGGTCCCCCGAGATAAAAACCGCCGCCACCAAAAACCAGAAGCAGGACAAGAATGAGAAGTAGAGGATTCATGGCGCCACCATAGACTTCAGCCACGGCCGCGGCGATGGGGTCTTCCCCGCCCTCCAGCCACTGCGCGAAGGCGCCGCGATCTTAACACTCACATCCTTACGATCGATAACTGTCTACTTTGAACACCCCATAGTACCGGCGTGCTAAAGCGTATACATTACGGAATGATATACCCTATCGTATCCCTGGCATCACCCTCGTCATCCGCCCGCGCGGCCAGACCGCATTCCCCTCTCCTCACGTTGTGCGCCGCACTTGGCCTTCTCGCCGGTTGCGTATCTGAGCCGGAATCGCACGTCGTGTCTGCTCCGCCTCCGCCGGCGCCAATGACTGCAGTCACGACGACAACCACGACCGCCCCCGTGGTCGTTGCGAATCCGGCATATGTGACAACGAACACCGCGCCCGTCGTAAGCACCATCGTCGTAACACAAGCCCCACCAGCATTGCAGCAGGAGGTGGTGCAGGCCCGACCATCATCCCAACATGTGTGGGTCGCGGGCTATTGGACGTGGCAGAACGAGCGCTACGAATGGATGGCTGGCCATTGGGAAGTTCCGCCGAGTTCGAGATCGGCGTGGGTAGCCCCGCGTTGGGAGCAGCACGGGAATGGCTATAAATTTTACGAAGGCTATTGGAATTAATACAAAAAAACGACGTTTGATCGTCGCTGCTCAGCGGCATCCGTTTTTCTTGGCCCGTCTTCGGACGGGCCAATTTATTTTAGGAGGCCCCGCGCGTCGGACGCTCAGACTGAGCGCCGTGATAACGACGGCAGGCCATCACCCCATGGTACGGGCCGCACAACCAGCGTAGGATGATGCCATGAAAAATACTTTTTCGCGCACAGCCGCTACCGCTGGAGTCACCGCCTGTATGGCGGTTTTGGTTACGTCGTCAGGCTGTGTAAGTGAACAACGTGGAGGCTACGTGAGAGGCCCGCGAGTTCACGCGCAAGCCGTCGTGGTGGTTCAGGACGACTACGAGTATTATCCCAACTATGAAGTTTACTATAGCCGAAACCGACATGAATACGTCTATCTCGACGGTAGCTCGTGGGTGCGCCGGCCGGAGCCGCGGGGCGTAACCCTGGACGTGCTCGTGCATTCGCCGTCGGTGAGGTTGGACTTCCATGACTCTCCAGAGCAGCATCACAGCAGTGTGGTCCGCAGCTACCCGAGAAATTGGAAGCACGCGGAGAAGCGGCGCGACGGAAAAGACGATCGCCGGGAAAACAAGAACGACAGAAATGATCGGGACCGGCGGGATTGATTAGCCCGCAAGAGCGAGTGGCCGGGTTGACGCTCGCTTTTGCCGACACTCATGCGCGCGGCAGCGCAACTCGGAGGAACCCGAGCTTGCTCCGATTCGCCGCCCATTCGACGTTGAGAACAACCCCGTTCTGCCATGCCCGATTCGGTCTCGCGTCTCTTTCGCTCCAACCTCCGCGATCACGGACTTCTCATCGCGTCCGCTGCCAGCTTGCTCGCCTTGCTCGCTGTGACATCAACCAGCGCCGCCACCGGCGAATCGTTTCCCGATTTCAGCGCCGATGGTGGCTGGTGCTGGTTTTCGGATCCGCGCGCGATTGCTCGCGAGGGCCGGACCTACGCTGGCTGGGTCGCCTCCGACGGCTCGATCGAGGTCGGCTCCTGGGATCACGCCACCAACCGCGTCACCAAATTCGTGTTACACGCGCAATTCGAGCGCGATGATCATGACAACCCTGCGTTGCTCTTTCTTCCCGATGGGCGGCTCGCCGCTTTTTATTCTCTGCATGCGAAAGGCGATATGCGGTTGCGCGTAACGGCGCGCCCAGGCGATATCGCGGAGTGGTCGGCCGAGCGATCGCTGGGTTTCGATGCCATTGACCGCGGCAAACGCGGGACCACTTATGCGAACCCGGTTATCCTCACCGGCGAGGATAACGCGCTCTACGTTTTTTGGCGCGGGACAAATTTCAAGCCGACCTTCGCAGTCTCGCGCGATCTCGGCGGAACGTGGAGCGCCCCGCGCACGCTTCTCTCCCGGCCGGGCGCAGACGATACCAATCGCCCTTATCTCAAGCTCACCAGCGATGGCATTGGACGAATCGATTTTGTTTTCACGGACGGTCATCCCCGAAATGAATCGGCGAATAGTGTTTACTATCTCCACTACGAACGCGGTGCGTTCTACAAAGCAGACGGAAGCCGCCTCGGCGGTCTCACAGATTTACCGCTCGATCCCGCGCGGTGCGATCGCGTGTACGACGGAGCCACCAGCGGGCGCGCGTGGATTTGGGACATTGCTACGACGAGCGACGGTCAACCGGTGATCGCCTTCACCCGCCTCCCGGCCGAGAACGAGCACCACTACGAATTCGCGCGCTGGGATGGCAAAACATGGCGCCTCTCAGAAATTTGTCCGGCAGGCGGATGGTTTCCGCAAACTCCGGCCGGCAAAACGGAACCGGAGCCGCATTATTCCGGCGGCATGTCACTCGATCACGCGAATCCATTCACCCTCCACACGTCGCGACGCATCGGCGGAGTGTTTGAAATTGAGCGCTGGCAAAGTCCGGACTTCGGCAAAACGTGGGCGAGCTCGGCGCTCACTTCGCACTCGAGTCGCGACAACGTCCGCCCGTTCACCGTGCGCAACGCATCTGCGAATGGCCCAGCTGTGCTCTGGATGAATACTGAATACTATATTCATTATACCAATTTCAGAACTATATTGAAATTCGCTGGCTATAATGACGCGACCAGCTCGACGCGGCCTTGATGCGTTTTTCCCTGATTCGCGCAATAATCGCTCGAGAAACGCGGAGAGTCGGTTGCGAGCCGAAGCTTTTTCGTTATGTGTATAGGGTAGATTAAGGAGGACAGCTGGTGAGTTAACCCCAAACCCCACTTCCCCATGAGCGCCCCCGCAAAAGCGGCTCTGTTGTTAGCAGGGGGCGGCGCTCGCGCCGCATATCAGGTTGGTGTGTTACGCAGTCTAGCTCGTGCATTTCCGGAGTTGCGGTTCCCCGTTTTGACCGGCGTTTCCGCCGGTGCGATCAATGCCGCACTCCTGGCCAACATCCCTGAGGGCTTTCCCCGAGCCGTCGCGACGTTGGCGGAACACTGGGAAAGTATCACGATCGACAATGTCTTTCGCTCAGACATTCCCCATCTCGGCTCCAACCTGATCCGTTGGGGATATCGGTTGATTTCGGGCGGGGCCCGACTCGGCCCAGCCACTCGCGGGCTGGTCGATACTGCGCCGTTGAATGCCTTTCTGCACCGCGTTCTCGAAACCGAGGATGGGATCTTACACGGCGTGGAGGAAAACATTCGCCGCGGCTACCTTTCGGCGCTCGGGATCACGACGACTAGTTACCCCACCGGCCAGTCCGTGACTTGGGTTCAAGGCGACAACGTCACCGCCTGGCAAGGGCCGGCTCAGCGCGGAGTGCCCACGGCTCTGACGGTTGATCACATCATGGCCTCGTGTGCCCTGCCGTTGATTTTTCCGGCCATACGGCTTGCGGGAGGATGGCACGGTGATGGCGGAGTCCGGCTGACCGCTCCACTCGCGCCGGCGATTCATCTCGGCGCTGATCGGGTCATCGCCATCTCGACACTCCTCGAGCCGGGTGCCTCGGAGGCCAACACGCCTTCACAAAATTATCCGCCGCCCGCCACGATCATCGGCGTCCTCCTCGATTCGATCTTCTTGGACACGCTCGATCGCGACGCGATGGACCTGCGGCTTTTGAATCAACTTGTCGAAGGAGAACCTCGGAGCAGTCAGCTCGGTCTGCGCCCAGTGGAAGTTCTGCTGCTTCGTCCATCGCAAGACCTCGGCTCGCTCGCCAGCGAGTTCGAATCCGAACTACCCGGCGCGTTTCGCCACATCGTGCACGGGCTAGGCACCCAACAAACGAATCGATCCGATTTCATCGCCACGTTACTGTTTCAGCCGCGATATATCCGCAAAGTAATGGAGATCGGCGAGCAGGACGGCGATTGCCGGCTCAATGAAATCGCCACCTTCCTCGGCATCCCTGCGCCATTGTCCGCTGAACTCCGGGTGCGTTCCGCAGCTCCCATCCCAGCGTCATCGTCCGTCGATACTGTCACCGTACCCCGCCCGGCAGCAGCCGCTGCCTGACCCGACCGAGCAATGAACTTCACCAGTCGAAACCGCCTCCTCCAGAACGCGTTTTCGTTCAGCCCAACCCTCCACTTCAACTCCGATGTCAACCTCCTCGCTCACCACCCACTGGCACGACCTTGACCGCGATACCGCGCTCGAGCTGCAGGGTCGAAAGCTTCACCGCTATCTGCGAGACTGCGTATTGCCTTTTTCACGACACTATCAGGATGTCTTCGAAAAACGGGATTTGTCAGCCGATGATTTTCACTCCGTCGACGATCTGAAGAAACTCCCGTTCACCTCGAAGGAAGACCTGCTTCCGACGCCGGCGAACCCGCGGGCTGCGCTCGAATTCGCGCTCATCCCCGACCCGCATCAACTCGCGAAACGACCCGGCGTAATCGCGCGCGCACTCCTGCGGGGCCGTTCACGCGTAAAAGACGAACTGGATCGCGAGTGGCGTCCGACGTTCATGACCGCGACGACCGGCCGCTCGACGGAATCGATTTCGTTTCTCTACACGCAGTACGATCTGCACAACCTCGCTGTCGGCGGCGGCCGCATCGCTGAGATCGCTCGCGTCACGCGCGACGAGCGAATGCTCAACATGTTTCCCTTCGCGCCGCATCTCGCCTTCTGGTGCATGCACTACGCGGGCATGGAGCGTAACACGTTCGTGCTTTCGACGGGCGGCGGCAAATCCATGGGCACCGAGGGCAACCTGCGCGCGATTACCCGGCTCAAACCCCAAGTCCTCGTCGCGATGCCCACGTTCATCTATCACGTCCTACAGCAGGCGATCGACGAAAAGGTGCGCGTTGAAGGCGTGCGACTGATTTGCCTCGGCGGAGAAAAAGTTCCCGACGGCACGCGTCGCAAACTCGCCAGCATGTGCGAGCAGCTGGGCTCGCCTGCCGTGCAAGTAATCGCCACCTACGGTTTCACCGAGGCGAAACTTGCCTGGACCGAGTGCCCCGTGCGTCCGAGCAAAGCTTCGACCGGGTATCATCTTTATCCCGACATGGGCATCATTGAAGTCGTCAACCCTGAGACGGGGCAGCCCGTTCCCGACGGCCAGGGCGGCGAAATCGTTTGGACGCCACTCGATCAACGCGGAACGGTTGTGCTGCGCTATCGCACCGGCGATTTGATCGAGCACGGTCTTTCCTGGGAAACATGTCCGGGTTGCGGCCGCGTGCTTCCGCGACTCATGGGACGCATCTCGCGCGCTTCAGAATTTCGCGTGATGCGATTCGAAAAAATAAAAGGCACGATCGTTGACTTCAACGAACTCGAACACGCGCTCGACGACGTACGCGGGCTCGGCGCCTGGCAGATCGAATTGCGCAAAGCTCACGACGATCCTCTCGACCTCGACGAAGTCGTGCTGCACGTCGCGCGAATGGCTGACATGCCCGAGGCGACGCTTGACCGGGTCGTACGGGAATTGTTGCAAGCCGAGTTCGAGCTGCGGCCCAATAAAATTGTTTTCCACACCGCCGAGGAAATCAAGGTACTGCACAAAGTTGGCGTGGCGTTGAAAGAGCAAAAGGTCATCGACAACCGCCCGAAAGAAACGCCTGCGTCGGTCGATACGCGCCCACTCGCCGTTCCCGCGCGAGGTGTTTCAAACCGTCCACAGGAGGCACACGCATGAAAGCGCCACTGTACATTGTGGATGGAGTGCGAACGCCATTCTGCAAAATGGGCACCGCTCTTTCCGGGATGGACGCGATCGATCTCGGACGCACCGCAGCTGCCGCTGTTCTCGCGCGTACAGGTCTCGATCCCGCGCAGATCGATGAGGTAATCTTCGGCTGCGTCGGCCAGCCGATCGATGCGGCCAACGCGGCGCGCGTGATTGCGCTGCGTGCGGGTGTTCCGGAAAGCGTCCCGGCGATCACGGTGCACCGGAATTGCGCATCGGGCTTCGAAGCCATCACCCAGGCTGCGGAAAGAATCGCCGCAGGACGTGGCGATATTTTTCTCGTCGGTGGGACGGAGAGCATGACCCGTTATCCGCTTCTCTATAACGACAGCGCGGTGAAGAAATATGGCGGTCTCGCCAAGGCGAAATCCGCCCGCGAGAAGCTCGGCGCGCTCTCGCGTTTTCGCCCGAAAGACTTCGTGCCGCGCGTGAGTCTGCAACTCGGTCTTTCGGATCCGGTGTGCGGCTGCAACATGGGGCAGACGGCCGAAACGTTGGCGCGGGACTGGCGGATTACGCGCAGCACTCAAGACCAGTTTGCGCTGCAATCGCACCAGCGTGCAGCCGCAGCGAAAGCGAAATTGGCCGAGGAGACGTGGCCCGTGTATCCACGCGGCGAACGCGTTCCCACCACCGTCTCAGAGGATAATGGCATTCGCTCCAATCAAACGATGGAGGCGCTCGGGAAGCTGAAGCCCGTTTTCGATAAACACGGCGGCACCGTTACCGCGGGCAACGCGTCGCAGATCACCGATGGCGCCGTCGCATTGCTCGTGATGAGCGAAGCGGGACTGAGGCGCACGGGCCTCACGCCGCTAGGGCGGCTGATCGAATATGCGTACGCGGGTTGCGAACCCGCGCGGATGGGGCTGGGTCCGGTGTACGCGATCGCGCGTGCGGAGCTGCGCAGCGGATTGGAACTGAAAGACGCCGAGTTGATCGAGATCAACGAGGCGTTCGCGGCGCAGGTACTTGCCTGCTGCGCCGCCGCAATGTCCACGGAGTTTTGCCGCAAACATCTCAATCGGGAACGTGCGCTCGGCGAGATCCCGAATAACATTCTCAACGTCAACGGCGGCGCAGTCGCCCTCGGTCATCCCGTGGGCGCGACGGGCGCGCGGCTCGTTTTATCCGTACTCAAAGAGCTGACACGGCGCCACGCGCACCGCGGGCTGGTCTCACTCTGTGTCGGCGGCGGGCAGGGAGGAGCGCTCTGGCTCGAAGCTGCATAACCCTACCGGAACCACGACCATGAATATCATTCGTACCGATTCCGCCGACGGCACATGCATCCTCACGTTCGATCGTCCCGGCTCGTCAGCGAATATTTTCGACCGGGCCACACTCGACGAACTCGAAATCTACATTGCGGCGCTCGAAAAAGAATCCGGCGTCCGAGGCGTTGTGCTTACGAGTGCGAAGCCAGCGGTGTTCATCGCCGGCGCGGATCTCAATGCATTGGCGAAAAACCTCCAGGAGTCGGCGCTGACTGAGATCATCGACCTGGGTCATCGCGTGTTCACGCGATTGAGTCGGCTCGCCGCTCCCACGGTTGCAGCGATCCACGGAGCATGCCTCGGCGGCGGACTCGAAGTCGCACTCGCATGCGACTGGCGCGTCGCTTCGACCGACAAGGCCACCAAACTAGGCCTGCCCGAAACACAGCTCGGAATTCTTCCTGCATGGGGCGGATCGACGCGACTGCCGAAACTCATCGGGTTGCCGGCGGCACTCAGTTTGATTCTCACCGGCAAACAAATCGTGGGCGCGCAAGCGTTGAAGCTCGGCGTCGTCGATGACATTGCCCATTCCGAATATCTTCTCGACGCCGCGAGGCAGCTGATCGCGCGAGGGAAACGCCTGCCCTCGAAAAATTCGTGGCTGAGCCGCACGCCATTTTCCGCGCTGGTCGCAATTAATGCACGACGCGATTTACGAGCGAAGACGCGAGGGCACTACCCTGCGCCCATCGCCGCTCTCGACGTCTGCGCGCACGCGGTGGGCGAGCCGCTGGAGCGAGGACTGGAGCGTGAGAGAGCGGCGTTTCTTCAACTCGTGCACACGCCCGAGTGCAAAAATTTAATGAGCGTTTTCTTCCTTCAAGAGCGCGCCAAAAAACTCGAGGTCGCACAGGCGTCTTTGCCTGTGTTAGGAAGAATGGCACAGCCGTCTCTCCCTGCGTCCGACAAGAC
>CBRAFL010000052.1:0-19963 GCA_967755055.1 uncultured bacterium
GTGATGCGTTTTTAATGTGGACCACCCCCACCCGCGACAAGTGGCCTGTTGTGCGCCACGTCGCACAACTCGTGCGCTCACGTCGCCGAACGCGTGCGTACAATCCGCAGACTCACGATTTCGTAAGGCCGAAAACGCACGCGTGCTCCTCGTGCCGCGCGCGGCAGCGAAGCTCCATCAAGTCCACAGCGCTCGACTGTCCAGCCTGGCGCCAGGCGCACTCGCGCGGTTCCAGCCTGACCTGCGCACTCGTGCAGGCGCAGCACCCACGCGCCCTGAGCCGCCGGCATGGCCCACGCTGGAATCAACGTCTCTCCGCCCTCGAGCCCAAGAAACCCGCTCGCCAACGAGCGCCCGCGATAAACCAGCGGAGAAGTAAACAACGTATCCGCCAGCGCCGCCGGCTGCTCTTCGCGCGGCGCACTCAGATCGTAATTTCCGATCGCGAGTCGGATCACGTGGCGTCCTTGATCAGAGAATGGCGACTCGAGCACGAGCCGTCCCAGCCCGCGCGGCGCCGCATATCGATGATCGTCGCAACCCGTAATGCGGGCACTGCGCACGAGCGAAACCGCGAGTTCTCCCGTCCGCGCGCTGAAGCCATATTTTGCCTCGGCGATCATCATCAACCCTTCGCGTTCTCCATCGTTCGCCACCGCGGCCCAGCGACTTCCGGGCACTTCCCATTGCGCATCGATCGCGGCCTGGCCCGGTTGCTGCCCGCGCAGCGCACTCCCAAACGGCGCACCAAAACGCGCCATCGTTCCCGTATACGCGGTGGGAAAGTGTAATTTCAACAACGTCTGCTGCTCGTGCCAATCGAGCTCGAGTTCGATGCGCAACACGCGTTCGCCTGCGAACAACACGTAGCGCAGTACACACTCACTCGCCTTTCCTACTCGACGGCGCACGACGATCGCCGCGCGTTCACTGTTATCACCCGTCTCCACAGAAATTTCAACGGGACCCGCTACTGCGCGCCCAAGTCGCAGTGAATGCCGATCGACGTCCCACGCCTCATAATTCGCCGGCACGTCCGCATACAACATCAGCATCGCCGCCGGTCCGGTGAACGCGACCTCGTGACCTTCGACCTGCAGCCGTCGCAACAGACCACGTCCATCCACCTCTGCCCGCACGCGGCCGTTATCGAGCGTGCGCTTCGAAACCTGCACGGCCGCAGGAGACGAAGCGGCGGCGGCAGCGCTCATCGCAACACTCGCGAGTGGCGGCGCATCGATCCAGCGCGCACGTCCATCGCTCGCATTGACCCAGCCGCGCCACGGCAAGGGAAGCGGATTGAAAACATGCTCCTCGTTTTTCGCGTTTTCGCCCAGCTCCTCGTGCGCCGCCGTGATCTGCTCGGCCGCGAGCCGGCGCAATTCGGGCAAGCCTTCCGCGTAGACGTCGGCGACTGAACTTCCCGGGATGTAATCGTGAAATTGCGCGAACACGAGTCGCCGCCACGTCGCCGTGAGATCCGGCGCGCGTCCGCGAGCGACTGCGACCGCCTCCCGCACTTGCAACGCCCGCTCCAACCCGCGAAACGCCGCCTTAAGATCGCCGTGGGTCGTGAACGTGCCGCGATGATATTCGAGATAGCACTCGCCTTGGTAAATCGGCAGCTCGCGCCGATGCCGCTCGAGCCGCGCGAAAAAATCCTCCGGCTGGCCCCAGGTCAGCGCCGGCGTATCCGCCAAAGCATTAAGCCGCCGCACGCGTTCACACATTTCCTCCGTCGTCCCGCCGCCGCCGTCGCCGAACCCCGTCGGATGCAAAAAATCCGCGTGCACGTCGGCTTGCGTGTGGCCGTCGGCATGCGCATGCAGCTCTGCGAGATCGACGCGATTGTTGTAACCCGCATCCTGGGTCACGTGCGCAATCACTTCGCTGCCATCACTTCCGCGCCAGCGAAAACTACTGAACGGGAAACGTGTCACGGCGCTCCACGTGAGTTTCGTGGTGAAGAACCAGGTCACGCCCGCGAGCCGCATCAATTGCGGCAGACAGCCCGCATAGCCAAAGACGTCAGGCAGCCACAACAGGCGCGACGGCGCGCCACGAAGTTTTTTAAACTCCTCCTGTCCGAGCAGAAAACTCCGCGCGAGCGCTTCGCCGCACGGCATCATCGTGTCGCTTTCAACCTCAAGTGCGCCCGTCGCCTGCCAGCGTCGCTCACGAATGCGGCTGCGCACGGCGTCGAGTAATTCCGGTGCGCGCTGACCCACGGCCCGGTAGCTTGCGGGCTGACTGTAGGCGAAACGGAATTCCGGATACAGCGACATCAGCCGGTTCATCGTGGCGAAAGTGTGAACCGCCTTTGCCTCTCCCACCCGCTCCGGCCAGAGCCAAACAAGGTCAATGTGCGCATGGCCGGTCATCACCGCTTCCGCGCGCGGCCGCGGTTCGCGCAACTCGTGATACGCCACGGCGAGACTTCGCCGCATCGCGCTTAGGCCTTGGGTATCGAGGGCGTCCACGGCGTCCGTCAACAAGCGCAACAATCGGCGATAAAGCGGCGGCGCTTTTTCCAACGTTGGCTGTTGACCGAAACGCGTCAGCTCGGCCGGTGGCGTCGGCACCTGACGTGCACGCCATAACATCATCACATCAGCCAGGCATTTTAGATCGTGATACGCATTCCATGCCAGGTCGTCACGACGAACCAAATACGCGCCCTCGAACACACTCCCCCGCGGCGAAAGCCCCGTCGCCGCCGGATGCCAGATTGCCGACTGACAGCAGATCGACTCAACCCACATGTCATGTGCGCCCGCCGGCAGCGCCACCATGCGATGCGCGACGTCGAAACCGTAATACGGCACGCCATCCACATACAGCGTCGCCTCGCCCTGATCACGCCATTCGAGAAAGCGCGGGCCCGCGCCGCGATCAGCCGCTGCTTCGCGCGGCAATATCAGCCGGCACCAGCGCTGATCGTAAAGTTTACCCCAGACCGAGCCAGACTTGACCGCGGTACGTTTTAACCGCCGAGCGTCGGGCCACACGATGTGCTGCGGTGACGACGCGGTCGCTTCGACGGTGACTGTGACGCGTTCCGACCAGATCTGCTCCTCGACGCGACGCAGCGCCGTCGCCACGCGGTTGGGCACGAATTGAGGAAAGGGATCAGCGGTGAACATTTGAAGCGAGGTCGCGCGCATGAGTCAGGTTTATGCGGCAAGTTCACTTCGCTGAAGAATCTCATGCGGCGTGGCAACCGCCCAACCTCATTTATGCGACGTGGCGCACAATTTCTCATCGAGGCGTGTCACCGCGGATCACGCCCAAATCCGCAGAACGGCATCGGACATCGGATACATCAAGCAACGGCGGAACAGGAAAATTGTTTTCCCTCCAGCGACATCCACCGCAGAGTTGAGCGAGTGAAGAAAGATACCCTCCTCGCCCAGATTCGCGCTGAACGATTGATCGGGTTGGTCCGCGCCGACGTGGGTGACGATTTGGTGGACTGCGCCCGCGCTCTCGCTCGCGGAGGAGTCAACTGTCTCGAACTCGCGATGACCACGCCCGGGGCGATCGTCACGTTGAAAACGGCGAGCGCGGCGCTTCCGGAATTTCGCTTTGGTCTCGGCACGGTGCTCGATGTTGAAACTGCGCGGCTGGGGATTCTGGCGGGGGCCAGCTTCATCGTCACACCGTCGCCGCGGCCCGAGGTGATCACACTGTGCCGGCGCTACCACGTGTCTGTAATCAGTGGCGCGTTCAGCCGCGGGGAAATTTCCCAGGCGCACAGCGCAGGCGCGGACGCGATAAAAGTTTTTCCCGGCGAACAGTTCGGCCCTGCGTACATCAAAACGCTCAAGGAGACAGTGCCGGAGGTCGCACTGATTCCGATTGGTGGAGTGACACCCACGACGATCGCGGAATTCCTTCGCGCCGGCGCGATCGCGGCATTTGCGGGCAGTTCACTAATCGACGACGAAGCCCTGCGATCGAAAAATTGGAGCGCGGTCACAGCGCGCGCAGAATCATTCACTCGCGCAATTGCGACGCTGAACGCGTAAGAAGCGGTCCGTGTCTGCTCGGCTGGAACCTCTTTCCTAAACCGCTTCATGGATACGCCTGCGAACTTCGAGGTTGAAACTCACTACGCCAGCTTTCGGCCAAACGGTCAGGTTTCTCTCCAGCAAGCCGTCAATCTGGTCAGCGACGCCATTGCTTTCTGCGGTAAAAAGAAAATCGAGCGGCTTTTGGCTAATGTTAGCGTCCGGCGCTTTCATGAGTCGGGCAAGGTCTTCGACCTGCTCCAGGGCGGGTCAGAGACGCCGCCCTACCCGAACATCACTAGGCCTTACGGCGCTTTTTCCAAGAGCTCGACCAATTCCTTCGGGTGCGACCATTGGACATTGTGGTCGCCGGGCATGATGAGCGTTGTCCAGCCGCGCTCTTTGGCGCGCTGATAAAAACGGAAAAAGTCATCCTGCTCCGGTGCCTTCCCCGTATCCACGGTCAAAATATACGTCACAGGAAGTTTCTTCGCCGCCGGATTGTTGATCACGAGCGGCTCGCTCAAGGTTTTCGAGGGATGGGGAACATCGTGCGGCAGCGGTTGACCGGGCTTGACCCATTTCGGAACAATGAACCCGTTCACCTGCTCGCCCAGCGAATCCTTTCGACCGAACGCGCTGTTCAAACTTTCGCCGTTGTTCGGCACCAGCGCGTCGAGATAGATCACATGCTTGATCCGGTCCGGAACCTTTTCCATCACGCCCGAAATCACCATGCCTCCGTAGCTGTGGCCGACGAGAATCACATCGTGCAGGTCCTCAAATAAAATCACATTGGTGATGTCCATCACGTGGGTCGTCAGATTGATATCGGGATTCGCGAGATGCACTTTCTCGCCCTGTCCCGTCAGCGTCGGGCGGTAAACGGTGTGCCCGTCAGCTCGCAGAAGCCGCTCAACTTCTCTAAATGCCCAGCCGCCACCCCATGCGCCGTGCACAATGACGAACGTATATTTCCGGTCGGACGAAGCTGACGTTCCCGCGGGCTCTGCCGCACGAGATACGGAAAAGAAAAAAGCCAGGAGCATCAAAAGCGAGTAACGTTTCATAAGCATGAAGTGGGGTTTGCGAAAAAACTGTGCCGATACGTTCACGTGTCGAATGCGAACATACACAGGCGGACGGAGGCGGAGCCTGACGTCCTCGTCTGGCTGGATTGTGAGCTAACGGTCTCAAAACCTGACGGGACATCGGATTCCATCGGGCAAGTCCACTCGCTCACGCTCGTAGCTACGATACTGGCGAGGCCCTCGGTAGCTATGAGCGTGAGCGAGTGGATGATCGGCGTAGGTTGCGCGCTCGCCGCGCAACGATTCGCGGGTTACGAACGTAGCGCGGCGAGCGCACTACCTACACTGCAGGGAGAGTTTTCAGCAGCTCCTCCTCAACTCGTCCAATCGTACGCCTCGATCTTCAGCGATGCGTCCGGACCAAGCAGCGAGCGCGCGATGCCTTCCGGCAATGGAATTTCCGCTGCCCAGCCACCCGCCGGAATCTTGCGCAACTTCGGATCCACCTGCCGATCGGGCTCCGGCGCCGTCCACCACGCGGTCAACGACGGCGCGGAATCCTCCTCCAATTTAACATCCACGAGCAGCGTATCAAACCAGTTGGGCAAGCCGTGCAGCTTGAGACTATAGTCGACCTTGCCATCCACGACATCGAACGCGTACAGCCCGAAGCTGATCGCAAATCGGCAGGTCCCATCACCGCTCGCCGAGCGGTTCGAGTTCAGAAATTGCGTGAAGAGGCTCACTGGTTTTCCCGGCGTGAGTTTGTCGAAATCATTCAAGACGATCGGACAGTAATGCGAGCGCGTGCGCTCATTCATGAATACCGGCAAGCCACGGACGGCCACTTTGAGGTCGAGTTGAAAACTTTTCCCGGTCGACACTGGCAGCTTGATAATATCCTGCAGCGAGACGATCGCCTGGATCGTGCCGAAAAGAAAACGCTCCAGATTTTGAAACGCCTCTTCCGAGTTAACGATGCCGTATCGGCCGCTGTGGCAACGATGCACATAGGCGCGATGCGCTCCCTGAACGTAAGCAGCCTCGATCTGTACCAAGCCATCGCTCTGCGGCCCGACTGAGGTCTTCGAAAGTCCAGCGGCCACATCATAGTCGTTGGCATTGGTGCCGACGGCGCAAAAAACGCGGTCGAGATCAAACTCCCCCGTGTCGCTGCGCGGATCGAAACTCGCCGGCGCTTTGGCCTTCGGCGTTTTACCCGGAGTGAGAAACGCGTACATCCGATCAGGTCCAAACGTGTCGGAGTCGAAAGGACCGAAGAAGTCGCGCACTTTTTCAAGAAAACCGAGACCCGAGCGAAGTTGAATTCCGCCATGCGGCGTCGCGTAGGTGAAAAACCGTGACACATTCTTTTCGGGATCTTCGTCCTCTTCGGGATAGATTTTTTGCAGAAGCGAACGACACACGAGCCCGCCCATCGAATGCGCGACGAGATGCACCATCGGCGCTCCGGTCTGCTTTTTGATCGTGATGATCAAGTCCCGAAGCTGCCGCGCGGCGTCCTCGATCGTGAGTCGGTTGGGTTTCCACGTGTAGGTATCTGCCGTGGGATCGTAGTACCGATAAATCCAGACTGTTCGCCAGCGATCCACGTTGGGTTCGTCGTCCTCGGCCGTCTGAATGGGGCCGTGAAATGCGTCTATGTAACCGTGCTCACTCATCAAACGCACGAGCGGGCTCTCGAAAAAAAACGGTACCGGCTCCCCCTGCGCACCCACTCGAATGTGCGTTGATCCCACGCTGAAACCGTAGAACGGGTCGTCGACAGTGGAATTGATGTCACTCTGGGTGGCCGCGAAGCCGCGAACGTAAACGATCGGAAAATACGGGGCGCTCATGGGAATTGCTCGGGGGTTTGGGTCGGCCGCGAGATGGCGGCCGTCATATTATTTTATTTCTGCGCCGCGATTGAATGGCCTTCGTTCCACGTGTCGAGCCACCGCTTTGACTATAACGATATAGATTAGTCACTATAGGGATTATCCCGATACGTTCACTCGCCTCACCCGCCCGATCAAAACCCGCCGGCGCGATCCACATATTACGTAATACGTAATATGTGGACTGCGTCCATTTTTCGGCCGAGGCGCTAATTTTTGATCGGGCGCACCCTGGTCCGATACTCAGCGGCGTGCGTCGGCCGGCGGTGAGCGACGTCGGCCACAGCGGTTTCGTTGCCAGGTGTGGGAGGATTCCAAATCAACGCGGCGCGCTACTCGAAGTATCCGGAAACCGGCGTTCCACCACGTTGCCGAGAAAACGATATTCGCCGTTCGCGAGCTGCTCTCGATACAACAGCACGGTGCCTGAACTTCCCGCGAAACTTACCTCGGGGTTCACGCTGCCGGCCGATTGTCCTTCGGGCACTTTCGCCTCCCAGTGCACTTCAAACGCGTTCGGCACTTCCGAGCTTCGGGTAACGTTGAACGTCTGCTCCGTGGTTCCAAATCCGCGAAACGCATTATCGAAAAATCCGCCGAGCTGCTCCTTGATTTCTCCCGCTTTGCCATTGGGAAAATCGGTTTCCAACCGTCGGTACAACATATCGCGGAGCACTTTTCCCTCGACCGGATAAGCCGGAAGCCGAAGCGAAACGGAATTCGGATCGAAGCTGGTCTCATCGAGAAAACGAGCCGCCTGCTCCGCGTGGATTTCTTGATATTCCAAATAGTCGGAAGCCAGCCGGTCGATTTGCGCGGGCGTAAGCTTCAGCTCCCCGGCGTTCGCACTCACGACTGAGCGAAGCATGTGCTCGAGCTGGTTCTCACCGCCACCCGCTTCCGGCCGCGCTTTATTTCGCTCCGCTCGTTCGTCGTCCGTCGGAGACTCGAGCGGTTCAGCGTGTTCGCGCGGAGGTGGCTGCGTGACCGCGGCTCGCTCGGGCTCCACGGGTTGGGTGAGGAGCGCAAGCGACGCGCGATCTTTTCGCGTCCAAAACCACACTGTCCCGAGCACCACAATCACGATCAGCGAAATCGCGATCGTTCGGGGTTCTTTAAAATTAGTCGCCATGCGAAAACGGTATGACCGCGGCGCTCCGCCTCCGTTCTCCTCTTCCTCCAGAAAAGCCATGACTCTTAAATGTGTGTTTACGAATTCGCTTTTGGCGGCTCCAACCGGAGGCCCCTACTCCGTCACACTGTTCGAGTCGCTGCGACGAAGCGTGGCCCTCCAATCGTTCATCTCGGTGATGAATCTCCCAAGTCCCTCAGCGCGGACGCCGGACGTCGAGTTGGGCGATCAGTTCGGGAAAGGTGGCGCCGAGTGGCGATTGTTGGAGGAAATTCAGCGCCGCTTCTTTGCTGCCTCGCGCCCGCAAGCCCGCGTACACATGCAGCTCGAACTGCAGATGCAGATGCGCATGCACCTCCTCCATTCCGAACGCCTTGAACAAAAACATCAGCGCCTCGGCCGTGGAAAATCGTCCACCGTCTGCCTGTGTGCGCAGCCAATAACGGCTCTCCCCGGCCATCGGCAGATTTACAAGACGTCCCCACGAACTGATCTCCTGCGCGATCGCGGATGTCTCGCGCCACGAACCGTCGATTAGCAACGCCTGCACCGACTCCGGCCGCACGTTAGCGGGCATGGGTTCGCCTTTGGGGTGAAGAATCCAGAGCTCGCGCCCGGACATCTGCACGTCTTCGGCCGTCAATCGCCGTTCACGTCGCCAAAGATGCTGGCGCGAACCCGTAATCGTGCGGTTGATCAAATGTCCCGTGCTGCTGGGTCGCCACAACTCACGATGATGCATGAGCACGTCCACCTGGAGTGGACACGCGATCTCCGCCAGCGCCGTGCAAACGCACCACCGCATCGGGAGCTGGCAACGCTCACAACGACGGCTGGCCTGGAGAACAACACTGCGGGACATGTCCCCATCCGGCCCGGCAACATCGCCGCGGTCAATTCTGCAGCGCGCGTAGCGGCAGGCCCGTCGCGTCATGTTTATGCGTGTAGCGGCAGGTCTCCGTGCCTGCTGTATTCAGCGTTGGAGATTCGCAAGGAACCAGACGACACAGAAATCGTCCTCGGCCCGGCCACCGATCGCTGCCCCCGATCTCCGATCCCGGCAGGCAGGGACGCCTGCGCGCTACGTCGAAGACTCGGATTTCACGCTCCAATCGGCGGATACAAACGACTACTCCGCCGTCGACTTCACGGTCATCTCGTCATCAACGCTCCATCCTTTGGCCAGCTCTTCGACCCGGCTGGCAATCTTCTCCTTGAGTTCCCTGGTCAAAACCGCTCCTCCGATCACGAGCCTGCGGCCGTCCTCGACCAGGACGACTTTTCGAGCGGCATTCGAAAGCGCCGGATCGTGATCCAACGCCTGCCGCACCTCTACCAGCGAGATTTTGTGGTTCTCCACCGCCGCATCGCGACTCACTTCGGCGACGTTACCAGCGCCGGAAGAAACCGCAGTGTAGCCCGAGCCGCGAGTATAGTTGTAACCGGTCCAAACATACGGATAACCCGAGCTCACGCCCCACCAGTCGTCGCGCGCCGGTTTCGCATGTTCGAAATCCTTTCGGGTCAACGGCGTCGCAAAGATCTCTTTGCGATCAGGACTGCCCAGGATTTGATTGAAATTGATGAGGAATTTCTCCTTCGAATGGACGTAGTCATCATTAGCATCAAGCAACGCTGACGCGCGGTGACTCGAAAGATTGACGATCACATCGTCGACTTTGCCGACGTCCTGACCGGCGTTTTTGATGTTGTTTCCGATGAGTGCCGATACCCGCATGAGCCGATGGCTTTGACCGGCCACCGCCGCATCGATCTGGACCATCTCGTGATTCCAATTCTGTCCATAATAGTCGAACACGCCGCGCCCGCGTCCCTCGAGTGCGAGCGCATCGATTTCGCTCTCCCGGTGCAAGGGCGCGTCTTCCCACCTGATCTTGCTCACGTCGAGGATGAGGGCACCATTTTCGCTGGTTGAATTTTTCAAGGTAAACGCTGCGAACGGCACCACCCGGATCTGTTCGCCGATGCCCAGTACACCGCCGGTGCCGACCAGCACATAGACGATTTTCCCGCTGTTGGGTGAAGCAACGAGATCCTTCACCTCGCCGAGATCATCGCCCAGCAAACTTCGCACATCTTTGCCGATGATATCGCGCGCACTCACGCCGGCGGATCCATGAGACGACACAGCGACTGCCGTGTCGGGTTTCACGGGCAAGTCAGCCGCATCAATTCGTTGAGCGAGGCAAAGCGAAAGAGCCATCGCCATGAGGCCACTGCAGGTTTTAATCGGGCAAGGTTTCATGATCACTTCTTGGTTCAGCAGTTGCCGGATTCGTAACCCGTAAACGAACATCGCCTGAACACTCAGGCGAACCATGGGGGCAACTCCTATGACTTCGGTGGGAGTTTGGCTGCCAGGCTCCCTAAACCTTGCCCGCTCGAACTCTACGCCTGCCGACGACGCGGTGCCTCGGCCAACGCATCGCGAATTTCCGCGACGATTTCGAACGAGCGCAAACGCGCCGCGTGATCGTAAATCGCCGCCGTCACCATCAACTCATCGAGACCGGTCCGTTCTAAAAACGATTCGATGCCGTCCTTCACTGTCGCGCGCGAACCCACGATCGCTTCGCCGAATGCGTGATCGAGTCCCGCTTGTTCCACCGGCGACCACAGTCCTTCCATACTGGATACAGGCGGAGGGAGCGGCCCCGGTGTTCCGCGACGGAGATTGACGAAACTCTGCTGGAGCGAAGTGAACAGGCGGCTGGCTTCCTCATCCGTTTCCGCCGCGAATATCGCCACCGCTGCCATCGCGTAGGGACGCGCCAGCGTGGCGGACGGGCGAAATTCGCGATGATAAAGTTTGAGCGCCTCGAACAACTGCTCCGGGGCAAAGTGCGAGGCGAATGCGAACGGCAAACCGAGCAAAGCTGCGAGTTGCGCGCTAAATAAACTCGAGCCCAGCAGCCAAATTGGCACCGCGAGTCCCGCGCCCGGAACCGCCTGCACGGATTGACCCTCCGCAACCGGATTAAAATAGGACTGCAACTCCACGACATCCTGCGGAAACGCATCCGCGCTATTCGCCCGCCCTCGACGCAACGCTCGTGCGGTCTGCTGGTCGGTACCTGGCGCACGGCCGAGTCCAAGATCAATTCTCCCCGGGAAAAGCGCCTCGAGCGTACCGAACTGCTCGGCGATCACCAAGGGTGAGTGGTTGGGCAACATGATCCCGCCAGAGCCCACCCGAATGCGACTCGTGCCCGCCGCGACATGGCCGATGACGACCGACGTCGCCGCGCTCGCGATGCCCGGCATGTTGTGATGCTCCGCGAGCCAGAAACGTTTGTAGCCGAGCCGCTCCACGTGCCGCGCGAGATCGAGTGATCGATGCAACGCTTCGGAAACAGTGCCGCCTTGTACGATCGGCGATAGGTCGAGGACGGAGAATGGAACCACCTGCCACACTGTGCGGCTCTCAGAATTTTGCCAGCGAGTCATTGCAGGTGAGTTCGCCATCGCTGCTGTTTTTAGCTGTGGGAGGGGCTTTACGCCCCGATGGGAAACGTCCGCGATCAATCGGGGTGTAAAGCCCCTCCCACAATTTCAATCACACGATCTCTTGCGCGTTGAAGCGATCACGCCGAGTCGTTTTCATTTTCCATCCGTCGGTTCCTCAATGCGATCGCGCGCCTTCCCCTCTCCCTGCGGCGACGTTTCGCTTGAGTGTCCTCAGCCACCACTGATTTCCAAATACCCATGCCCGTGATCAAAGCGAGTGAGGTGAAGCCGCGTTACGACGTGATCGTCGTCGGCTCCGGCGCGGGCGGCGGGCAATCCGCTTACACGTTTACGATGGCGGGCATCAAAGTGCTCATGCTCGAAGCCGGGCGAAATTACGACCCGGTGAAAGAGACGCCGATGTTCCAAATCGATTCGCAAGCACCCTTGCGCGCGACGGGCACGCCCGACAAACCGCTCGGGTTTTACGACTCGACAGTCGACGGTGGTTGGACGGTTGCGGGCGAACCATATGTCAGCGCATCCACGGAAGCAGGACGGCAGTTCACGTGGTGGCGGGCGCGCATGCTCGGCGGGCGCACGAATCACTGGGGGCGCATCGCGTTGCGCAACGGCCTGTATGATTTCAAGCCGCACAGTCGTGACGGGCTCGGCACCGATTGGCCGATCGGCTACGAGGATGTCGCGCCGTACTACGACAAAGTGGAAATGCTCGTCGGCATTTACGGCAGCAACGAAGGTCTGGAGAACACGCCGGACTCGCCGTCGGGCGTCTTATTGCCTCCACCGAAACCGCGCGCCGGCGAACTGCTCGCGCAACAACGCGCGAAGGTTCTCGGACTTCCCGTGATCCCCATCCATCGCGCGGTGCTTTCCGTGCGGCAGGATGCGGATCGTATTCCCGCGATTCTTCATCCTGGAAATCCGACCGCCCAACGCATTCTCGCCGATGCGATGCGCCAGCGCGCCGCGTGTTTTTGGGCGACGGAATGCGGACGCGGCTGCGCGATCAAAGCGAATTATCAGTCCACCACCGTGCATCTCCCGCCAGCACTCGCGACGGGCAATCTCGACATCCTGACGGACGCGATGGTGCGGGAAGTCACGATGGACGAGAACGGGAATGCGACCGGCGTCGCTTTCATCGACAAGGCCACCGGCGAGGAGCGAACGGTGAAAGCGCGCGTGGTTGTGCTGGCGGCGAGTTCAGCGGAATCCGTGCGTATTCTGCTCAATTCAAAATCGCCGCGTTTTCCCAACGGCCTCGCGAATTCCAGCGGGCTCGTCGGGAAATATATCATGGACACCGTGGGCGCGGGCCTCGGCGGCCAGATCCCGTTGCTCGAAAATCTTCCGCTGCATAATGAGGACGGCGCGGGCGGTCCGCACGTGTACGTGCCGTGGTGGCTCTATCAACAACAACACGCCGGCAAGCTGGATTTCGCGCGCGGCTATCACATCGAATTCAGCACCGGTCGCAGCATGCCAAACTCGGGCACCGCCACGGGACTCGAACGTCTAACCGGCGGCAGCTACGGTTTGAGATTCAAGGAAGATGCGCGGCGTTATTACGGTTCACATCTTTATTTCTCCGGCCGCGGTGAAATGATTCCAAACGAAGATTCCTACTGCGAGCTGGATCCCGTGACCAAAGACAAATGGGGACTGCCCGTGCTGCGGTTTCATTGGAAATGGTCGGACCACGAACTTCGCCAGGTAAAACACATGCAGCGAACGTTCGCCGATCTCATCGAAGCGATGGGCGGAAAAACCAGCGCGCCCCCAAGCGAAGATCCGTTGAAAGCAATTCGCCCGGGCGGAAACGTGAAGCACGAAGTCGGCGGCGCGATGATGGGACATGATCCAAAAAAATCCGTTACAACGCCGTGGTGCCGGACGTGGGACGTGAAGAATTTATTTTTATCCGACGGCGCATCATTCTGCTCGAACGCGGACAAAAATCCGACCCTCACGATCATGGCTCTCGCCTGGCGCGCCGCGGATCACGCGCTTGAAGAAATGCGAAAAGGAAATCTGTAGCGCAGCGGCAATCGACAATGGTAGGGCGTGGTCTCCGACCCGCCCTGGGCAGATCGGAGACCTTGCCCTACTCAATACCTGTTCTTCCAGCGCTTAACCACGGCAGCCTGGATGGGAAGGCTATGAACAACAGCTCTGTCATTAGCCGGAGCGAAGCGACCCTTCGCCGAACCTCTCTCGCAATGACAAACTACCGCTTCGCTCCCGCCCGCAGCAAAGCGCCGATTTCCTGCAACCGCTGTAAATGCAACCCTGAGATCAATCCGTCGGGATCCGGCGGAACGTTCAGCAGATAATTCGCGTTTCGTTCATTGCAGCGTTTCAAACGCGCAACGATCGCCTCGGCTGATTGTAAATCCGATGGCTGTTTCGCCTTCACCCAAAACCAGCGCGCTCCGGTTTGAATCGTGTCGCAGACTTCACCGGGCACCGTGCTGTCAACCGGCGGCAGCATCTGTTGCCACGGAAACTCATAACTAAGCACGTCTGATTCCTGTAGGTTGTGCGCATTGTTCGCGTCCACGATGCAGTGCGGCTGGAGCGACTTGATGGTGGCGAGAATTTCCGGCCACTGCGCGCCGGTGTACTTGTTTTTATATTGGTCGATCCAAAGCAAATCGACCGGGCCATAATTCGTGAGCAGCTCAGTCAGCTGCTTCTTCATGAATCCAACGTAGTCACCGATGGCCTCGGGCGGAAGCCCATGCAAGTTCGGTTGTCCAATCGGTGGTGCGTTGTGGTGCTCGTCGTCCGAAAAATCGCCCGGAAAACAATAATAGAAACCCACCTTCAGCCCGTGTGACCGACACGCGTCCACGAACTCGCGCACGATGTCGCCTTTGCCGTCGCGGAAATTCTTGAACTTCGTGATATCGTGAGTCGTCACCGCACTATCATAGAGCGCAATGCCCTCGGTGTGCTTAACCGTGAGGACGAGGTAAGTCATGCCTGCTGCTTTCGCGGCATCGGCCCACTGGCCGCAGTCGAGTTTCGTCGGTTTGAACAACGCCGGATCCTCGTAGCCGCCGGCCCAATCGATATCAGCGAACGTCCCGAGACTGAAATGCACAAACATCCCGAACCGCCACGTCATGAAGTCGCGTTGTGCCTCACTCAACGCGCGAACGGGAGGCGCGGAAGTGACCGCAGTCTCCACGCCAAAAAGCTCCGTCGCGAAATGCGCAGCACAGCACGCGATCGCGAAACGGGCGATGCTCACGGAATAATCAGCCCATCACATCTTGCTCAACGCATCGACGAACGGTCCCGGTCCACCTTCCTGATAGCCGAGCTGGCCAACCTTTTTACCTGAGCTGTCGAGTACGATGACCGTGGGATAGACCTCGATCTTGAAGCGATCAGCGAGTTTCTCGTTTTGCACTTTCACGGCGCGGGACTGCGGTACGGCATGGGGAAAATCGAGTTCAACGAGAATCAGTTTTTCGCCGGCGTATTTATTGAACTCTGGCGTGCGGAGAACTTCTTTTTGAAGGCGCTTGCACCAGCTGCACCAATCCGAGCCGGTAAAAAAAAGAAGAACATGGCGATTCTCCGCCTTGGCTTGAACGAGTGCCGCTTTGTAATCCGTCGACCAGTCGGCGCCCTCCGCAGCTGGTAATGCGAGCGTGGCGGCAAAGAAACAGCAGAGCACGAGTAGTTTTTTCATAAGAAGGGGTTGATTCTACTGGCGCACGACGACGTCAATTTCCGAACCGAATGGCAAGCGTCAGCGTCGCATCAAACCGTCGCCTCATCCGACGTGAGGTGTTTGGGCACGCTCAGGCCGAATCGTTCCGCCCACGGAATCAGCGCCGGCAGAATCGTGCGGTGGAGTTCGACTCCGTGCGTCAGTTGCGCCGCTCGCCGGCGCAGGCCTGCCTCGCCCGGCAGCCGCACGTATTCAAAGCCTGGACGTGGCGGCGTGGAGCGACAGGTCTCGGCTAAGTGGGTCGTCTCATGAATAAAATTTTCCGCTCCGCCGAACAGCGCAGGATCGAACACTTGAATGTAAACGGTCGCGGTCCATCCCTCCGCCGCACCAGTGCGACCATGACCCGCCAAACCATTCGTCAACGCCTCGATCAGCAATCCGAGCGCGTAGCCTTTGTGTCCGTGATCCACGCCACCGATGGGCAGGAGAGCGCCGGCGGGAGTCGTAAACAGGGCTGCCGGATCGGCGGTCGCCTGACCATCGGCGGAGACAAACCATTCCCCTGGCGCGAGACGTTTTTCCAAGTGCAGCCGTTTCACGTGCGCGTTCGTCGTGATCGACATCGACACATCGAGCATCACGGGGTCGCTCGCAGTGGGCCAGCCTGCCGCGAGCGGGTTCGGTGTCATTACCCCGCGACGACCACCATGAGGCGCGACCGTCCCCACCGTCGGATCAGAGCAGCTGAGCAGCACCATGAGATTTTGATCGGTCACACGTTTCAGATACGCTGCGAGACACGCGATGTGATGACTGCGCCGAATCACCACGGTGCACGTTCCCAATCGTTTGGCCCGCGTGATCGCCAACTCGAGCGCACGCACGACCAGCCACGGACCTGGCAGCCGCCGACCGTCCCATGTAATCGCCGCCGGAAAATCCGCGACGACGCGAGGCTCGCCGGATTTTTCCATTGTGCCTTTTTCAATATCACCCAGATAAGCCGCGAGGAGCGCGAGCCCGTGGGTCGTGTGTCCGAGGAGATCACCCTCCGTTAAGATCTCCGCGACGGCCGTCGCCTTGGCGGAATCGAGTCCCGCGGCCGTGAGCAACGCGGTGGCAAATTTAACGAGAACCCCGGCGGAATAACGCTCACTCATGTCACGAGTAGATTCGCCGTTCGGTGAAGCTCAATCCCGCAGGTGCCGGGACTGTTGAACGATAAAGAAACGAACTCGCCTCAATTGTCCTCAGGAGGCTTGCCCCGCCTCGGGAAGGAGCGAAGCGACGTGGTGATTCATCGAGAGTTCTCCGCCTCAAATGTCGAACTCCACTCGCGTCGCCAGACAGTATGAATAGCGGGCACTCCCGTTGTCATTGCGAGGGAGGCTTGCCGACTGCCGCAATCCACGAGGTTGGCGCGAAATTTCGCAGTACAGTAATCCCGATGACGATTTTTCTTCGCGACGATCCAACCATTCCCCACATTCAACGTCTTGTCTGTTGCCTTACACCCTCGGCCCGACACCCAGCAACTGCGCTTTCTCAACGCGCAGGGCCGTCCCAGCACCCATCGCTTCACCTCCCACCCACCCTCATGAGAATCGGCATTAACACTTTCCTCTACACCTCGCCGTTCACGACGAAGAGCACCTCCCTGTTCGCCCAATTCGCGAAATGGGGTTTCGATACCGTGGAGATCGCGATCGAAGATCCCGCGCACATCGATCCGCTCAAAGTGAAAGCGGCCGCCGCGAAGGCAAATCTCGCGATCAGCAGCGTGTGCGCCGCGATGGGACCCGGCCGCGATTTCCGCGGGACCGCCGCCGAACAGAAAACGGCGATGACGTATCTCCGCGCCTTGATTGATCAAGCGGCACTGCTGGGCTGTCCGTCGCTCGTCGGCCCGGTCTACTCGGTCGTGGGCAAAGCCGACGCCGTTCCATCGAGCCAGCGAAAAAAGGAATGGGCCGCGGTCGTTAAGAATCTAAAAATTTTGGCAAAGCATGCGGAGGCCAAAGGCGTCGTGATTTGCATCGAGCCATTAAACCGTTTCGAAACTGACTTTCTGAATACGTGTGAGCAGGGGCTGAAGCTGATTGCCGCGATCGGATCGCCGGTCGTGAAACTTCACCTCGATAGTTTTCACATGAACATCGAGGAAAAAGATCTTGGCGCCGCGATCAGAAAAGCCGGCCGCCAGCTCGGCCATTTCCACGCCTGCGGAAGCGATCGCGGCACCCCCGGCGGTGACCACACGGATTGGACGGGAATCGCCTCCGCGCTCAAAGCCATCGGCTATCAGGGCGACGTTGTGATCGAATCGTTCACACCCGACGTGAAGGTCATCGCCCGCGCTGCCGCCATCTGGCGCAACATCGAACCCAAGCGCGACAACATCGCCGTGGACGGCCTGGCGTTTCTGAAAAAAACGCTGAAGTGAGCTGAACCGCAGATTCGTTTTGCGCGCCAATTTTTCTACAACCCGCTTGAACCACAGAGGAACAAAGACACCGAGACAAAACCATGAAAGGGGTTTTCTCCGTGTCTCTGTGTCTTTGTGGTTCATCGGCTTTTCCGTCACCTTGATCACTCGTTTTCTTTCACCCCCAAAATGAAACTCTCTCGCCTTCTCCTGCTGTTCACCGCCGTCGTTCTTTCCGCGCTCGAAGCCGCCGCGTCCGTTAAGAAAATTATCTTCATCGCCGGCAACCCGAGCCACGGCCCCTTGCAGCACGAACATCGCGCAGGATGCCTGCTCCTCCAGAAATGCCTCGTCGATTTCCCCGGGATTACCACGAAAGTCTACGACCACGGCTGGCCCACGGTGTTGAAGGATGGCAAGCCGGTGGATGATCCGGCGGCCTTCGACGGCGCCGATGCGATTGTCATCTACAGCGACGGTGGCGGCAACCATCCGGCGCTCCAAGGCGACCGACTGCAATTGTTGGAAAAGCTCACGCGCAGCGGTGTCGGGCTCGGACTAATTCACTACGCCGTGGAGCCCACGATTCCCAAAGGTGAAAAGGAATTTCTCGAGTGGGTCGGCGGCGTGTTTGAAATCAATCTCTCGGTAAACCCCCACTGGAAGGCCGATTTCAAGACGCTTCCGGAACACGCCGTCACGCACGGAGTGAAACCATTTTCGATCAGCGACGAATGGTATTTCAATATGCGCTTTCGCGACGCGATGCGCGGCGTGACTCCGATTCTCACTGCGATTCCTCCCGCCACCACGATGACTCGTCCCGACGGTCCCCACGAAGGCAATCCCGCGGCGCGCGCCGCTGTCGCACAAGGCACTCCGCAAACCATGATGTGGATTTCCGAACGGCCCGAAGGCGGTCGCGGATTCGGATTCACTGGCGGCCATTTCCACCTTGGCTGGAAAAACAACGACCAACGCAAAGTCGTGCTCAACGCGATTCTCTGGCTCGCTCATGTCGAGGTCCCCGCGGACGGCGTCAACTCAAGCGTCACCGACGACGACATGAACGCGAACCTCGATCCCAAAACCGCCACCGGTCCGATCAAAACCGCGTCCACCGCCGGCGAACCGCCACCCGAAGTTGTCCCCGAAAGTCTTTTCACCGTACCCGAAGGATTCGAAGTCACCGTGTGGGCCCGCTCGCCGCTTCTCCACAACCCAACCAACATGGACATCGACGCGCAGGGTCGCATCTGGGTGACGGAGGGCGTCAACTATCGCCGACACCTCGGCCGCGATCCGGCAGGAGATCGCGTCGTGATCCTGGAAGATTCCAACGGCAACGGGCGTGCTGATAAATCAAGTACGTTCGTGCAAGAGCCCACTCTGATCGCGCCACTCGGCATGAGCGTGATCGACAACCAAGTGATCGTGTCGAACGCCCCGGATCTCATCGTGTACACGGACGTGAACCGCGACGGAAAATTCGATCCGCGCGTCGACAAACGCGACGTGCTCCTCACCGGTTTCAACGGACAGAACCACGACCATTCACTCCACTCCGTCACCTTCGGACCGGACGGTCGCTGGTATTTTAATCAAGGCAACAGCGGCGCGTATTTCACGGACCGCTCGGGAAAAACCTTCCGCGTGGGCAGCAGCTACGATCCGACGGAGAGCGGCGCCACACGCATTTTTGGCTGGAGGCCGATCGATATCGCCGGCGCCAAAAGCGACGACGGTCATGTCTACGTGGGCGGTTTTGCGATGCGCATGAATCCCGACGGCACGAACGTCGAGGTCATCGGTTATAATTTTCGCAACTGCTACGAGCAGACGATCACGTCGTTCGGCGATGTCTTTCAAACCGACAACGACGATCCTCCCGCCTGCCGAGCCACGTTCTTAATGGAGTACGGAAATCTCGGCTTTTTTTCCCTCGACGGTTCGAGATATTGGAACGCCGACAAACGTCCTGGTCAGTCTGTGCCGACGGCCGAATGGCGCCAGGATGACCCGAGCACAATACCTTCCGGCGATGTTTACGGCGGCGGCGCGCCGACGGGCGTTGTAAGTTACGAGGGCGACGCATTTGGCGAGAAATGGCGCGGCTTGTTGCTCGGCGCCGAAGCTGCGCGCAACACGATCTTTGGATACTTTCCGAAAGCGGAAGGCGCTGGTTACGCACTCGATCGCTTTGATTTTCTCACGACCAACCGCGAACAGAAATTCGAGGGCGTGGATTTCAAAGGCGGCACGAATTCGATCACCGGCGAACTCA
>CBRAFL010000053.1:0-19962 GCA_967755055.1 uncultured bacterium
CTCCGTGAAGACCGGTTTCACCGCCACGGTGATTTTCGTTTCACTCTGCGGCAGTACCGTCGACACGCCTTGCTCGTTCACCGACTCCAGAAAAAATCGCGCCAGCACCGGCTCGCCGCCGGCGATCGGCGCGCTCTTGCAGCCCGCGCCCGCCAGCAACACGAGAAGAAACGCGACGAGCAGCCTCACAGTTTAATTTTTTCCACGCGCACGTTCCAGTCCGCACCGCAGCCGATGTTATGCTGTTTGCCGAAGCTGCCTTGATTCAAAGCGAATGATACGTTGAGCAAACTATTAATATAAAGCAGCGGAGCCTGGTCCGGCACATCACCAAACGTACGCGCGTACGGCATCTCGCCCTGGTAAATCACTTTGCCGCCGTGAAGGATCGTAACGCGGAAACGATCACCGAAAGCAGGCTTCAACTGCGCGAATAAATCTCCGCTGAGATCGGTCCATACGTTGCCGAAATTGAAATCCAAATACGGAATCGTGCCGATGAGAACGCCGTTTTCGAGCCGGGCTTTTTCGTGCGGAATTTCGATCACCTTCGATTCGAGCGCCGGTCCAACGTCGTCGAACGTGAGTGTCCCTGAGGCAAGTTTTGCGCCCACGTAGACGAAGACATCGCGACCGTGGAACGTGTAGGATTTTTCCGAGCCGGAGCGGCGATTTTTCGTTTCATCGATCTGCCGTACTGCCGCGATGCCGAGTTCCTCCGCGATAAATGTCCACGTGCCGTTATCGGGTCCGACAAAAAAATGGCCGCTCTTCGTTTGCACCACGACGGATTTCCGCTCGGTGCCGACGCCCGGATCGATCACTGACACGAACACCGTTCCCGTCGGCCAATACGGCGCGGCCTGCTTTAAACGATACGCCGCCTCCCACACATCGAAAGGCGTGTTCTCGTGGGTGAGATCGAAGATCGAGAGCTTCGCGTTGATGCCGGCGGCAACGCCTTTCATCGCGGCAACGGCGCCATCCTTGGTGCCGAAATCGGTTTGAATCACGAGCGGATGTTCCGCACGCGCGAGCACCAGAGCGGCTAATAAAATTGAGAGGAGAACGATCTTCTTCATAAAAATCACAACGGAACCGGCGCGACGGAAAACGCCTCCATAATTTCGGCGCCCACCGAATCCGCCAGCAGCCGCCCGCGATCGGTTAACTGCACTTGTGCGGCCGTGCTCGTGGCGAGTCCATCTTCGACGAGTTGGTGAAGGACGGCTTCGACCGCCGTCCAAGGCGCCTCAGGACAGCGTTGGCGCCACAGCGCGACGTCGACACCCGCATTCATCCGCAGACCGAAAATCAGCGCGTCTTCCGCCAACAACGCCGGCGTTAGCGCTACGCGATCTTCTGTCACGCGTTCGCCGCGCTCGACTCGTGCCTGCCACTTCTCCAAATCCGAAATATTTGCGCCGCGCCAACCGGCGTGCTGCGAGGCCGCGGAAGGCCCAAGACCAATCCATTCGTTCATGTGCCACGTGTTCAGATTGTGGCGACACGCGTGTCCCGGACGGGCGAAGTTCGAAACCTCGTATTGCGCATAACCCGCCTCAGCCAGTTGCGCCCACGTGGCCTCGTAGAGCCGCGCCTCGTGCTCGACATCGAGCTTCACGCGACCTTGCGAAAGTTTTACCCAGAGCGCGGTGTCCTCTTCAAACGTGAGGCAGTACGTGGACAAATGCTCCGGCGCGAGCGCGACGGCTTCACGGACATCCGCCGCCCATTCTTCCGCCGTTTGGCCGGGTAGAGCGAACATCAGATCCAAATTCACGCTGGGAAAATCCGCCGCGCGCACGCGTTCGTAGGCGCGATAGACTTGCGCTGTCGTGTGCTGACGGCCGAGCCCGTCGAGTAACGCCGGTTGAAAACTCTGCACCCCCATCGAAATTCGCGTCACGCCCGCATCTTTCAAGGCCGCGAGCCGCTCCGCCGTGACGGATGCTGGGGCCATCTCAACCGTCCACTCCGCGGGCGCGCCTCCGCAACGTTCGCGAACGATCGCGGCCAATCGCGAAAGATCGCCTGGCGAGAGCAACCCGGGAGTTCCCCCGCCCCAGAAAACCGTCGTCACGGGGCGCGACCAGACAACGTGACTTGCTTCGGTCGCAATGCCTTGGAGGAAACCTTTCACTCGCTCCGCGGTCGGCTTGGTCTGATAAAACGCGCAGAAATCACAAGTCGACGCACAGAACGGCACGTGCACGTACACGCCCAGGGGGGCCGCTGTCTCAGCTTTGGCTTGCTCTGTTGCAAGGTGACTCATTACTAACGCGCCTTACTCCGTACAGGTTTTCACTCTCAAAAAGCCCAATGCATACCAACCGTATTTCTCTCGCGAGAAAATTCATCCTCTCACTCGGCATCGCGCTGGGTCTCTTTTTCCTCGCGGGCTGCCAGGGGATCGTCCTGTCGAACCTTACTCCTGCGTCCTTGCCGGAGAATCCATCCCAGATCTACACGGTCACGCTGCGGGTGACCCCGAAAAGCAGCACGATCATCAAGAACAGCATCAAACCGCGCCTCGTGATCGACGGTCAGATTTATCCGATGACGCGCAGTTCGATGGGCGAAAATCTTTTTGAGTTCGATTACCAGCTTCCCGCGGGCCGCGAAGAAATCGCCTACTATTTCCTCGTGGGCTACCAGGTTGAGGGCAACGGCACGGTCACCGCCGGCGAAACCTACACGGGCGTGACGCACGCCCGCATCGTTCACCGCTACGTCCTCTCGCTCGAGGTCAACCGCGGTCCAGTCGGCGCGCGCATCAGCGTCCTCGGCCGCGGATTCACACCGCAAGACGTGCTTTATTTCGACGGCACGGCCACACGGACGGTCTTCGAATCGGCCAACGCCCTCAGCTTCTTCGTGCCTGCGCTTCCTTCAGGCCAGAACTACAAAGTGACCCTGGGCAGTACTTCGGGCAATTCTCCGGTCGGCACGTTCCGCATCGATGCCAGCACGCTTTCGGTGAATCCGAGCTCGCTCACGTTGCGCACGGGCGAACGCCAGGACCTGACGTTCACCGTTCCCAATGCCGCTCCTCCCGGTGGCCTGTTGCTTGATCTGACGACCGACATTCCAGAAAGCGTCATCATGCCCGAAGTGCTCGTTCCGCAGGGTCAGACCTCGGTGACAGTCACTGTCGAAGGTGGACGCCCCGGAAACGGCAGCCTCTTCCTCAAAGGGTTTGGCGCTGGTGAAGTCACTGTGCCGGTGAACGTGACGGGGAAGTAATCCCGACGGCCGCAGCGGCGACAGTTTCCGCAGGTAGGGCGAGGCGTCCCGCCGTGCCGCGCGTTCATGCCGCTGACGCGGCTCACCCGGAGGGTTTCGCCCTACCAGTAACTCTCGTGCTCGTTTCCGAAAAGACGCGATCACGAGCACGAGTACCATCAGGAGCACGAAGCAAACAGCGTGACCGACCGGAGTGCTGGCGAGCGACCGGCCTTATTTTTTCTCCGCGAACTCCAGCGTAACGATCACAGGGCGGTGATCGCTCGCTTCGAGCACACCCGGACCATCTTCAATTCGCCCCGCTCCACCGAGCACCACGGGGCGCAACCCGGCGGAAAAGAGGATGTGATCCACTCGGGAGTAACTGTCTTCCTTGTGATAAGCATGCGTCCAACTTTCGCCACGCGCATCCGCGATCGGCAGGAGTTCCGCGATCCGCGTAGCTCCGAGTTGCTGGAGTCGCTGCAAGGTTATGCTCGATTTCTCGTCGTTGAAATCGCCGAGAATTAAATAGAGCGACCGCGCCGAATCAGGAAAACGCGTCATCACTTGATCGCGAATGGCAGTGGCTTCTCCAACGCGACGCAGAGCTGAACGAGGATCGTCTGCACGATCGGTGAATCGGCTTTTCAAATGCACGGCGAAGAGCGTCACGTCACCCGCGGATGTTTTCACCGACACCTCCAACAAACCGCGCTTCACTTTTTCCTTCGCGCCAAAATACGGGAATTCGAGCGACGCATATTGAACCACGGACGTAAACGCGCGTTTCGACAGCATCGCGACGTGGCGGTCTGTGTCCGGCCCTGAGAGCAATACGGCGTGAGGGTAATCGAGCCCGTCGTGTTTCAAATCGCGCTGTAATTCGTCGAGATAGCTTTGCTGTCCCATTTCCTGAAGGACCAACACATCGGCATTCAGCCGTCGAATGACCGTGCGCAGTGCCTGTTTTTGAGCCTCGGGTTTCGGATAGTCTTTCCGATAACCCGCCTCCGTCATGCGATCAGTGGAGACATAATTTTCCACATTGTAGGTGGCGACAGTCAGTGTTTCCGCGTGAACCGCTGAGGCGATTAACCAAATTCCTAATATGCTAACCCCCGCAAAAAACTGGGATCGAATCGAACAAAACCCCGCCGGGTAGCTACGAGCGTGAGCGAGTGGAAAAAAACTCTCGCGACGCACGCGGGTCGCGGCATTGAGAACCCAAGCCAACACACCCCGCCCTTCCGCCTTCGCCAAGCCTTCGGCGGACACGTCGGGCACCCCTCTCAAGAGGGGACTTCGGTTTTTACGTGGCATGGAAATCCCCTCTTGAGAGGGGTGGCGCGAAGCGACGGGGTGTGTGATCGAAGTCCTTCACCAATCCAATGGGCGCGCGCTCGTCACGCTCGCAGCCATCACTCAACTCAGTCACCCGACGGCGAAAGGGCGACCTCACATCATCACGCGTTGGCCAGCAGGGCGCGCTCCCGCTCCACCAACGTGGGATGCGAATAGAAAAACGCACTGAACCACGGATGCGGCGTGAGATTGCTGAGGTTCTTCTGCGCGAGCTTGCGCAACGCGCCCGTCATCGGCGCTGCGCCGCCCACCGCCTCCTTGGCAAACGCATCCGCTTCGTATTCGTGTTTGCGCGACAGCAGATTCGTCAACGGCGAGAACCAGAACGTCACCAATCCACTCAACAATCCAAAGAGCAGAAACGCCGGCGCAAGTTCGCCGGGAGGAAAACCGAAAGCGACGTTGAACCACGGACTCGCCGCGAGCCAGGCAATCGCGGCAAAACCCGCGAGCATCATCACGGCGGAGATCGCCAGCATTTTAGGAATATGTCCTCGACGATAATGGCCGATCTCGTGGGCCAGCACCGCTTCGAGTTCCTCCGGCGTGAGTTGAGAAATCAGTGTATCGAAAAGGACGATGCGACGAAACCGTCCGAAGCCGGTGAAGAATGCGTTCGAGTGCGCTGAGCGTTTACTGCCATCCATCACTTGAATCGCCTTTGCGCGAAATCCCGTGCGGTCGCCGAGCGCCAGTAATCGCGTGCGTAAATCGCCTTCGGGCAAGGGTGTGAGCTTGTTGAAGAGCGGCAGGATCAGCTTCGGATAAAGCACGAGCATCAGCAGTTGAAATCCGAAGACCAACGCAAAGCCCCACAACCACCACGTCGCGCCCGCCCAGTGCACAAGCGAGAGCAGAGCCCATAGCAGCGGAAACCCGATGGCAAACATCAGGAGCGTGCCCTTCAGTTTGTCGGTGATCCATAGTTTGGGAGTGCTCTGGTTAAACCCATATTTGGCTTCGAGACGAAACTGCTCCCACCATTCGAAGGGTAGCGACGGAATCGAAAGCAAGACGCCCGCGATGAGAATGAACAGCGCATGCGACCATACCGCTTCGAGCGAACCCCAGCCTGTCACGCGGCCGAACAACCAAGGCAGCACGCCGCCAAAAACAAAAAGCGCCAAAACCAAGGTGTCGAACACGCCCGTAATTGCGCCAAACCGTGACCGCTCCAGCGTGTAATTCACCGCCTTGGTATACGTTGCGGCGTCCATGATGGCGGCGACGGCGGGAGGCGGAGCCGCCGCGTGGCGACGCACTTCAGCGCGATTTAACGCCGACAATACCAGTTCACCCACCAACCGCAGCACCAGCAACGCCGCAGTGATCAACAGCACAGAAAGCATCGGCCAAATGCATGCGAGTTTTTCGCCCGGGCCAATAGAAAAGAATTTTCACGCGACTACACCGCCCCACGGTTATTTGTTGGGGTATCGGGTTCTTGGGGATGCGACGCCCTAGTGGCACAACGCGCAATCAGCAACCACCAGGACCAACCGTTCACTTGCCATCGTCCCAAGCCAAGCCAACTTTAGGCCATGCCAATTACGCTTCCACTTAAGAAAATGACCCGCACCGAGAAGCTGATGGCTATGGAGGCTCTTTGGTCTGATCTGTCGCAAAATGACGCCAAGCTCGCGTCTCCGGCGTGGCATGGAGACGCGTTGCGTGAAGCAGAAAAACAGGTGAAAGAGGGCAAAGCGAAATTCAGCGATTGGGCAGATGCGAAGGCTCGTATCCGGCGCAAGGCGGCAAAGATTTCGTGAACCTTCGTTTACTGGATTTAGCAGAAGAGGATTTACTTGAGGGCTTTCGCTTCTACCAACGCCAGCCTGCTCGTGTCGGTTTCTATTTTCTCGAGACGCTCTATTCCGATATTGAGTCGTTTCGTCTTTTTGGCGGCATTCATCGCCAAGTACTGGGATATCATCGACTGCTGTCGAAACGCTTTCCCTATGCGATATATTACAAGATTGATGGAGAAGAAGTAGCGGTTTGGAGGGTGTTGGATTGTCGCCGAAATCCGAAATGGATTCAAAAGCAATTAAAGCCCGTAAGTACCAAGAAGCGCGACAGCCGACGATGATAGCTCCACCCGTGCGGCATTCTGCTGTCCGGTAAAACGAAGCTTGCGATCGAGTTGCGGTTCAGCCCCGCAACGTGACCTTCGCAACTCCATTTCCAGTCGACAGAAAACTCCACTGCTTTCCCCTCTTCCGTACCTTTTGATTGAAAAGCCTTCGGTCGATCGCATCGTTTATTCCGTGGAAACCACTGAAGCCAAACCTTCCTTCGAGAGCGCTCTCACCCAGCTCGAAACCATTGTAGAATCGATGGAATCGGGTGATGTGCCGCTCGCCGAACTGCTGGCGAAATTCGAGGAGGGCAACAAGCTCCTAAAGGTATGCGAAAGCCGACTTAAAGACGCTGAACTCAAAATCGAGCTGCTCAAAAAGCAAAAAGACGGCGTCGCATTCACCCCCTTTGAAACCTCCAGCGAGGCCTGATCACCCCAAGCCAACGCATCCGTTGATGAACGATTCCTCCGCTGCCACGTCGCCGCGTCTTCTCCCGACGATCAAAAGTCCGGCTGACGTCAAAGCCCTTTCTGCCGCGCAACTTCCGTCCCTCGCCCAAGAGATTCGCGATGAGCTGATCGCCGTGACCGCCAAAAACGGCGGCCATATCGGTCCCAATCTTGGCGTCGTCGAACTCACCCTCGCGCTTCACCGCGTCTTCAGCACGCCGGAAGATCAGTTTGTCTTCGACGTCGCGCATCAAGGTTACGTCCACAAACTTCTCACCGGCCGCGGCGGCGATTTTTTTCGTAAGCTCCGACAGACCGACGGCGCGAGCGGCTTTCTCTACCGGGCCGAGAGTCCGCACGACGCGTTCGGCGCCGGCCATGCCGGCACCGCCCTCTCCGCGGCGCTGGGCATGGCCACGGCGCGTGATTTGCGCGGTTCCTCCGAGCACGTGGTCGCGATCTGCGGCGACGCGGCTTTCACTTGCGGCATTACGCTCGAGGCGCTCAACAACGTCGTTTCATCCACGAAGCGCCTCATCGTTATCCTCAACGACAACGAGTGGTCCATCGCCAAAAACGTCGGAGCGATTTCCAAGTACCTCAATCGCCTCAGCACCAATCCGACCTACAACAAGCTGCATCACGATGTGGAGGCGTTCTTCAAGAGCTTCCCGGTCGGCGCAGAGATGAATCGCGTTTACCAAAAATGGAAACGTGAGACGAAGGACTTCTTCGTCGAGTCCTCCTTGTTCGAAAAATTCGGCCTGCGTTATCTCGGGCCGGTCGACGGCCATAATCTGGACGCTCTCGTCAAGAATCTGGAGTTCGCAAAACATTGCGACGTTCCCGTGCTCGTGCACGTGCTCACGAAAAAAGGCAAAGGACTCGAAGCGGCGATCGATCATCCGGAAAAATTCCACGGCGCAAGTCCGTACAATCCGATCACTGGCGAGAACATTAAATCGACGGCCGTCGCTCCTCCCAATTATCAGGACGTGTTTGGTCAGGCTCTGGCGCGTTTCGCCGCCGCGGATCCCACGATCGTTGGAATCACCGGCGCGATGCCGAGTGGCACCGGCCTCTCGCATTTGGAAAAAGCCGTGCCGAAACAATTTTTCGACGTGGGTATCGCCGAGGAGCACGCGGTGTTGTTCGCGGCCGGCCTCGCGACCAAAGGCATCAAACCCGTCTGCGCGATCTACTCCACATTTCTGCAACGCGCCTACGATCAGATCATTCACGACGTCGCGCTCCAAAATCTTCCTGTCACGTTTTGCATGGATCGAGCGGGCCTCTCGCCTAACGACGGCCCGACGCACCACGGACTTTTCGACCTCTCGTATCTTCGCTGCGTTCCGAACGCGGTCGTGATGCAACCGAAGGACGAGGACGAGCTCGTCGACATGCTGCACACCTCGCTGCACCTGGGGGGTCCGGCGTTTATTCGCTACCCGCGCGGCGCGGGCGTCGGCGTCAAACTCAAGCCCAACCCCGTCGCGCTGCCGATCGGACAGGCGGAGGTTTTGCGCCAGGGATCGAACATCATGCTGTGGGCGCTGGGCTCGATGGTCCAGGATGCGCTGAAACTCGCCGACCGACTCGAATCCGAGGAAAATCTTTCCGTTGGCGTCGTCAACGCCCGCTACGTGAAGCCACTCGATCGCACGCTCCTGCTCAGTCACGCGGCGTGTATTCCACTTCTGGTGACGCTGGAAGATCACGTGATGGCGGGAGGCTTCGGCAGTGCGGTGATTGAAGTTCTCCAAGAGGCGAACTGCCCGACCGCGGTTGAGCGCATCGGCTGGCCGGATAAATTTGTGGAGCACGGCAGCAGCGTGGAAGTCTTGCGCGCCGCTCACGGACTCGCGCCGGCAGATATGTACCGTCGCGTCCTCGGCCGTTGGAGAAATCTCAGCCACGAGCGCGTCGAGGCAGACGTCTAAGCTGCGGGAGGGGCTTTTGAGAGCAGAGTAACACTCCACCTCCCCATCGTTCTCGTTCCTCGTTCTCTTTCTCGTTCTCGCCTTTCCGAAAATCCGATCATCGCCACCGCCACACTCCACGAACCGACGCGCCGCCCAATCGAGAACGAGAACGATAAGGAGAACGAGAACGACCCGATCCCGAGTGCCGTTTTACGCCCCGACTACACACGAACACCTCCCATCGGAGCGTAAAGCCGCTCCCACAGCTCAGCGCACAAAAAAACCGCGCGTCTCGACGAGACGCACGGTCTGAGAAACGAAAAGCAAACTCGCGTTATTTCTTGGCGGCAACGGCGCCAGAGCCACCGCACTTTTCGCAGTTCTTGCCATCTTTGGCAGCAGCGGCGCAGCACTCGTGACTGCACACCTTGCCGTCTTTCTCAGCCTTGGCGCAACAACCGGCCTGTTTGGAAGGAGCGGGAGCATCGGCCGCGAAAGCGAGAGTCGCAGCAAACAGAGACGCGACGACGAGTGACAGGAGGATTTTTGGGGATTTCATAATGTTACTATTGGAGTTCGGCCGAGAAGTTGAGGCAAGGTCGTCCGGGTTGCAATGCTCAGGTGCTGTCGTCGCAGGTGCATTTCCATGTAGCCGGGGTCGCTGACCCATAAACGCTAACTTACGGGCAAATCCAGTCGCTCACCAGACTGTCTGAAAACTCGCCGGGCAGTGTAGGTAGCGCGCTTGCCGCGCTACGTTCGTATCCACGGACCGTTGCGCGGCGAGCGCGCCACCTACGTCGATCATCCACTCGCTCACGCTCGTAGCCACGAGCGTGAGCGAGTGGAGATTGGATTAAGTTAGTGCCTATCGGTCGCGGCCCCTGGGGAAAACGGACCGGCCTCAGCGAGGCCAGCTACAACTTGCGAACCGTCGATCGGAAACAAAACTGGTGCGGGCGGAGGGAATCGAACCCTCGTTCCATGCTTGGGAAGCACATGTGATAACCACTATACTACGCCCGCGAAAGCCTCGCTGAACCAAAAGAGTTTTTCGTCCGCCGCAATCACGAATACGCGCGTCGCGCCTCCAGCGCACTCTTCAGCGTCACCGAATCGGCGTACAACACACCGCCGCCACTCGGCAGTCCGAAACCGATCCGCGTCACCTTCACCGCGCGTCCCTGACGCGTGAGCTGCTCGGTGAGATAGTGGCAGGTCGCCTCCCCTTCCACATCGTTCGACAACGCGAGAATCATTTCCGTCACGTCACCTGTTTCCACACGCGCAAACAGCGACACGAAATTCAAATCCTCCGGCGCGACTCCGTGCAGTGGCGAGAGTTTGCCATGAAGCACATGATAAACTCCACGGTACGCCCCACTGCGCTCGATCGCCACGAGGTCGGGTACTTGCTCGACCACGCACACCACGGAATGGGTGCGCCGTTCGTCCGCACAAATCGCACAGAGCTCCCCTTCCGCCAGATTACCGCAGCGCGTGCAACGTCGCACCGTACGCGCCGCCTCCTGCAACGCCGCCACTAATTCCGGCAACCGCTCCGGCTTCTCCACGAGGAGATGCAGCGCGATCCGCTCCGACGAGCGATAGCCGAGTCCCGGCAATCGCTTGAGGTGCTGCTGGAGCTTTTCAAACGCGGAAGGCATCGGAATGTAAGATGGGCGATGGCTGATGAGAGATGGATCATGATGAAATCGTTCGGAGATCGCCGCGTGATTTCGGCCCCACTCTCACAGCATCCGTCTTATCTCTTCACATGAATCCGGGCACTTGAAATGCGGAAGTCACTTTCTGCATTTCGGCGTCGTTAAATTCTTTCGCCTGCTTTGCTGCGTCCTGCACGGCTGCGAGCAGCGTATCCGAAATCAGCTTCGGGTCTTCCTTGAGAAATTCAGGATCGAGCGTCAGCGCCAGAAATTTTCCCGCGCCATTGATCTTAATTTTCACTGCACCGCCGCCACTCGTCACGTCGATCTCCTTTGCCTCGAGCTGGCCTTGGAGCGCTTCGATCCCGCGCTGCATTTTCTGAGCTTGTTTGAGAAGTTTGCCTACACCGGCCATGATAAGAGAATTGTTAGGGGTTCTGAGTTTCGGTTCCGAGAGGTGTTGGGTTAACCGCTATTCCGCGGAGGGCGCCAACATATTTTTGTACCCCTCTCGAAAATTAGGATAGGCCGGGCGCCAACCGAGCAACGCCTTAAGCTTCGCGTTCTCAATCACTCGATCAGGCGTGACGGTACGCCGCCCCGCCGCGGGTTCGCCCGTAAACTGTGGCGTCGGGAGACCCAACTCGCGCGCCAGCCATGCCACAACCTCCGCCTTCGAGGAGGGCTCGTCATCGGCGACGTTAAAAATCTCGTTTGCGACTGTATCCGGAGAATCGAGTACGGCCCAGATCGCCGACGCGATATCATCCCGATGCGCCAGATTCAGCCGATGATCGCCATGACCAGCGACGCTCCCCGTGCGTACTTGATCAACCAAATGATGCCGACCGGGACCATAAATTCCAGCCAGTCGCAAAATAAAATAACGTCCGATCGGCGTAACGGCGCTGAGCCCCTCGGACGTTTTCCGGTCGCGCTTCGCCGACGCGAGCAGAAGCCCCTCGGTGTCCACCAATACTTGTGCGCGTTCGCTCGCTCCATTCGTCGAAGCGTCCTCGTCGACGCGACCCCCTCCTCCCTGCGGATAAACCGACGTGCTGCTCGTATAAACCAGCGTGCCCACGGGTCCGTGTTTTTCCGCCCACGCGAGGATCGACTGCATGCCCGCAAAGTAACTGTGCCGATAGCCGTCAATTCCACGTCCGCCGGAACTGACGGCGTTCAATACGTAATCAGCGGGATCAACGATTTCGTTGTGCCAGCTGTTCTCAGCGAGATCCGCCAGCACGACAGTCGCGCCCAACGACCTTAGCGCGGTAGCCTTCTCCGGGTTTCGAGTGAGCGCCGTCACTCGCAAACCGCGCTGCAATGCCTGACGGGCGACTTCTCCACCGACGTACCCACAACCAAAAATGATCAGATGCTTTTTGCCACCAAGAGCCATTTGTGGGTTCACTAAGGCACACTCGTCGGCCGGAAGAGACTTAAAAATGAGTGTTCAATCGGGTCCATTGGTGGTCTCGTTTTCCCATGCCAACCGTACTCGTCATCCTCGCCGAAGGATTTGAAGAGCTCGAAGCCACCGCGCCCGTCGATGTGCTGCGCCGCGCCGGCGCCGAAGTGGTCGTGGCATCGCTCGTCGACGGTATTCACGTCACAGGCCGCGGTCGCATGACCGTGCACGCCGACACGACGCTCACCGCGGTCGAGTCGCGCGATTTCGACTGCGTTTTTCTTCCTGGCGGACCCGGCACCAAAAATCTCCGAGCCGATCCGCGGGTGCGCGCACAGGTGCAAAAGCAAAACGCCGCCGGCCGGTGGGTCGCAGCGATTTGTGCGGCGCCGACGGTATTGCAAGACGCCGGCATCCTCGCCGGGCACCGCTACACGGCTCATTTCTCCGTCAGTACGGAGTTGCCCGACCTCCTCGCAAATGAGCGCGTGGTGATTGATGGAAACATCATGACATCACGCGGAGCGGGCACTGCGTTGGAGTTCGGTCTGCTCCTCGTGGAAAAATTATTCTCCGCCGAAAAATCGCGGGAAGTCGCTGCGTCGATCTGCGCGTGATTGATCGAGAAACTCTCAACGATGAACAAAAAGCTGAAGCTGCGCGTACGAAATTCGGGACTCCTCGACCTGAAATTTTTCAAAGATTTACCCGACGGAAATCTCTTCATCGCGGAAGCGCGCCAGCAAGTTCCCTTCGACATCAAGCGCGTGTATTTCATCAACACGCTGGCCAATCCTAAAGCGATCCGCGGCAAGCATGCGCATCGGGAACTTCAGCAAGGAATTTTCTGCATCAACGGTTCATTCACGCTCCAGCTCGATGATGGTCGCGCCAAACAGCGCGTCCTGCTGAACGATCCGTCCTGCGGTGTTTTGCTGGGGCCGATGCTGTGGCACACGATGTCGTCGTTCTCGTACGACTGCGTGATTCTCGTTCTGGCCAGCGCGGGTTTTGATGAATCCGATTACATCCGCGACTATGAGGAATTTCGGGCGATGACCAAAGCGCTCAAGCAAAAGGCGCGGTCGTAATCTTGTCGTTCCGCGAATTCGATCTTCGGGAGGTAGGGCGACGCGTTCCGGCCGGGTGGGATTTTCGACGTTGAAGTGCCGCACCCGTTGCCCTCGTAATCCCGCGCTGCATGTCACACGAGCCACCGTATCTCGGACAGAATTGCGTCACGCCTGATCCGCGAGGCGAAGTGCTGTTGCGATGGTTATGGGCTTTTGTTCAGGCGACGATTTTCCGCTGGAGTCCGCGGCCACTTCACGGTTTCCGTACGCGTTTGCTTCGACTTTTTGGCGCGAACATTCCCGTTCCGTCCCAAGTTGTGGTTTTTCCGACGGTGCGCATCACGTATCCGTGGCGGCTGACGCTCGCGCCGCGGTCGATGGTCGGTCGACGGGTGACGATCTACAATCTCGGCCACGTCACGCTGCAGCGCGGAGCAAACGTGAGTCAGAACTGCCACCTCTGCGCAGGGACCCACGATTTTCTTCGCTGGGACATGCCATTGGTCACCGGCCCGATCGTCATCGGTGAAAACGCATGGATCGGCGCTGATGTGTTCGTCGGCCCTGGCGTGTCGATTGGCGAACTCTGCGTCGTTGGAGCTCGTTCGGTTGTTGTCCGTGATCAACCCGCTAGAAAAATCTGCGTCGGCCAACCGTGTCGGCCAATCAAAGATCGGCCGACGCCGTTATAATTTTGCGCGAGTGAACACGCTTCCCTTTCATGAAATTTGACTGTGATTTTCTGGTCATCGGCGGAGGCAGTGCTGGTTTCAACGCGGCCAGAAAAGCGGAAGCGCTCGGATTAAAATCGATCATCGTTGATGGTGCGCCTGACCTCGGCGGCCTCTGTATTTTGCGAGGCTGCATGCCGTCGAAGACGTTGCTCTACATGGCGGAGGTGCTCCATCTCGCGCAAAAAGCGAAAACGTTTGGCCTTAAAATCCTCTCGGCTCGTGCGGACATGGCCGCCATTCACGAGCGTAAGAAAAAAATCATCGCCGAATTTGCCGATCACCGCGTTCAAGCTCTGACGAATGGAAAATTCGAGCTGATCCGCTCCCACGCGCGCTTTATCGACCCGCATACCGTGCAACTGACGAATGGGCGCAAGCTACGCGCCAAATACTTTCTCATCGGCACCGGCTCAAAACCTTGCATACCGCCGGTGCCAGGTTTGGCCGAAACCCCGTTTTGGACGAGCGACGAAGTCCTTGATCTCGATTTCATTCCCAAAAGCGTAATCATCCTCGGTGGAGGAATCGTCGCCTGCGAACTGGCCCAGTTCCTTAATCGCGTTGGCTCACGCGTCGTACTCCTCCAGCGCAGCATCAACATCCTGCGCGATCATTCACACGCCGCGTCCACAGTGGTGCAACAAGCCATGCGCGACGAGGGCATCGAGCTGTTCCCCGGCACTCATTTGCAACAAGTGAAACAGGTTCGCGGAGGCGTTAGCGTGGAATTTCTTCATCAAGGAAAAGTGCTGACGCGGCACGCGGCTCATCTTTTCAACGCACTCGGCCGCAAGCCTAATACGGAGGCGCTCAATCTTTCCGCTGCGGGTGTTGAAACGCAGATCGACGGTCAGGTCGTCATCAACCGCTGGCAACAAAGCACTGCTCCGCACATCTATGCAGCGGGCGATTGCTCGGGCCCCGTGGAAATTGTTCACATCGCAATTCAGCAGGGAGAACTCGCGGCAAATCACGCGGCGGGCGTCAAAAAACTAAAGCCGATCGACTACTCTCTTCTGCTGAACGTGGTGTTCACTGATCCGCAGCTCGCGACGATCGGACTGCTGGAGCGCGAGTTGGAGACGAGAAAAATCAAACACCTTGTCGCCAGTTATCCATTCAACGATCACGGCAAATCAATCTTGATGGATGCGAATTATGGTTACGTGAAAATCATCGCGGAGCCGAAACGCGGGCGCATTCTTGGCGCGGAAATCGTCGGGAAAGATGCCGGCGAGCTCATTCACTGTTTCAGCGGTCCTCTCGCAATGAGAGCCACGGTGTTCGATTTGCTCCGCGCTCCCTGGTATCACCCAACCTTGGCGGAGATCATCACGTATCCGCTCGAAGAACTCGCGGAGAAGATCAAATAGGTCGGTTGGGCCGGGGATCGGTTGGTTTCGGGTATGGGTAGGGCGAACCGTCCCGGTGAGCCGCGCGGCCACGGCTCGGCGGGGACGCCTCGCCTTGCCTCAAAGTTGCGCGGCGAGCGCGCAACCTACCTCGCGATCGTGAGCAGATCCACCAAATCAACGCGCTGTTCGTAAATCGCCTTGCCGACGATGACGCCGTTCAGATTCGAGTAGCGTTGCGCGAGATTCGCGAGGTTAACGACGTCCTCGCGCCGACTCACGCCGCCACTGGCGATGATCTCACATTTCACTGCGGCGAGCATCGCTTCCTGTGCAGGAAGATTGGGGCCCGTCATCATTCCATCGGTGCCAATGTCCGTATAAATGATCGTGGAGACTCCGAGCGCCTCCATCCGCCGCGCAAACGCGAGCGCGTCGAGCGCCGTCGTATCGACCCAACCTTTCACCGCCACCTGACCATCTTTGGCATCGATGCCGACCGCGATTTTCTCACCGAAGCTTTGAACAAGGTCTTTGACGAACCCCTCGCTCTCCGCAGCGCGGGTGCCGATGACCACGCGGCTCACTCCGAAACCGAGCGCCCGCTCAACCGCCGAGCGGGAACGCAATCCCCCACCAAGTTGGACCTTCATGCCCAACGCCGTGATCGCTTGCACTGCCGTGAGATTCTGCGGCTCTCCTTTAAAAGCTCCGTCGAGATCGACCACGTGAACCCATTCACTGCCATCTGCGCGGAACCGCGCGGCGACGTCCGCCGGGTTTACGGCGTAAACGGTTTCCTGGTCGGCGCGCCCTTGAGTCAGCCGCACACAGCGGCCGCCCATGATGTCGATGGCGGGATAAATGGTCATTCGCAAAAACGTTTTGCGCCCCGCGCGACAGGCGCGAGACTAAAACCATGGCGAATTATCCGGTCCCTCCTTTTCTCAGCGAATTGCTCCACGCGCGCTCGCCCTCCGGCTACGAATCGGAAGCGCAAAAAGTTTTTGATCACCATGTGAAGCCGGCCGCAGACGCCTACGCCAACGACGCGATGGGCAACCGAATTGCGACGCTCAACCCGAAAGGCGATCCGGTCCTCATGCTCGCGGGCCACATGGATGAACTCGGGTTGCTGATCACTTACATCAACAAAGACGGTTTCATTTATTTCGATACTGTCGGTGGCCACGATCTCAGTGTCATCTCGGGCCGGCGCGTGATTATTCAAACGGAGCACGGACCGGTGAAGGGCGTCACCGGCAAACGCGCGATTCATCTGATGGACGAAGAGGATCGCAAGAAAGTGCCGAAGAAGCACGAGATCTGGATCGACATCGGCGCTCGCTCAAAAAAAGAAGCTCTCGAGCGCGTCGCGATCGGCGATGCCGCCACTTACGATCACGAGTTCGAACTTTTTCACGGCAGCATCGGAGCAGCGCGGGCTTTCGATAACAAGGTCGGTGCCTACATCGTCGGCGAGACGCTCGTCCGCTTGGCGAAGGAAAAGAAAGGCCTCGCCGCTCGCGTTGTGGCGGTTGCGACATCGCAAGAGGAAATCGGCACACGCGGAGCGACGACCGCCACGTACACGGTGAATCCACATATCGCCGTGGCGATCGACGTCGGGCACGCGACGGATCATCCGGATTGCGACAACCGCAAATTCGGTGAAACGAAACTCGGCGGCGGGCCGATCATTTGCCGCGGAGCCAATATCAATCCGAAGATCTACCAGCGACTGCTCGCCGCCGCCAAACAGGCGAAGATCCCGTATCAATTGGAAGCAGATCCTCGGCCGACCGGCACTGACGCGCGTGCAATTCAAACCGGACGTGGCGGCGTCGCGACGGGCCTGGTGAGCATTCCGCTTCGCTACATGCACACGCCGAGCGAAGTCGTGGATCTCGAAGATGTGGAGCGCTGCGTCAAACTCCTGGTGCACTTCGCCAAGAATCTCGAAAAGGGCGACTACGCCCACTGGTAAAACGCGCGCGCACGCAGTCGTTGCGCGCAGTTACGCAAGATCAGTTTTCTTGCGGTCTCAAAATGATTTCGCTGCGAGCGACCGAGCCTGCTTTGCAGAGCGGCGAGAGCTGTTCGAGTTCGATGAACGAGTCGTGACCATCTCCGAGAAAGACTTGCGTAAACAGTCCTTCATCAGGCGCGGCGACCACCACGCCGCTATTTACGCCTCGTTCCACTCGAAGTTCGCTTCCCGCAGTCCGGCCAATCAACGGCTGCGGATCGAATCCGAGTTTCTCCGCAGAATGGGTGATTCGTAGACGTAGTACTCCTGCGGATTCAGAAACGTGCGGCGGCGTTGTAAATTTTTTCTGCGGACTCGGCGTACGGCCGAGATGCAGTTGCGCGTAGCCAACCGGAAGGTCAGGACGCGGAGCGCTGCGCACCTCGACTTCGGCCTCAGGAGGAACTTGCACGATGTGAATGAACTGAGCCGACCGCGTTCCCCCGCTGCTTACGGCTTCGCAATGCAGCCCGTCGTTCTCCCACCGATACACGCGCATCAATCGCGGCCAGCCGTCGCCGGCGTCTCCCAATTTCAGTTCAAGTCGCACACCGTCCACTCGAACGGATTCTGCGCTGCTTTTTTCCCACGCGCCAGGCGGTGGCCAACCCTGCGGCCACGTTGATTGTGGCCCTAGCCAGAGGCGATGACCGCCCCACCCCGCCGGATCATTCAGCGTGGAAGGAGCGAACAACAGATTGTGCTCTCCATCGCGACGGCCCAAATAAACCAATCTGGCGCGGTCCACTGACACGATTGCCAGCCACTGCGGCGTCGCTGCTTGGAACGCGCGCTCGCCGTTCCACGTCGTTTGCTTCCATGCAGACGTGATTGTTTCCTCTGCGCGGACGCCGGAAACGACGAAGCCCAACACACTCAACCATAGAATCACCAGCACGCGCAGTCTCATCAATTTCCGGGCGAGTTCAGGAGATGATCCGCGGCGAGAATGAGAAAAACGTAATCAGAGGTCGGACGGCCCAGACAATATTCGCCTTGCTGCCAAAGAAAAGGCCAGTCGAGCAACTCTGGAAAGTCGGGGCGGATCAGCGCAGTACCTGAAGCCACGCCACCGGGGATGTACGACCAATCAGCGCGATTCACTCCGTACGCCGTCGTCATGGACTTCGCGCCCACGCCAGAAACAAACGAGGCGTTATTCGAACCCGGATGGCAGCCGAGAACGAAGTCGATCGCCCGCAGCATATAGGTGCGCGGGAATATATCCGGCGCACCGATGTGAAGAAAATATTGGTCCACGCCGAATCGCTGAATCCCCCAGCCCGCGCCCCAAATGTCCGGTTTGTACGGCAAACCATAAGGGGTTTCTTTTTCCAGGGCATCGACGCGTGCGCGATAGCCGCGAAGCGCTCCTCTGATTTTTTCCGTGTACGTCGGGTCGTGAATGAGCGACAGCGAGCGAGCACCGAGCCAGCCCACCCGATCGATCTGAGCAACGACAGCATCACCTAAACTCACGACGGCGTCTGCGTATTGTTTCTCGCCGGTGGTCTGTAAAAGCTCGATCGCTGCTTCCAAACGCAGAAGCGACGTCGCCGGAGTTTTCGTAGCTGTAGCTGTCCAGAGATCTTGCGCGATTCTCAAGCAGTCAGCGGCCAACCCATCGTTGAAACCCTTTAAAACGCGCGCAGCAGCAGCCAGCGCGGCCGCAGACGAGAGTTCGTGGCGTGAGTTCTCCTCGGTGAACACCCAGCGATCATCGGCCGAGCCCACGGAGCCCAATCGCGGCAGGTTACCGATTTTCGGTTCGGTCTGAGAACCTTCCACTGCCGCTTTCTTGAGCACCGTAAACGCGGCGCCATCCGTGTCGCTGAAGACTCGATTGTCGGTCATCACCGCCGCGTCGCCGAGATGGGTATATTGGCGGAGCGAGGCATCCTGTAATCCACGGTAGAGTCGCCCCAATGAATGATAGCCACCGACAACGGAAAGAAGTCCGTGCTCAATCTGCTGGAGCATATCGTCCTTCCCATCCGGCCGGTGAATGTCGACGACTTGCGCAGCTTGATCAATCGTGGTCTCGTCGATCTTCGGATGGAATAGCTCCCATGCCAGCGCGAGGCCGTGAATCGTGTCCACTTGTGATTCAATGCGCAGATCGTAGTCGCCGGCGTCGTGCCAGCCTCCGCGATTGAGACCGGGCACATGTTCGCCAGAGCGGAATTTCGTGAGCGTGGAAGGACCCTGGACATAGGCGTCGAAGTGATTGTGGTTTTCCGGAGCCATCAGCGCGTCGTCCACATGACAGAGTCCATGCCAGACCCGGTAGTTGTCGTTCACGCGCATGTGACACATCTGCACGGGGAGAAAATATTCAATCGTCGGCTGCCACACGTTTCGTTGATAGACGTGTTCGCTGATTGGAAAGGCATTTGATCGTTGCTCACCATAGCCGAGGACATAAACGCCGGGTTGCGTGATATCGGTGAAATCAAACCGGAGATAACGAGAGCGCAGAAACCTTCCCCAATCTTTGGCTGTACGATCCGCGAGGGGTTCAAGACCGGCCGAGGTCACCCGGAAAAGCATAATGGGCTTCAGTTCGGTTTCGTTTCGATCGAGTTCGATCACGGCAATTTTCGACTGCTTGGGGTGATAGCCTACTTGGGAAAATTGGATGACGGGAT
>CBRAFL010000054.1:0-19931 GCA_967755055.1 uncultured bacterium
ATTATTATTTTCATCATCTACCTCAACACCAAGTCGTGGATCAAAACCGCGATCGTGTTGCTCGCCGTTCCCTTCTCACTCGTTGGCGCATTCTGGATGCTTTACCTTTTCGACTACAACATGAGCGTCGCCGTGTGGGTCGGCATCATCGCGCTCGCCGGTCTCGATGCGGAGACGGGCGTCGTCATGTTGCTGTATTTGGATCTCGCGTACGACGAATGGAAGACCTCCGGCCGACTTCGCACGCCCACCGATCTGCGCGACGCGATCTACCACGGCGCGGTGAAACGCGTCCGCCCGAAAGCCATGACCGCCGCCGTCATCATTGCCGGCCTCATGCCGATTCTCTGGAGTCACGGCGCCGGTGCCGACGTCATGAAACGCATCGCGACGCCGATGGTGGGCGGCGTCGTCACCTCAACGCTGATGGAGCTACTCGTTTATCCCGCCATCTTCTTCCTCTGGCGTCGTCGCAGCCTCCCCGAACTGTCACCGGTTTAATTTGTCCGTTCTTCATGAAACCCGACCAACCATCGCCGTCCGATGAGATTTGTGTGGTATGTGGCAAGGATACCACCGGCAACCGTGGCTACATGGTTCTCCATCTCGACGGCCACTCCATCCCGCTCTGTTGCCCGCAATGTAAAAAGGTGTACGAGGAAAATCCTGCCCTCTATGTCCGGCGCCAGGATACCCGGGAAACCATTCGCGACATCGAGGACAAACTCGGATGGTGAGACGTAAGGCGGAAGCCGAGCGTCTGGAAAGTCCGGCGTGTTCGCGTCTTCAGTCTCAGCACGCGCGCGGGGACTGACCACCATCACCGAACCCATAACAATGTCATTTGCCAAAGAATTTTCGAGGGTTAAGCCTGTCTGAGGAGTACTCTCGATCGTAGCCTAATGATGCACTCTCACACCGAACGTCGTCACGGCAGCATCCTGCTTGCAGCGGCAGCCATTTGGCTGATCGCGGTCACGCTCTGCTCCACTCGCGTCGCGGCGGAAGAGCATCACGCGAATGAGCCTTCCGGCGCTCACCACCATTCCGCATCGCCCGGTGAGCATCATGCCAGCGGTTGCGCCTGCAGTTGCGACAGCTTCAACTCGTTCCCTCCGCAAACGTACGCGACGAACGTGGTGAAGGCCCCTCTACCTGCGCCGGGCGGGCCGCTTTTTCTTCGCATTTGGAACGACGAGATCCCTCCGGGAACGGCTTCGATTTCATCGTTTAGCGAAAGCACGGGACCGCCCGAACGATTATCGTTCGCGGAACTTGTGTTGCAACGGTGCCGGCATAACCACGCACCGCCCCTTCTGACCTGAGGGCTTCGCGTCGCGCTTGGTTTGCGCGAGCTGAGCCCGTTTGTCCGCGTGCGGCCTTCACTGGCCCGCCCGCGTTACCTGTGCGCCGCTGCGCGCATTTTCCGCGCCTCCGTGCAGGCGATCTCCGTCCGTTTCTCTCAGTATGCTTAAATCAACTACCGCTCATCTCCCATGAAATCTTCTTTTCACTTTCTCGCAAAAATTCTCGCCGTGCTGGTCGCCAGCGCCGCTTTTACCACTCATCCGCTCTCGGCGCACGAAGGCCATGACAAGGCGGACCAACATGCCATGGCCGGCAAACTCGTTCTCGTGAACGACCAGACCGATGCCGCCTGGCTCGCCAAAGCGCTGGCCGACTACCCAATGGATAGCTGCTCTGTTTCGGGCGACAAATACGAGGGCGGCGACATGGGTAAACCCCAGGACTACGTCTACAAACAGGAAGGCCAACCTGACCGTCTCGTGCGGTTCTGCTGCAAAGACTGTGTCCGCGACTTCAAAAAGGACCCGGCCAAATATTTGAAAATCATCGACGAAGCGGCTGCAGCCAAAGCGCCGAGTTCGAAAAAATAACGGACGCTATGACGTCCGCGCGCGGGGCGAGGCAGTGTTCCTTGCCCCGAGCATTTTTCGTTCATGACTGCCTACCAACTATTCGGCCGGCTTCATCCGCTGGTTGTTCATTTCCCTGTCGCGCTGCTGCTGCTCGCCGCAGCCATCGAGTTTATCCGCGTTTTCCGCGACGACGCTCGTCTCGGTCGACTAACGATATTCCTCGTTGGCATCGGCGCAGCAGGCGCAGTCGTGGCCGCCGCCACCGGCTGGGTTTTCGCGCACGAGTCGCACCCCGAACAATCAATGCGCGCCACACTCACCTGGCATCGCTGGCTCGGTCTTGCGACTGCGGCCCTCTCGGTGCTCGCATGGGTGACAGCGCGTCGTTGGGCCGATGGTCCCCGACGCGGAACCCGCTGGATTAACCGCGCCATCGTTTGGCTGGCGGCCGGTTTGCTCATCATCACAGGCCACCTCGGTGCGCTCCTTGTTTGGGGAAGCGATTATTTTTCCTGAAAACTTTCTCCGTGACTTCAATTGCCAAATTATTTCTGCCAGCCACCGCAATCGTGTTCGCCGGCTGCGCCACCACAGCCCCCCGCGCAACGCTGCCCGCGGTGCAGACGCAGCTTCGCGAGCGGGCGGACGTGCAGGCCACCTGGCCGCTCACCGAGGACGAGCGCACCCAGGCCGTCACTGCCACCCGTGAGCTGCTCGCACGCGATCTCACCGTCGAAAGCGCGGTGCAAATCGCACTGCTCAACAACCGCGCACTGCGCGTCACGTTCGAGGAGATCGGTCTCTCACAGGCCGATGTCGCCGCCGCCTCGCGCCTTCCCAATCCCACGCTCGGCGCGAGTGTGCGCTGGCCGCAGGATCGGCCTCGCGGACCAAACGTCGAATTCGGTCTCACCGCGCCGCTGCTCGATTCGCTGTTGTTGCCGCTGCGCACACGCATCGCCCAAGATCAACTCGCACAAGTGCAGCGCCGCGTTGTTCACGAAGTACTTTCACTCGTGGCCGAAGTGAAACGCGCGGCCTACGAGGTGCTCGCCCGGCAGGATATTCGCGCGCGGCTGGCCGTCATCGCCGAGATTAACGATGCCGCCGCGGATCTTTCACGTCGTCAATACGACGCAGGCAACATCCCTAACTTGGAGCTGGCCCAGACCAACGTCTCCGCTCAACAGACCCAGCTCGATTTGTTGCGGGCCGACGCCGATGTGCGCGCCGCGCGCGAACATCTCAACCGCCTCCTCGGCCTCATGAGCGGGCAAACGGAATGGCGATTGTCCGGCAGCCTGCCGGTACTGCCTCCCACCGACCCAACCCTCGACAATCTCGAAGCGCTCGCGCTCGACCAGCGTCTCGATCTGGCTGCCGCGCGATCACAGGTCGGCATCGCGGAGAAGGCGCTCAATCTCAAGCGCCGCACTCGTCTGCTTCCTGGCACCGTGGATTTCGGCGTGGACACGGAGCGTGAGGCGGGTGGTGGACGCGTGACAGGCCCGCGACTCGATCTCCAACTGCCAGTGTTCGATCAAGGTCAGCCCGAAGTGGCCCGGCTCGCCGCTGCGGTGCGTCAGGCACAGGACCGGGCTGACGCGTTGGCGGCCGATATCGGCTCCGACGTCCGCACCGCGCGCGACGCCCTCCGTGCCGCCCGCGAAGCTGCGGAGTTTTTTCAAAAAAACCTGCTGCCGCAACGACGCCTGATCCTGCGTGAGACGCTGCTTCACTACAACGCCATGCAGAAAAGCCCGTACGAGTTGCTCCTCGCGAAGGAGCAACAACAGACCGCCGAGCGGATGAGCATCGAGGTGTTGCGTGACTACTGGCTCGCGCGCACCGAACTCGAGCGCGCCATCGGCGGCCGGTTACCTGGCGCTGCGGACGCACCTCCCGTCGAGCCGCCGGCCAAACCGGAAGATGCTCCGTCCGTCGAACATCACCATCACTCCAATCCTTAAAATTTCGCCGCCATGTCCTCACCTCACTTTAGCCGGCGCAACTTTCTCGCTCTCGCCGGCGGTGCCGCACTGCTGACTCCGGTCGCCCGACTCATCGCTTCGGAAGAAATAAAAAAATCCGCCACGCCCACCAGCGATGGCACTACCGCACCGTTTGTTCCGCCTGGCCCGCTCGGCTATAAACCGGTGATCACGCCCAACGGCGTCACGCTGCCATGGAAACTCATCGATGGCGTGAAGGTTTTCCATCTCACCGCCGAGCCCGTCACGCACGAGTTCGCCCCTGGCCTCGTCGCCGAGTGCTGGGGCTATAATGGTCGCGTCCACGGCCCCACCATCGAGGCCGTCGAGGGCGACCGCGTCCGCATCTACGTGACGAACCGTCTGCCCGCACCGACGACGGTTCACTGGCACGGCGTCCTCGTACCGAGCGGAATGGACGGCGTCGGCGGCGTTTCTCAAAATGCCATTCAGCCTGGCGAGACGTTCAAATACGAGTTCACCCTCAAGCAGCACGGCACGCTCATGTATCACTCGCACCACGACGAGATGACGCAGATGCAGCTCGGCATGATGGGCCTCTTCATCATTCACCCGAAAAATCCCGCGCAGCCCCCGCCCGACCGTGACTACGCCATCATGCTCAGCGAATGGAAAATCGAAGTCGGCGCGCGCCGACCCGATCCGAACGAGATGACGGATTTCAACGTTTTCACGATGAACGCGCGCAGCTTTCCCGGCACTCAGGCCCTCGTCGCCAGGAAAGGGGAACGCGTGCGCATCCGTATTGGAAATCTCAGCACGATGAGCCATCATGCGATTCACCTGCACGGTTACACTTTCAAGGTCGTCGCAACCGACGGCGGCGAAATCCCCGGAGCGAGCCAGTGGCCGGAGACCACCGTTCACATGCCCACCGGCAGCACGCGCACCATCGAGTTCGTCGCCGGCGAGCCCGGCGACTGGGTCATGCATTGCCACATGCTCCACCATGTCATGACGCAGATGGGCCACAAATTCGGCAACCTCATCGGCATCGACACCGATGGGCTGAACAAAAAAATCCGTCCGCTGGTCCCCGGCTTCATGACGATGGGTGACACAGGCATGGGCGATATGGGTGCGATGGGCATGGCCACGCCTCCGAATTCGCTCCCGATGGTTGGTGCCCCCGGTCAATACGATTACATCACGATGGGCGGCATGTTCACCCTCCTCAAAGTTCGCGACGAACTGCCTGCCGACGGCTCTGATCCCGGCTGGTATCAGCCGCCCCCCGGCACCCTCGCCGCGCCCGCACCCGCGGAGGAGCTGGAGCGCGACGGCATTTCCTTCGAAGCGACCACCGCCAAGGTCGAGGCGCGACTCCGCGCCCGCTCCGGACAGCCGCTCGACTTGTGCGAACCGTCCAAGCAGGTCGCCGCCAACGGTTCTCTCCTCCGGCCCACTGCGCACGTAAAAACGGCGATGAGATGATGGCTACGCTGCGTTCCACCATTTACTGCCTCGCGCGCCTCCACCAGCCGCCACACGCGTTCACAAACTCCGAGGGATTTCTTCCTGTCAGGTGTAGTTACAATGACGCTGCGTTACTTAACCCTCGCAGTGCAATTCACCCCGAAAAAAATCACCATGAAAATTATCCGACTCTCCACCCTCGCGCTCGTCCTCGCCGGCTTGTCGTCTTTCGCGATCGCCGGTCCCGGTCCGCAGTCTTGGCAAACCCTCCGCAGTGAAACACAGTTCAAGCAACTGAAGTCCGAAGACAAAGTCGTGTACGTCTGCAGCCAGTGTAAAACTGTTTCGGAAATTACGCCGGCCCAAGCGATGGACCATTGCAAAGAAGGCGCCACCCTCACGTGCCCGTCGTGCAAGACGAAAGTCAAAGTCACGCTCAAGCGGCAGCGCAACGATCCTCCCACCAAGAGCGAGATCGTCTACGTAAACGACAAGGGCGAAGAATGCGCGTTCATCGCCGTGGTCGCGGCGAATAAATAAACGTCCCGGCTCCACGCCAATCAGACTGCGTGTAAAGCCCCATCCACACACCCCGTCGCTGCGCGACACCCCTCTCAAGAGGGGATTTCCTAACGCTCAAGCAGCCGAAGTCCCCTCTTGAGAGGGGTGCCCGACTTGTCCGCCATAGGCTCGGCGAAGACGGAAGGGCGGGGTGTGTTGGCTTGCGCGGTAAACTTGCCGGTAAACGCGTCGCGTCCCTAACTCACCAGCGGCATCCGCAATTCAAATACCGCGCCGCCTTCCGCAGCATTTGAGAGCGCCACACGACCGCCGTGCGCTTCGATGATGACGCGCACTAAACTCAATCCCAGTCCCAGCCCTCGCTCGGACCGGCTTGCGTCTCCGCGATAAAGTCGTTCCCAAACCCGCGGTTGCTCTGACTCCGGCACACCAGGCCCGGTGTCCTTCACCTTCACCACCGCTTCACTGCCTTCCGCGATCACGCTTACCGTCACGCATCCATTCGCCGGCGTATACTTCACCGCGTTATCCACCAGATTCGCAATCGCCTGCCGCAGCCGCGTCGAGTCCCCGAGCACCGGCAGACTTTCTTTGATGTCGGCGCTCAGGGTCACCGACTTCGCCTCCGCAACCTCAGTATAAAGCTCAACTGCACTTCGCGCCACGGAGCCCAGATCACAGTGCGTTTTTTCCAGCTTCAGCATACCCGCCTCCGCCTCGGATATTTCCATGATCGCGCGGAGTAGTTTCAACACGTCATCCGCCTGCTCCACGCAGTCCGCCAGCGCTTCATTCTGCGCGCCATTGCCCCCGGCTGCCTGCAACGCCAGCTCGGCCGTGCCCCGCAGCCGCGTCAGCGGCGTTCGCAAATCGTGCGCCACGTTGTCCAGTGCCTCGCGCATCGCGCGCAACAAACCGGCGTTCTTGTCCAGCACGGTGTTGAACGCGCGCACCAGCTCCGCCACGTCATCGTTTCGCTTTGGCAAGGGCACGCGCGCATCCAGTTCTCCTGTGCCGATAATCCGCTGGGCCGTCGCGATGACATCGCGCAACGGTCGCGTCGCGCGTCGCGCGGTCACCACGCCTGCGCCAAAGCCCATCACCACCACCGCGCCACCGATCCAGAGAAACGTCCTCCGTAACGGCTTTAGTAATACGGCGCGGCTGTCCGTGCTTCGCGCCACCTGAAGCAGCCGTCCATCCATCAAAACCCGCGCGGCGATCGCGAGATCCTGCTCCTCGTCGCGCGGTACCCGCACCGTGTAGCCCTGCCGCTGCGTCCAGCCGCCCCATCCGTCGGGCACGGAAATCCGGCGCGCATCCGCCTCGATCCAGTCCGGCGGAATTTTCCCCCACACCACCTCGCCTTCGCGACTGACGAGCCGGATAAACAGCGAGCGCACGTGCGGCCCTTCGCTGTCCTCCGCCACGCGCACGCGCAAGCCATCCAGCCCGCTCGCCGCGTAGATCTCCGCGTATTGCTGCAGCCGCAACTGCAACGCCTCGTTGTCCCGCGCCTCGAGTTGGCGCGCCAGTGACCAATAAAGCAGGCCAAAGATGGCCGAGAAACCGACGGCGAAAAGCGTCGCGAACCACACACTGAGCCGTACGGCCAGCGAATGGCGCAGGCGATCAGCGGGAGTTTTTGAAAACATAGCCCACTCCTCGGAGGGTTTCGATCCGCGTTTTGTCAGGATCAATTTTGCTGCGTAATCGCGACATCAATACGTCCACGACATTCGTCTGCGGATCGAAACTGTAGTCCCACACGTGCTCGAGAAGCATGACTTTCGTGACCGGCCGGCCCGCGTGCCGGAGCAAATATTCGAGCAAGGCAAATTCACGCGGCTGCAATCCCACTTCGTTGCCCGCCACGGTCACCGTTCGCGACACGAGGTCGAGTGTAACATCCCCTGCCGATACCTTCGTCGCTTCCGGTGCACGCGTCGCCCGACGAATCAATGCCTGCAATCGCGCCGAAAGTTCGGCGAACGCAAATGGCTTGGTCAGGTAATCATCACCGCCGGCCTGAAGACCTTTCACGCGATCCTCCACCGTGGCGCGTGCGCTCAGAAACAAAACCGGCACGTCGCTGCGCGCGCCGCGCAGCCGCCGCACGAGACTGAGTCCGTCGAGCCCGGGGAGCATTATATCGACGACTGCCGCGTCGTACGTGGTGGAGCTGGCGAGCGCCAGACCGGTGTCGCCATCAGGTGCGTGATCCACGCCATAGCCCTCCTGCTTCAGGCCTTTGACCACGAAGGAAGCTATCTTGGCATCATCTTCAACGACGAGGACACGCATGGAGTTCATGGCAAAAGTGGGAGAATCCTCGGAAAGGGGAAACGTTTTAAGTGCGAGAGTAAGTTGTAGCCGCTCTAGGTCATCGTAGCCGCTCGCGTTAGCGTGCGGGGTCGCCACCGATCCACCGCGCCGTAACCGGCACGGCTACGCACATCCGGCCTCCCAACAAAAAGCTCCGGGCGTTTCCGCCCGGAGCTGTTGCACACTAATCACACAGCAATACACCCCTAACACACACTGCCAATTGGTTTACGAATTCGGTTTCGCTTCGGTCTCATCGACCACCACGAACCGCGAGCCGCGCTGGCTCCACACGCGCAAGAGCGTCTTTTTCGTTTCGGTGCTTTCCGTGAGCTTCACCGCGTCGTCCGCTGTTTTTACGGGCTGGCGATTGATCTCCTGGATAACGTCACCGGGTTGCAGACCCGCCGCAGCCGCGGGCGAATCCGGATCAACACTCGTCACGAGCGCACCTTTAATCTTCGCGGGTACGTCGAACTCCTGACGCGTCTGCGGATCGAGTTCGCCCACAGCGACGCCGTTCAAGGTGCCCGTGTCTTCACTGTTATCATCCGGTTGCAGATTACCACCGCGGCCATCAGCCCGGGCCAGCGCCCGATCAGACGGACGCGCCGCGACTGTGAACTGCACATCGACTTTCTTGTTCTCGTGCAAAATTTTCGCCGATACCTTCTGACCCGGCGCAAAGTTCGCCACCGCGAGCTTCAAGTGACGCGAATCGGCGACCGGCTTGCCGTCAAATTCCGTGATCACGTCGCCACCTTTCAGACCGGCTTTTTCCGCCGGGCTGTCCGGCACCACGTCTGCGACCAGCGCACCCGCCCGCGTGGAAAGTTTAAACTGATCCGCCAGCTCCGCATTGATGTCCTGCATCGTTACGCCAAGATAACCGCGCACGACTTTGCCCTTGGAAACAAGCTGCTCCATCACGTTACGAGCGAGATTCGCCGGAATCGCAAAACCGATTCCCTGGAAGCCGCCCGTGCGACTGAGGATCGCCGTATTCACGCCGACGAGACGGCCTTCGCCATCGACCAGCGCGCCACCCGAATTACCCGGATTAATCGCGGCATCGGTCTGGATAAAATCTTCGTAGTCGAGCCCCATCGTGGCGCGGCCGAGACCGCTCACCATGCCGCTCGTCACCGTTTGTCCGATACCGAAAGGATTCCCAACCGCGAGGACGCGATCGCCCACTTCAACGTGGTCACTATCGGCAAACGTGATCGCCGGCAGTTCCTTCGCGTCGATCTTGATCACCGCGAGATCGGTTTGCGGATCGGTGCCCACGACCTTGGCCGTCAAATCACGACCATCGCCGAGCGTCACCTTAATCGTGTCCGCGCCTTTCACCACATGGCTGTTGGTGAGAACATAGCCGTCGGGACTGACGATCACACCGGAGCCGAGACCTTCTTGCGCCGGCTGGCGGACCGTTCCGCGACGACCCGATTGCCCAAATTGATCACCAAAAAATTCCCGAAAGCCCGGTTGATTCAAGAAAGGCGGCAGCTCCTGCGTCGAGACCATCTTGGCGCGTTCGGTGACTTGCACCTTCACGACGCTCGGCGCGACTTTTTTCACGACTGGCGCGTAGCTGGGTCCGAGCGCGGAGCTCGACGGAGCGATGGGTTTCGCGTCCACGTTAACCGACACCGACGGGGCGCCGTTCAAAGCGGTGGCGGTCCACGTGAGGCTACCCGCCGCCGCGAGGCCAAGCGCGAATAAGAGCGCGCGGCTACGATTGAATTGGGAGGGGGATTTCATACGGAAAGGAATAAGGTTGGGTTGTTGAACGTGGCGAAGATCGCACATCCTCCCTTCCGCCTGCTTGCGGAAACCTTACAGTTTTGAAAGGTGACGCCCGCCACACGCGATCCTTTGCCCGCTAATAATCTCGTCCTCGCCTCCGCTTAAAATCCGACCATCGTCAGGCCGAACAATGACGACTTTTCTCGGTATCGCTTTCGAAACTCTCGTCATCCTTTTCCTCGTCATCGCCAACGGCTTCTTCGTTGCCGCGGAATTTGCGCTGGTAAAAGTCCGGGCGAGCCAGCTCCGCCCTCTGGCCAAAAAAGGTGGCTGGCGGGTGAAATTCGCGCTCCGCGCGACCAAACACCTCGACGCCGCGCTTTCCGCAACTCAGCTCGGCATCACGCTCGCCAGTTTGGGTCTGGGCTGGGTCGGCGAACCGTTTGTCGTGCGGCGATTCACACCGCTCCTCGCCCACTGGGGGGTCACTGATCCGACCACAGTCCATTCGATCTCGTTCGCAGTGGCCTTCGTGCTGATCACGTTCCTCCATATCGTTTTTGGCGAGCAAGGCCCCAAGATGCTCGCGATCCAGCACGCCAAAGGTGTCACGCTGTGGATCGCCGCGCCGCTAATGGTATTTTATTATGTTTTCTTTCCCTTCATTTGGGTGCTCAACGACACCGCCAACCGCATGATCCGCTGGGTCGGGCTCGCCACCGCCACAGAGAGTGATCACGCCTTCAGCGCCGAGGAACTCGAATATGTTTTTAGCCACGCGAGGCATGTGCACCCCGGCGATGCGCTCGTAAACAAGCTGATGGTCCAGTCCCTGCGAGTGCGCGACACATTTGCCCAGCAGATCATGCTGCCGCGCGATCAGATCGTTGCGCTCTGGCTCGATCGCCCGCTCACCGAGAATCTGCGCATCGCCCAAACCAGCGGCTTCAGCCGTTTTCCGGTGTGCCGCGATTCGATCGACAACGTCGTCGGCATTCTCCTCGTGCGCGAATGGCTGTGGCAAATCCAGGCGCTCGGGCCCGAAGCGTCGTTCGAAGGTCTCGTGCGTCCAGCTGTCAGTTTTGAACTTAAAACGCCATTGTCCGTCATGCTGGAACGCTTCCGCCACGCGCGCAGCCATCTGGCCATTGTGGTCGATGCTGACAAAAAAGTCGCCGGCATCGTCACGTTCGAAGACGTGATCGAGGAAATCGTCGGCGACATCCGCGACGAATTTGATCTTGGCACCGGGCCGATTTTCGAACGCACGGAGCGTTCGATTGTGGTAAGCGGTTCGCTGACATTGCGTGAACTCCAGGCGGAAACCGGCTGGCCGCTGGAGTGGCAGCCGCGCGAAACCGTGTCGGTTTGGTTTATCCGCAATCTCAGCCGCCCTCCGCGCCGGGACGAGTCACTGACCGTTGGCGACTATCGACTCACCGCCCTTGAGGTCGGACCCGAACGCCCCCGTCGTGTGCGCATCGACCGGCTCGAGCCCGCGGCTTGAGAGCCATGGGATTGCGTAGCGGCAGGGCCTCCATGCCTGCCGTCTCATAAGGCGGAGGGAAGACCCCGTGTCGTCCCTCCGCCCGCGAACCACGGACAGGCACGGAGGCCTGCCGCTACACCCCGCCTTGATCTCGCGTTTGCAAAGCAGACCGCTGCCCGCACGCTTGCGCCATCACACATCGTCCATCGTAAATCGTAAATTCTTCCATGCCCATTCCTGTCACTGTGCTCACTGGTTTTCTCGGCGCCGGCAAAACGACTCTCCTCAACCGGATTCTCACCGAACAACACGGCAAGAAACTCGCTGTGATCGAAAATGAGTTCGGCGAGGTTGGCGTGGACAACCAGCTCGTCATTACGAGCGACGAAGAACTCTTTGAAATGAACAACGGCTGCATCTGCTGCACCGTTCGCGGCGATCTCATCCGAATCCTGGGCCGGCTCATGAAGCGAAAGGATAAACTCGACGGCATCCTCATCGAGACGACCGGCATGGCCAACCCGGCTCCCGTTGCCCAAACGTTTTTCACCGACGATGAGATGAAGGCGAACTTCCGGCTCGATGCGATCGTCACGGTCGTGGACGCGAAGCACGTTCTCCAACATCTCGAAACCGAAGACGAAGCGGTGAAGCAACTCGCGTTCGCCGATGTCATCCTCCTCAACAAAACCGACCTTGTTTCACCCGGGGAACTGACCGAGCTCGAAGCGCGCATCCATCGAATCAACGCCGTCGCAAAGATTCACCGCACGCAGAACTGCGATCTTCCCCTCGACCGCGTCTTGAACGTTGGCGGCTTCAATCTCGGCCGCGCGACCGAACTCGACCCGCAATTTCTCGAACCGGAATATCCGTTCGAATGGGCCGGAACGTACGCGTTGCCTGCTGGCACGCACGAGCTCGTGATCGGGCACGACCACGATGACGGAGATCATGATCATGGGCATGATCATTCTGCTGGCCAGCAGAACGAGGGAGAGGCCGGACATCATCATCACCATCATCACGGTAACGAGAACGAGCTCGACGTGGTCGTGATGCCTGTGGGCAGCCCGCTCGCGGGCGCTCGCACAGGTGCCGCCGCGACTCCAGACTATGGCGCTGCCATTGAAGCCGCAGTCGTCACCTTCTCTGATTGGGAAACGCGCATAAAACCCGGCGAACCCGTCGCTCCCGGCGCCACGCTCCACCGCTTGATCCTCGATGGAGGCCACGGCCATTTCCCTCTCAAAATAAACGAAGCCGGGCACTATCTTGTCTTTGAAGGCTGCGGCGAAGACCCACTGCACATTCACGTCGACGGCGAGGTTTCGAAACCCGTGTGGCAGCGGGATTTTCACGCCGCGCATTCGCACAACGACGCGGTGACGTCCGTCGGCATCAGCACCCCCGGCGATCTCGACGGCACGAAACTGAATAACTGGATCAGCACGCTGCTGCGCGTGAAAGGCGGCGATATTTACCGAATGAAAGGTGTGCTTGCCGTGAAAGGCTCGAACAAACGGCTGGTGTTTCAGGGCGTGCACATGCTCTTCGACGCGAAATTCGATCGCGAGTGGACGAAGGGTGAGCCGCGCCAGAACACACTCGTCTTCATCGGTAAAAATCTCGAACGCCCCGCTCTCACTGAGGCGTTCAAGGCCTGCCTGGCGTAGCACGTCCGTTGATGTTTGGCGTAGCGCAGGCGTCCCTGCCTGCATCCGTTGATGAATGTATTTCGCACGGCAGTGACTCCGAACGCCCGCGGCCAGCGTTAATAGAAGGTGTTACCCCTCACATGAAAACTAACAGTCCGGTTTGGACCCTCGTAATATTTGCCGCCCTCTTGAATCTCACGATTGGGCGAAGCCGCGCCGAGACCGCATATTTTTTGATGAGTGGACCAGCACCCGCACCGGCCAACAGCTCGGTCGTAACCGAATCGTATGTCATCGCGGTGAGCGCGCCGGCGCTGATCCAACAAGCTCGGAGTTATCTCGCGTCAGGGAGCCCGCTTTTTTTGGTGCCTCACCTCAAGATCGCCCTTGGCGCGGATGCCACGAACGGCAACTACGCCGAGCCCGGCCACCCGGCTTGGAATTGGCACGCGACTGAATTGATCGCGTGGACAACTTACGATCCGACACTCGTGAGAGCGGCGGTTTACCTGCCCAACCAGCACACCAAGCCGTCGCGCGTCGTCACGGAACTTTTAACTTGGAAAGAGCTGGCCCCGCCTACCGACGAAATGACCCTCGTTTATTTCCCGCTGGTCATGGAATTGTCGCCAGACCACGAAAGTACCTTGATCAACATCGCGACTCGTGGCTGGGTCGGCACCGGCGAGCGCGGATTGATCGCCGGTTTCGTCATACAAGGCGGTGCGCCGCGCAATGTGCTGATCCGTGCGCTGGGTCCGTCCCTGTCGGCGTTTGGCGTGACGGAGGTCTTGGCGAACCCAAGTATAGCCGTTTATCACGGCACAGAGAAAATCGCGGCCAACGATGATTGGCTCGATGGAAATTTCATCCGTCCACCCGCCCGTCAAACATTCGTCGCGGAGCCGGCGTGGTACGAATGGTTGTTTCCGACGAATCCAAAAGATTCGGCGATCCGGCTGTCGCTTCTTCCCGGAGCTTACACGGTACAGGTCAGCGGCGGCGCTGGCACGGGTATCGCGTTAATAGAGGTCTATGACTTCGATGCCCTGGCGCCGCACTGAACGAGAGATTGAATTGCGTCGGCAGCACGCCGGCGCTTTGACTCAGACTCGAGTGACATGCCTTCCTAGAACCCGAGTCCGTAAGTCAGATAGTAGCCACGGCCGTCGCCTTTAATCTGGGCTGAGGCGATGCGGATGTAATCGGTGTCGAGGGCGTTCTTCACATTCACGGTCAGCGTCTGCGTGAAGCGCCCCGTGCGGAATTGGTAGGTGGCGCCCAGTTCAACGAGCGTGTAACCCGGCAACATCAAACTACGGCGACCGTCATTGCCAATGTAGGTGCCACCGAGCGCGGCAGGGTTGAATAAATCGCCGGTGTTTGGATTCTGCGACGGCGCACTCCCAACATGGGTCACGCCAGCATTCACGGACAAGCCGTGCAGAGTCTCGTTGGTGAACGCGTATTTTCCAGCAACGCCGAAGTTGTCATGCGGGACGATGCCCGGAGGAAAGCCGACAGCGCCAGTGTCGCGGCCGAAAGAGGTATAGATGTTGTTGTTGTGACCGTAGCCGCCCAGCACCGTGAAATTATTCGTCGCCCGCCATGAGAAATCGAACTCCGCGCCGCGCGAGAGCTGGCTGCCGGTAAACGTGCTGACAGTGGTGCCGTTGGCGAGGACGTCGGTCGTCGCGACATTGCGGCGAACGATATAGTAACCGCCAGCAGTGAAGACGAGCCGGTCGTCGAAGAAGCTGGCCTTGATCCCGTAGTCGTAGCCCCAGGATTTTTCGCTCGGCTGAACTCCGTTTGCGGCGCTCTGATTCTGGGCGTTCGCATTGAAACCATTGCTCCGGCTCCCGTAAAAAGAAAGGTGCGAATTCGCCTTGTAGTTGTATCCGACGCTCGGTGACCAGGCGGTGTTGATCCCACGCACCGAAAGGCCGGCGCCACGCAGATCACGGAGGTTGAACACCACACGGTCGTAGCGAAGACTGGCGAAAAGGAGCAGCCGGTCTTGCATCAAATTCATCTGCTGGCGAAGGAGTCCGCCCCAAATGCTCGCACGATTATGATTATCGCGCGTCACGTTGTTATAGGCGCCGGAACTGAAAGCTGGAACGCTGTAATTGATCGGCTGGCCGACGAAGATGTTCTTGAACCAGTAGGTGCGATCCGGGCCCGGCGCGACGGTGGTCGGGGTGTTGGAAACAATATAGGCATTGCCCAACTGCCAGGTGGGATCCCAGCGGTAGTAATCGGAAAAATCGAACGTGAGCAGCGTCTTGGCGCTCACCTTGTCGCTGAAGAGTTTGTACTGCGCGAGCAGGTCGGCCTGCACGCCGCCACCATCCTCGCCGATGAGTCCTTCCGCCGGCGTGCCTTTGACGAGCGTGTTGTTGAGGTAGTCGTACTGCGTGCCGTTGCCCGCGTTGAAGAGCCACTTGTGACGGTGGTACCAGTTGGCGGCGGCTCGAACGGAAAAGATACTGTTGAGGCGTTTTTCGTAGGTCGCAGTGAGGTCGTTCACGTCACGCGTCGTTTCGCTGTTCGGTCCGTTCTGATTGATAGTCGCGAGATCACTAGCGATGCCGACGTAGGTCTTTGTCGTGGAATTGTAGAGGAACGGGACGTTCGATTGGACCGAGTGCGACTGGTTGCGCATGTAACCGTAAACGATGTGGAAATCTCCGCCATTATCGAACTTGTGCTCGAGGCCGAGCGACGCCGTGCGGTTGCGCAGCGAAGCTCCAGGCACCTCGTAGCCGCGCTCGAAATCCGCTCCGGTGAACAGATAATAAGTACCGGGCACCGATCCCACCGGTCCCGTCGAAGTCACCGTCGCTCGAGTGGTATCATAGCTGCCGGCAGTGACGGAAGCACTGGTTTGTGGGAGAGATTTGGGGCGCTTCGTAATCATATTCACGATACCGCCGGGCTGCGTCTCACCGTAGATTGCCGCGTTGGGCCCTTTGATGAATTCGATGCGATCGATCAGGATCGGATCGGTGGTGCCGAGACGAAAGAAACCGTCGCGCAACATGTACTGGCTGGTGAAGCCGCGCATGTTGCTCCCGCCGCCGCCCGACACATCGACGTTACTTACCGAGCTGGTGTATCCGAAATTGTCGTTCGATTCGAACACGCCGAAGTCGCGCATGAATTCGCTCGTAATCACGTTCACGGTGAACGGGAGATCCTTGATCGCGGTCGCCACGCGGCTACCCGTCACTGACTCGGACGACAGATAGCCGCTGTCGGAACCGGCAGTGACTTGGAAAGGCGACAACTGCACGACCTCGTCAGGTTTGGTGGAGTCTTTCGGATCTGGAGAAACCTCTTGCGACAGAAGCGCAGGGGCGAGGCCGAAGCCGGTGAGGGCGATCAGCAAATTGCAACGCACGGCGACAAGCCAGTATCCGCGATTCGCGGTGTGAGTCTGATTCATGGGTGGGGTCAAAAACCTAATCTCCCCAAATATAGTCCGTGATCAGCGGGGCGTATTGAGCTGGTTGGGAACTGATTTTGTCCGGTTGTGAACAGAATATTTTGCATCGCGCGTGAGAACACTCTCACTGCGACATGGCCTTGCTGACCCAGGATGTTGATCCGCTTTGGATCGCGCGGTACGACTATCGGCCGGGCTGGCGCCTGCCACAGCATCAGCACAGCGGATACTTCCAACTGATCCAGATCATCAGTGGAAATGGCACCGCACTGCTGGGCGCGACCTCCGTCCCACTCGAGTCGCGCCAAGTTTTATTTCTGCCGCCCGGCTTCGAACACGGCCTTGAGATCGCCCGCGGTTCCATCGTCTGCACGCTCGACACAAAATTTCGGGTGCGGCATTCCGCGCTGCGCCGAGCGTGCCTGCGACTTCCGCCGGTCCACATGCAGTCGGATCGCCGAATCCAAACCTTGCTGGAAACCATGCATGCCGAAGCGGAATTGCGCGGAGCCGTGGCCAATGAAATCTGCCAAACCTTGCTGACCCAGGTCCTGTTGCTGCTCTTACAAAAATCCTTGTCGTCTTCCGCGGTCGCGCCCGCTCTCAGGCTCGACGAAACGGACGAGACTTCGCTGTGCGGTCGCGTCGGCCACTTCCTGCGTGAAAACAGTGGCCGCCGAATCGATCAAAAAGTGCTGAGTCGTGCGTTCAACTATAGCTACCGTCACCTGCACGCGCGCTGGCACGCGAAATACGGCGAGTCCCCGTTGCAGTCGCTCCGGCGTCACCGCGTCGAGACCGCCATGCAGATCATCCGTTACTCCGACTATGAACTGAAACGCATCGCGGAGATGACCGGCTTCGCGTCGATCCATCATTTCAGCCGAGTCTTCCGGGAAATTGCGGGGGATTCCCCCGCACGATGGCGCGACCGGGAAAAATTCAGCATTGGGCGCGACATTGTACTCAAACGCGGTTTCGTAAACCAGGCGCTGACGCAGACCACAACGCGAGGCAGTCGCGTTAGCCGAATTGAGAGTAAAGGCTCAGGGCGCGGCCGGCGCAGAGGTCGCTTCAGTGGGTGATCCAACGGGTGCGGCCGAGGCGGGCCATATTGCGACGCCGGCGGGATCCTCCAGTTTTACCGCCGCTTCCGCGGCCTGCAGCTTCAGGGCTAATGCAGACCGCTCCTGCGTGAGCGTGGTCAGCACCGCCTGATTGCGTTCCAGCGCCTCAGCGAAGTCGTCAATGCGGTTGTCTACCTTTTTTGGCGCCGCAAAAAATCCCACGCCCGTCGCAAGCGCCAGTCCTGTGCCCACCACATTCAAGGCAATGGTCGACGTGAGCCGGCTCTTCCGCCCCGCCTTCGCGTCGGCCAGTGCCTCTATATAAAGCTTCACGGCTTTCTCGCAATCAACGACCGCCGCATCGTAGTTCAGCGAACTGCTCTGATAACCCGCCAACGCACCGGCGCTTTCTTTTCGGCCAAATAAATAATCACCCCGCGCTTCGTTCGCCCGTGCGTTGATCTGATAGCAGACCTGAAGGACGAGCATTCCCTTCTCTTCGGGGAATGGCGCTGCAATAAGTTTTTGCGGTTCAAATCCGTGGCTCGCGAAAAAGAGCGCTGGCTCATGATGCGCATTTCTAGCCGCCTCCGACAGCGCATGGTAACCGGCGTGGGTCACAGCTTGAGGTTCCCGGGTGGCGTTCAAAAGTTGCTCCAGGACTTCATTCGACTGGCCGGCCGCGGCCGCAGCGTGGAGAGGCAGCTCGCCGTTGTAGGTACTGCGATTCGCATCCGCTCCCGCGGCGAGCAGCATTTTGACGAGTTCATTCTGCTGCGCCGCTGACTCTGGCTGGACCGGTTTCGTCACCGCCAGATGCAAGGGCGTGTGCCGTGATTTGTTCGCGACATTTACATCGGCGCCATGGGCGAGCAGCAATGAGACGGCGTCATTCTTGGTGTCTTTTCGCGAAACAAGATAGCCGAGTGCCGAATTGCCCTCGCGATCGACGGGATTAACCAGCGCTCCGCGTTCGAGCAGGGTTTTGATCAGCGCGATATCGCCAAATTGCGCAGCATAAATCAAAGGCGTGCCGCCATCTTCGTTCGTCTCGTTGACGTTCGCGCCGGCGGCCAGGAATTTCTGAATCGCTTCCGGCTTCTCCCGATAAATCGCGCGATTAAGGGAGTTCGTACATCCGCTCGTCAGCAGAAAAGACGCAAAAAGCAGGGCATGAGCGCTCACAGTCGAGCGCGCAAGAAGGGCGAGAGGGCGCATAGGTACGGCACGGGCACAGCTGGAGGAAATGCGTGAGCCGGGCGGCAAAAAGTTGGAATCCAATTTCAACCCGCTTCGCAAACAAATAGGCGGAGGAGGAATCGGTGGGCCGCCTGCGCAGGCCGCTTCACTTTCGCGCGGCCGAGTCGAACGGGCCGGGAAACGCGCTTCATCAAGCATGGACGATCGTCGTTCTCCTCGAATCGCCGTCCCGCGTTCTCCGCGTCACTGCAGTTTCCGCGGCTTGTCTTCGTCGCTGCTGCCAGCTGCGCTGGTTGCGTTGGTGAAGAAAATAAAAATCCAGTCCCCACCCGTCCTGCCTGCACCGCCGGCGAGGAACGGAGTCAGCCCGAGTTGCGTGGTTCTGCCGGAAGGGCCGTGGCTGACCATCGCCGAATTCCTGATCCATCGTTTTCCCGCGATCTCGTCTGAGATTTGGAGCGCGCGCTTGCAGGCGGGCGATGTGATCGATGCCGGTGGCGAGCCAGTCGACCGCCACCGACGTTATCAGCCGCAGCTGCGAATTTATTATTATCGGGCGCTCGAGGTTGAACCACGCATTCCGTTCGAAGAGCTCGTGCTCTTCCAAGACGATCTGCTCGTCGTCGCGGACAAACCGCACTTTCTCCCGGTGATTCCTTCCGGCCGCTACTTGCAGGAAACGTTACTGGTACGTCTCAAACGCAGGCTCGGAATTGACACGCTTTCACCGATTCACCGCATCGATCGTGAAACCGCGGGCCTGGTGGTGTTCACCGTTCAGCCAAAAACGCGGAGTGCGTACCAGGATCTCTTCCTGCAGAAATCGATTCGAAAATATTACGAAGCGATCGCCCCGTCGCGCCCCGAGCTCACGTTTCCCCTGACCTACCGCAGTCGTCTCGCGGAAAACCCGAAGCGCTTCATGCAAGTGCGCGAGGAGAGCGGAGAGCCCAACTCCGAGACACATTTGGAGTTGATCGAAACAAGCGGTGAATGGGCACGCTATGGCATTACGCCTGTGACCGGCCGCAAACATCAGATCCGGGCGCATTGTGCCGCGCTGGGTTTGCCGATCCGCCACGATCAAATTTATCCGATGCATCTGCCGGAAAACACCGACGACTACACCAAGCCGCTGCAGCTGCTCGCAAAATCCATC
>CBRAFL010000055.1:0-19911 GCA_967755055.1 uncultured bacterium
CGGGCCGTCGCCGATCCTGCGGCTCCTCCTCTGTGGGCGCGGTTTTACGAACTCGGCACGAACCGCGCGATCTTCATCGGTCGCGACCGTGTGATCCGTTACGATTTCAATGAGATCGAACGCGAGCGCCGAGCCGGGTATCGTTATCTCGGAGACTGGCCCGCCGAGCTTCTCGCGAAAACCTACCCGCGCTGGAAAAAGAAACCCCCACAGCCGTGACCTCTCAGCACCAGGTGGGGCGGGACCGCTCGGCCCGCCGAAACGTCTTTCGTTGACGCCAGCGTCCCAGCTCGTCGCAGGCAGCCCGCTTGCGGACGCGGTTTGGGCTGACCTACGCAGCCGTATTTTGAAGACGTTCCTCTCATGAAAGCTTCGCTCCTCATATCCATCCTCGCGGAAATCTGTTTATCAGCGATTACCTCCGCCAACGCCGCTGCGCCGCACGCCGACGCGGTCGTCGCTCGCGACGGCACCGGGCAGTTCACCTCGGTGCAAGAAGCCATCAGCGCCGCGCCGATGAAGACCGATCCCGCCACCCCGCGCTGGGTCATCCTCGTCAAACCCGGCACGTACAACGAGCGGATCTACGTCCAACGCGAACGCGGCAACATTCACGTGATCGGCGAAGCTCCCGAAAGCACCGTCATCACGTTCAACCTTCACGCGAATCTTCCGGGGCCTGACGGCAAACCGATCGGTACCTTCCGCACTCCCACGGTGCAGATCGACGGCGACGGAATGATCTGGGAAAATATCACGATCGCGAATTCCGCCGGTCCTGTCGGCCAGGCGCTCGCACTTCGTGCGGATGGCGACCGTCTCGAGTTTCATCACTGCCGTTTTCTCGGCTGGCAGGATACGATTCTGGTGAATCGCGGCCGTCATTATTTCTCCGACTGTTATATCGAGGGTCACGTTGATTTTATTTTCGGCGCCGCGACTGCGTACTTCGATCACTGCCATATTCACGTGCTGCGCGACGGCTACATCACAGCTGCGTCCACTCCAAAAGATCAGCCGCACGGTTTCATTTTCGCCGACTGCAAAATCACCGGCGAGACCGGAGCGAAAACCTATCTCGGTCGTCCCTGGCGCGATTTTGCGAAAACAGTTTTTCTCCGCACCGAGATGTCCGCCGCCGTTCGCCCGGAAGGTTGGGACAACTGGAAAAAACCGCACGCCGAGCAAACCACGTTCTACGCGGAATTCGGCAGCACCGGCCCGGGCGCGAATCCTGCCACGCGTGTTTCATGGGCGAAACCGCTCACCGCCGACGACGCCGCAGCCCTCACGCCGGAAAAAGTTTTCGGCGAAAATTTCTTTTCTCACGATGCCGCTAGCAAAACCAGCTCGCTTCCGCACGTCCGCATCGTCCTTGTGGGTGATTCCACCGTCTCCGACCACGACGGCTGGGGCTCCGGCTTCAAACGTTTCCTTTTCCCCGACGCCGAGTGCATCAACACCGCTCTCAACGGCCGCAGCTCAAAAAGTTTCCGCGCCGAAAACCACTGGGAGCCCGCCCTCGCTCTCAAAGGTGATTACTATCTGATTCAATTCGGCCACAACGATCAGCCCGGCAAAGGCCCTGACCGCGAAACCGACGCGGCCACGACGTACGCCGCCAACATGACGCGCTATGTTGACGAGGTTCGTGCGATTGGCGCGCAGCCCGTGCTCGTCACTTCGCTCACCCGCCGCGATTTCGATCCGGCGAACCCGAACCGAATCGTCAGCACGCTCACGCCCTACGTGGACGCCGTGAAAAAAATCGCTGCCGAGAAAAACGTCCCTCTCATCGATCTGCATGCACGCAGCATCGAATTCTGCGAGCGCCTTGGCCCGGAAAAAACGCGGGTGCTCAACCCGAAAAAAGCAAATGGCGAACTCGACACGACCCATCTTTCCAATGAAACGAACGCGGTATTCGCGCGGCTCGTCATTGAGGATCTGGCGCGGGTCGTCCCCGTTCTCGCGCCGTATTTCCGCCCCGAGCCGTTGCCCCTCACTCCGTAGCGGCAGGCCTCCGTGCCTGCTGTGTTCGATTCGAACTCCGATCTCCGAGCTCCGATCTCCGAACTCCGATCTCCGAACTCCAATCTCCGACCAGCAGGCCCGGAGGCCTGCCGCTACCTACTAGCTGGCAAGTCCGATGACAGAGGGTTGCCCAAATTTTCGCTCGACTGAAACTCTCAACAACCGTGACTAGACCCGTGCAGTTGAAAGCGACCCTTGAAGACGTGGCCAAAGCCGCCGGGGTGCATCGCACCACGGTCTCGCTCTCTTTGCGCGATCATCCGCGCATCCCGCTGGAAACGCGCGATCGGGTAAAAGCGATCGCCCGACGACTCGGCTACAAGATCAACCCACTCGTGTCCGCGCTCATGCAGTCGCGGCGCTCCGGCAAGCCCGTCAAGCACGCGACGCTCGCCTACGTGACCAACTACGCGACGCGTTACGGCTGGCGCCCCGAACATCACGACCGGCCGGATTTTTTCCCCGGCGCCGTGCAGCGTGCAGCGGATTTTGGATACAAGCTCGAACACTTCTGGCTGCGTGAGCCAGGCATGACCCCGCATCGCTTCTGCGAAATGCTTTCTGCACGCAGCATCAACGGCCTCATCATCGGGCGCCTGCCTGCCGGCCAGTATTCTCTCGAACTTGAGTGGAACCGTTTTTCCTGTGTCGCCCTCGGCCTGACCCTTCGCTCGCCCGTACTGCATCACGTCACCGAGAATCATTTCGACACGGTGTGGAAGGCCATGGATCGCTGCCGCGAAAACGGCTACCAGCGCGTGGGTTTTCTTTTCTCGGACGCCAGCGATAGCCCGAGCGTCGGCGACCGCTGGCTCGGCGCCTACCTCGCGCAACAACTCCAACTTCGCCCGCGGGACCGCCTGCCAGTCTGCCCCGAGTCCCCGACTGATGAGGCGACCTTTCGCACATGGTTCGATCGCCACAAACCCGACGCCATTCTCGTCAACAACCCCCGCATTCTCATCAACTGGCTTGAGAACCTCGGTCGCAAAGTCCCGCGTGACGTCGGCATTGTCGCGCTCGAACATCGCCAACAGCTTGAGTGCACCGGCATTTACTACGACCCTGCCAAGATCGGCGGTCTCGCGGTGGAGATGCTTATCGGCCTGATGCATCGCAATGAAACCGGAATTCCACTCGTGCAACACGAGGTACTGCTCACCGGCGAGCGCTGCGAAAACCCGCTGCTTCCCCCGCGCACGCTCGCAGGTTGAGTTACGGATCCCGCGTGTCACCGCGAGGAGTTTGTCGGACTTTGGTCCGATATGCTTGGAAGTTGCAGGGGACTGCCTTCTCCATGCGCCCGCTTCCTCCCTACAAACTCCTAAATGGCACTTCGTGCCGGCAAACCTTCGGATTTGGTTTTTCTTGCAGCGCGCAGCGCTGCCTTAGCAGCCTGTTGGGATGGAACCGTCGCTGGCCGAACAGATTTTCGCCTCGATGGGATGTTCAATGGCAAAGTCCGACAGGCTGCTTTTAGTCTACGATGTGACTACCAGCGTGCTTGTGCCGTTAACCACACGCGACTGCGATTGCTAACATCCGCCTAAACTCGGCGCGCCCTGCGCCCGACGTAATACCCCGTTCGCTCTTCGCTTCTCTTCTTCGCCCCTTCGACGAGTTCGCGCCTTCCCTGCAAGCCGAATGCCGCTTTCGCCGCCACTGTATCGTTAAATCTGACCTTCCTGTAACACCGACCTAGCTAACCCAAACTATGAACTCAATTCGACTACACCGAAAGTTCCGTCAGCTCCTTCTGGCGCCTGCTACCCTCGCAGCGACCGCCTCCATCTCGTTTGCTCAAACCGCCGCTCCGCCCGCGGCCGAGCCTCCGCCTGAAGAAACCGTCGTGCTCTCGCCGTTCGAAGTGAAGAGCGGCACCGACAAAGGTTACTACGGCGTGAACACAATGTCCGGAACGCGCTTCAATACGAAGCTCGATGACCTCGCGTCCTCCATCACGGTCATGACGAAGGGCGAGATGGCGGACTTCGGCATGTTGGATGCGAACGATGTCTTCCTCTATGTCGCCGGCACCGAAGGCACCGGGACCTACACGGACTTCACGATGGACCGCAACGGCAGTCTCTCGGACAACGTCCAGCTCAACCCCACCGGCGCCAATCGGGTGCGCGGTATCGCCCCGGCCAACACCTCCCTCGGTAATATCGAGACGATGGGCCGGGTGCCGGTTGACCCCATCACGATCGACGCCCTCGAAATCAGCCGCGGTCCTAACGCCAACGTCTTCGGCTTGGGCAATCCCTCCGGCACCATCAATCAGGTGCCCGCGATGGCGAACCTGACTCGCAACCGTACCTCGGTGCAATTCCGCGTCGACGGCGAAGGCGGCTGGCGCACGAGTCTCGACCTCAACCAAGTCCTCTTTAAGGACAAACTCGCGATTCGCGGCAGCGCCGTTTACCAGGAGGACGAGTTTGAGCGTAAACCCTCGGGCGTCCGCACCGAGCGCTTTAACGGCATGATCAAATATCAGCCGTTTAAACGCACCACGATCAGCGGCTCGGTCTTCACCTATCACGCGTACGGCAACCGGCCCAATGCGCTCCCGCCCCGCGACAACATCTCCTACTGGATCGCGAAGGGAAAGCCATACTGGGACCCCGTGACCATGACCATCCACAGCGCCGACGGCTCTTACTACAACGGTACCCAGGCCAACTCGACTTACACGGCCACCACCTACAACGGCCCCGATGTCTTCTACTCCGGTTACCTGGGTAACAATCACAACCAGATGTTCATCGACCGCAATGGCATGACCTACTGGTCCGCCCCGCAAACCACAACGAGCGCGACCAATCCAACCACCGGTCTGACCGGCCAGCACTTCCTTCAGAACAGCGCGCTCGCCGGCTCCACCTTCTCGGGCACCGCTCCGCGTTCGTTTGAGCAGTATCTCTTCAACACGACGCCGACCATCAACGACCGGAGCATCTACGACTACACGTCCGTCAATTTGTCGGCGCCGAACCGTTTCTGGGATCGCACCGTCACATCCATGTTCCAGATCGATCAGAACTTCATCGACACGCACATGCAGTTGCTCGCCGCACAGGTGGGTTTCATGCGCGAGGACTCCGATCGCTGGACCCGCAACCTCATCGGTATCGCCAACGACAACGGCCAGTCCGGTCAGCTCACCGTCGACATCAACCAGCGCTTGCTCGACGGCTCGCCAAATCCGTACTTCCTCCGACCCTATATGGCGGTCGACAAGCCCCGCATCCAGGAGAACCCACAGAAGTGGGACACGTCCCGCGCCCAGCTCGCCTATCGACTCGATCTCACCGAGGAGAAAAATCTCCTCAGTTGGCTCGGCTCGTTCCAAGTCACCGGCTACGCCGAGTACAAATACCGCGTCAATCGCCAGTATTCCTGGCGCGAAGCGATCGCCCCCGGCACCACGGCATGGCTCCCTGCCGGTACGTACAGCGGGTTCCAATCCTCCCCGACCGGTACGCCCACCAACCTCGCGCTCACCTCGGGTGAATATCGCTTCTACGTCGGCGACAACAGCGGCAACAACGTCGATTACGCTCCGGGCGATGTGAAACTGGGGGCGTATAACTTCAATTGGGCGACAGGCGCCACGACCAACCCGAATAACATTTCCCCCACGCTTCACACCGAGAGTCTCGCCCTCTCGCAGGTCGCCGCAGACAAGACGGGCGGCGCACTCAACACCAAAACGACGATCCGCACCAAGGGTGCCGTCGTACAGAACCATTTCCTCGCCGACCGCGTCATCACCACGCTCGGCGTCCGCCAGGACGACGTCTATTTCAAATACGGCAATCCGGGCAACCCGACAAACAAGATCCTCAGCAGCGACGGCATCAACTTCGACTACGGCATCGTGAACGCATGGCAGCCGACCTACTTCGTGAACGGCGGCCGCACCACCAACGTTCAGATCGTGGTGCGTCCGTTCAAAGACACGCCGATCACTCAGCGTCTCACCAGCGGCGTCCTCGCTGAGTTCCTCAACGGCCTCTCGCTGAGCACCAATCGCTCGAACAGCTTCACGCCAACTGCGCCCGCGCAGGACCTCTTCAAGAACCGTCTACCCAACACCAGCGGCTCCGACAAGAGCTGGGGCCTCACCTTCAACATCCTGAAGGACACCCTCTCCGTCCGCGCCAGTCACTACGACGACTTCCAGAAAAATTCTCAGACCACCGACATCAACACGCTGGCCGGCCGCGTGCTCCGTATCGACTTTGTCCCTACCGGCACCGGCAATCCCACGCCGTTCCTCAACCTCTACAACAACGCCGTCCATTGGGTGCAGAAGGATAACCCATCGTGGTCAGCCGACCAAGTTGCTGCCGAGGTCGCGAAAAAAACCGGCTTCACCGCCGACGATAATAACTACTACGTTAACGCCGCATCGACCCTTCCGATCGGCGCTACCTCTGATCTCCGTTCCGTCGGCACCGAGATCGAAATCAATTACAACCCGACCCACTACTGGACCGTCTCGGCGTCCGTGACAGATGGGAAGACCAGCCAACAGAACATCTCGAAGGCACTCGTCGACTGGATCAATCTCCGCATGCCAACCTGGACCAGCGTTGTCGACACGTCCATCGATCCAGCCAACGCGATCGCCGAGGGCAACCCGAACAAACTCTGGTGGCTTCACAAGTATGGCGGCCTTCCGGTCCCGGGTGCAAACGCCGCCTACTCCTCCACTGCGCAGACCCCGCAGCAGAATTACCAAGCCTTCGTGGGCGCTCCACTCGGCATCATCAAAGCCCAGGAGGGCAAGAGCAACCCGCAGGTCCGGCGCTACGGCTTCCGCGGCGTAAGCAGCCTTCAGCTCGCCTCGATCTCGGATAACAAGTACCTCAAAGCTACCACCGTGGGTGGCGCGTTCCGTTGGGAAGACAAAGCCGCCATCGGCTATTACGGCATTCAGAATTCGAGTGGTATCTACACCGACCTCGATCCGAATCGCCCGATCTACGACAAGGCCCACAGCTACTTCGACGCCTTTGTCACGTACAAGACCAAGCTCTGGAAAGACAAGGTCGGCGCTTCCTTCCAGATCAATGTCCGCAACATCGGCCAGCGCACGCGCCTCCAGCCGGTTGGCGTTTTCCCCGACGGTCAGGTCCACACCTACCGCATCATGGATCCGCAGCAGTTCATCTTCACGGCCTCCTTTGATTTGTAACCGCGAGAGCTGAACGAACACTTGCTCATCGCCGCCACCTTCACCGGTGGCGGCGATTTTTTTGGAGTGCTGTGACCGCGACGTCGCACTCCAAACAGAGAAAATCTGTTCAACGCCGCCGTTCCCCTTTAGCAGTTCGTGCAATGCCTAGATCCAGTGAACGCCCGCAGGCACCGGTCTCCAAAATAGCTACGCCTTCCGCGCGATTCTCTGGCGCATGGATTCAGGCGCTTATCTTCGTCGGGATTCTCCTCGCCGTTCTTCTGGCCTATGCGCCCGCGCTCCGCGGCGGTTTCATTTGGGACGACGACGGACACGTCACTCGCGCCGATCTCCGCTCGATCGGCGGATTGGTTCGCATCTGGTTCGAGATCGGAGCCACGCAGCAATATTATCCTCTGCTCCACTCCGCGTTCTGGTTGGAATTTCATCTCTGGGGCGATTCGTCGCTCGGGTATCACCTCATCAATTTGCTGCTGCACGCGACCGCCGCGTACCTGTTCGGCCGCTTGCTCGTGCGACTCGCCGTACCGGGTGCGTGGTTCGCCGCGCTGCTGTTTGCCCTGCACCCGGTCTGCGTCGAATCCGTCGCCTGGATCTCTGAGCAGAAAAATACGCTTTCCGCGGTCTTCTATCTTTTGGCAGCTTTATCCTATCTGCGTTTCGATCGCGATCGCGGGCGGGGCCACTACGCGATCGCCACCGCGTTGTTCCTCTGCGCCCTCCTGACCAAGACGGTCACCGCAACATTGCCCGCGGCGTTGCTCGTCGTGTTCTGGTGGCAGCGAGGACGCCTCAACTGGCGGCGCGACGTCTTGCCGCTGCTCCCTTGGTTTGTGCTCGGCGCCGCCGCGGGATTGTTCACCGCCCACTTTGAACACGAACTCATCGGCGCCAAGGGCGAGGAGTTCGCGCTCGATACCGTGCAGCGCGTGCTGCTGGCCGGACGCGTCTTTTGGTTCTACCTCGGCAAACTCGCGTGGCCGGCCGATCTCATGTTCGTCTATCCGCATTGGACGATCGATGCGTCGAACGCCGGACTTTGGATTTTCCCGCTGGCCGCAATCGCGTTGCTCGGCACATTTCTGTGGTGGGCTCGCCGCTCGCGCGCGCCGCTCGCCGCGGTATTGCTCTTCGCCGGCACACTCTTCCCCGTCCTCGGTTTCTTCAACGTCTTCCCCTTCCTCTTCTCTTATGTGGCGGACCATTTCCAGTATCTCGCCAGCCTCGCCATCTTCGCTTTAGCCGCCGCCGGCCTCACCCAAATCTCCGCTCGCTGGTCCGCCCGACTCCGCTGGACCGGCGCGTTCGCGCTGCTCACGCTGCTCGGAATTCTCACCAGCCGTCAGAGTCGGATGTACCGTGACGTTTTCACCCTCTACGAAACCACGCTCGCACGTAACCCCGACTGCTGGCTCGCGCACAACAATCTCGCCATGACGCTCACCAACGCCGGCCGTATCAAGGAAGCCATTCCTCATCTCGAAAAGGCGTTGGCGCTTCGTCCCAACTTTCCGGAAGCCCTCAACAATCTAGGCGACGATTACGTTCGCCTCGAGCAACCGGCGACCGCCATTCCGCTGCTCGAAAAAGCCGTCCGCCTCCAGCCCACTTACGCGGTCGCTCATCGCAACCTCGGCCTCGCACTCGCCACCAGTGGACGCACCCAGGAGGCGATCGAGCACTTCTCCACGGCCACCAAGCTCAACCCCGCCGATTCCGAAGCCGAACTCAACTGGGGCATCGGCCTGATGCTCACCAACCGCTTCGCCGAAGCGATTCCCCACTTCGAGCGCGCGTGCGAGCTCGACCCGACACCCAACGCCCACCTGATGTACGGACGCGCATTGCTCGCCCAACACAGTTACGAGGCCGCCGTCACACATCTCCACGCCGTCATCGAGCTTGATCCCCAATCCGCTGACGCCCATCTCGCCCTTGCTTCAGCGTTGAAAACTCTCGGACGATTCGAGGAAGCCGAACACTACGCTCGCGAAGCGCAGCGGCTCGGCAGTGCCTTGCGTTGAGACGACGGCGGGGTTGTCTCGGGTATGTAAGGCTCCCGGGAGTCAACAATGAGAGCGCGCCGTTGTTGGCAAAGCTCGCACAGCATCCGAAGCGTCGTTCAACTCTCGCGTCCACCCCTGCGCGAATACCCCGTCCGCTCGCTCGTGTCGATGTCGCTCCCCTCCTTCACGCCAAAACTCCCGATCCTTTTTGCCGGTGTATCCACGATGCGGTTGCGTCTGGACAGATCCTTTGCCCGCGAAATGATCTGCGACCTTGCTTATGATCAGCTGGCGGTGAACGACCCCTCCTCGACGTTCACGTCCCTGCTGATGCCCAATCGTTTTGCCCCCGCTATATAGTCGGGTCCGCCCCCTTCCCTAAAACACCGACCTAGTTAACTAACCCACATGAACTCCATTCGACTACTACGAACGTTCCGCCAGCTCTTCCTCGCGCCGGCATCCTTCGCCGTTCTGACCGCCTCCTTCTTGCTCGCCACCGTAACGGCGCACGCACAACAAGCCGCTACCACCGGCACCGTTTCAGGTCGCGTCGCCAACGCGGCCACGGGCAACTACCTCGAGAATGCCGAACTCCGGATCGTCGGCACCGAGATCGTCGCGATCTCCGCTCCCGGCGGACGTTATCTTTTCACCGATGTTCCCGCGGGTGACGTCTCGATTTCCGCCGCGTACACGGGCTTGGAAACCATGATCGAAAAAGTCTCTGTCCCGCCCGGCGGCACGGCGACGCTCGATTTCAATCTCACCGCGCTCGGCAGCAAAGACATCGTGAGCTTGGGCGAGTTTGTCGTATCCGGATCACGTGAAGGCAACGCGCGGGCGATCGTCGACCAGCGTCGCTCCATTAATATCAAGAATGTGATTTCCTCCGACGCTTTCGGTTCAGTCTCTGAGGATAATCTCGGCGAATTCCTGAAGTATATGCCAGGCCTCTCGATCAACTATAACGAAAATGACGCCCGCACCGTGAGCGTCCGCGGCCTGCCTTCAAAATATTCGAGCGTCATGATCGACGGCATGCCCGTCGCCTCGGCGGACTTCGCCATCGGCACTGGCCGCGAATTCCAGTTCGAACAGGTTTCGCTCTCCACCATCGGCACCGTCGAGGTCAATAAGAGCCCCCTCGCCGATCAACCCGCCAGCAGCCTCGCAGGTTCTGTGAATGTGAAAAGCAAGAGCGCCTTCGACCAAAAAGGTCGCCGCATCACCTATAGCGCGAATCTTACCACCAACTCCTACGCGAGCCAGGTTTTCAACGAGACCCGCGGCTGGGACAACAAGGAGCATTTCAAAACTCTACCTGGCGGCTCGCTCTCGTTCTCCGACACTTTCATGGACGGTCGTCTCGGCCTCGTGGCAGCCGTCAGTCACACCGGCACGTACGTCGACCAGAAAATCATCGCTGCCCTCGGTCGCGTCTACGACAACGATCCCACCAACAACGAAACGGAAATCCCGAAGATCAACACCGTGAATTGGCAGGACGGCCCCAAGCCCACCTATCGCGACGCGGTTTTGATCAATCTCGATTACAAACTCACTCCCGACATTCAGCTGTCGCTCCGCACGAGCTACAACTACTACAACGCTCCCTTCCATAACCGGAATTGGACGTTCGCTGCCAACACCGCGACCCAAAATTCGCCGGCGACCACCGCCGACTCCGTCACCACTACGGCGACGAGCGCCACTGACACAACGAACTCCATCACCGTTGCCGGCACAAATTTCCGCAAATACGGCGCGACGTTTAACTTCAACCCTGCGCTGAGCTGGAAGATTAACGACATCCTCACCTTCGACGGCGCGCTCGGCTATTCGCGCTCCTACCAATGGTACGACTCCGATGCCGAGGGTTTCTTCAATATCGTCAACGCCCGCATGAACGGCGTGACGTGGGGTTACTCCACCTCTCCCGGCAGCCCGAGGTTGCAAGTGAAGCAATACGGCAACGCCACCAGCAACACCGGCAGCATTTTCGACATCGCGAATTACAACAGCAACAACACCGCCCAAACCGCGAATCGCGATGCCAAGGATCAGGTGTGGGCCGCTCGCGGTGATCTCACCATCAAGCTCGCCCACCTGGGCATGCCGACCACGATCAAGATCGGTGCCGACGAACGTCTGCTGACTAAAAATATGGATACGTGGACGAAGGTCTGGTCCATGAACGTCAATCCCACCACCGGCATTAATCTCACCCAATACAAGGATCCGCTCACCGATCTCAGTTTCCACAAGGGCGAGACGTTCACTGATCTGAACGGCAAAACCGGCACCGCGCCGAGCCTCGACAAGTGGAAGCTCTACGACCTCTTCAAGACCTACAACACCGATCCGTACACGGTCACGACCGCCGCGCAGCAGCCCTTTTTCCTCACCGCCGCGCAAGCCGCGGCTAATCTGCGCAACAAGCTCTCCAGCCGGTTCGACTTCAAAGAGACCATCCAGTCCGGCTATATCATGGCCAACGTTACGCCGATCCAGAAGCTCATCGTTTCCGCCGGCCTGCGCTTTGAGAAAACCGATTCCGAAGGTCGCGCCAACGACGACCTCGGCAACGCGAAGACCGTGGCGCTCACCGGGATCACCGACACGAACAACTTTACCTATATCAATGTTCGTTACGGCAGCCGCTCGTTGAAGAAGCAGTCCTATGATAACTTCTTCCCGTCGCTCCAGGCGCGTTACTCCATCACCCACGACCTGCTCCTGCGCGCGTCCTATCATAAATCCATCCTTCGGCCCGACCCCGCCAATATCGCCCGCAGCCTCGTTGTGAGCGATGACCAGACGACCTTCACCGATACCAATCCTGATCTGAGGCCCGAGTTTGCGGACAACTTCGATACCCGGATCGAATACTACTTCGAACCAGTCGGCGTGCTCTCCGCGGGCCTTTTCCTGAAGAAGATGACGGACACGCAGATGACGATCAGCTCAACGTTCGACGGCGTAAACGTGCCTCAGGATATCTTGGATCTCGGCTACACTCCGGCCGCCGGCGCCACCTTCAACCGCACGATTAACGGTCCGGATAACACCGTCTGGGGCTACGAACTCGAGTACTCGCAGCAGCTCTCCTTCCTGCCCGGCGCCTTCAGCGGCCTAGGCGTGTTTGCCAACTACACGTACACAGAGCCCTACGATCTGACGCTCTTCTCGCTCTCGACTGCCGGCAGCGCTGTGACCAGCGGTATTCCGAAGCACGCAGTGAACGCCGGCATCAACTACAAGCTCGGGAAGTTCAGCGGTGGCATTAAGGCCAACTGGCTCGGCGATCGCTTACTCGCTACCCCCGGTTACACGATCGATACGAAAACGCAAAAAGCCGTGCCATACTCAGTCGCCTACAATGCAGCCAACCCGAACGGGCTCGTTACCTACATCGCGAACGCTGGCATCCGGAACTACGAGAAAGCGCGTCTCCAAATCGACGTGAACCTCCAGTACGAGATGAAAACCTGGGCGACCGTGTTCTTGAACGTCGCCAACATCAATGACTCGCGTTCCATCCGTTTCGCCAACAATTCGAGATATTTGATCCGCGACGGCGGCTACGGCGCAAAGTATACGCTCGGCGTCAAAGGCACGTTCTAACGCCCCACGCGTCACGCTTCTCACACCAAGCCCGGCCTTCATCGGCCGGGCTTTTTTTGGGGACTGAAGTGTCACCACGAGTCAACAATGAGAACACGCAGTTGTTGGCAAAGCTCCCGCAACACCCAAGGGTTCAACCCTCGCGTCGCCCTTCGCGAACACCGCGTCCTCTCGCGTGTGTCGGTGCCGCGCTCCTTCCTTTGCGCAAAATTTTAATCTCTCTCATCGGCGTATCCGTGCTCCTGTTGCGCGCGGGATCGGCTTTTGCCGACGAGATGATTCGCGATGTCGAGTACGGCCAGGCCGGGGGCGAGCGTCTGCTCCTCGACGCGCACGTGCCCAACGGCACCGGTCCATTTCCCGTCGCGATTCTCGTTCACGGTGGCGGTTGGAGTCGCGGCGACAAAAACGGTCTCGACGAGCCCGGCAAAGGTGCCGACGTCACGCCATGGTTCGCACCGCTCTCCGCTGCGAACTTCACCTGGTTCTCCATCAACTACCGCCACGCTCCGAAACACCGTTGGCCCGCCTGTTTCGAAGATGTGCAAACCGCCATCCGCTGGGTTAAAACCCACGCCACCGATTTCAAAGGTGACCCGTCGCGCATCGTTCTCTTCGGACACTCTGCCGGCGGTCATCTCGTCTGCCTCGCGGCCACGCTCGCCGACAACACCACGCGCGTCCAAGCCGTCGTCGGTTACGCGCCCGTCACCGATTTCGAACAAGAGCTTCCCGCTCGCGGCGGTCTCAGTCCGTCGCTCCAGGACCTCCACAACCGCCCGAAAGAAATCACGCCCGAATCGCTCGCGATCCTGCGCGAGACGTCGCCAATCAATCACGTGAAGCCGGGCCTCCCGCCGTTTTTAATTTTGCACGGTGACGCCGATAAAACCGTTCCCTACCAGCAATCGCTCAACTTCCAGGCCCGTCTCCGCGCCAGCGGCGTGACCTGCGACCTCATCACGATTCCCGGCGCGCCGCACGGTTTGCTGAAATGGCCGGAGTTCGCTCCTGATTACACCGAACGCCTTGTCGCATGGCTGCGCGAAAATTTGAAGTCGACTTCCTCTGCCGCGCCATCCGCGCTCAAATAATTTCTCATGAACTCACCTGACTATCTGAATTCTCTTTTCGGTCTCACTGGTCGCGTTGCCGTGGTCATCGGCGGCACCGGCGAATTATGCGGCGCGATGGCCGAAGGTCTCGCCAGCGCGGGCGCGGAAGTCGTGATCGTCGGCCGCAACGCCGATAAAGCCAACGCGCGCCTCGCCAAAATTTCCGCCGCCGGCGGCAAAGCTTGGTTCCACGCGGCCGAGGCCACGAACAAGGCCGAGACCGAAGCGCTGCTCGCCGCCGTCCTCGCGCGCAGCGGCCGCGTCGACATCGTCATCAACGGCGCCGGCATCAACTCCGCCACGCCGTTCTTCGACATCACCGAGGAAGAATTCGACCGCATCGTCCGCGTGAACTTCAAAGGCGTTTTTCTCGGCTGCCAGGTTTTCGGCAAGTACCTCGTCGACCGCGGACAGGGAGGCTCGATCATCAATCTCGGCTCGATGTCCGCCGTCGTGCCTCTGTCGCGCGTCTTCACTTACTCCGCCACTAAAGGCGCCGTGCACAACCTCACCCTCAATCTCGCCCGCGAGTGGGCGCCGCATAAGGTGCGCGTCAATCTCGTTGTCCCCGGCTTTTTCCCCGCCGAGCAAAACAAGAAGATCCTGTCTCCCGATCGCGTCTCCAGTATTATGGGACACACCCCAATGAAGCGCTTCGGCGAAGCCCGCGAACTCATCGGCGCCACGCTCCTCCTCGCGAGCGACGCGGCCGGCAGCTTCATCACCGGCGAAGAACTCATCGTCGACGGCGGCTACCACGCGATGACGATCTGAGCCAACGACAGCCGTGTTGAACCACAGAGGCACAAAGACACAGAGAGCAAAATCAGGTACCATCGCATCCAATTAACCGCAAAGAACGCAGAGAGCACAAAGTCCTATCAGGTCAGTTTCTCTGCGCTCCTTGCGTTCTTTGCGGTTAAAAAAAATCAGAGCCCAACTCCTCCGCCTTCTTCGTGCCTCCGTGTCTCTGTGGTTCACCAATCTTAATCCTTTCATTCCCTCTTCTCTTTGAAATCCATCAATCAATTCCTGCTCTCAAATAATCTCCGCATCGCCCAGAACCCGTGCGTCAGCCCGGATTTCTGTCTCGATTGGGAAACGCTGCTTTCCGACGCCCGCGCCGGTCGCGTTACCGAGCACCCGAAAAGTCGTTTCACCACCGCCGCGGGCGAGTGGACCCTTCTCGAAAACGCCCAAGGCGATCACGCGTGGAAACTCCACGCGTCCAGCAACACGTCCGCCCTCGCCGGCGGAGCCGCGCTCGCCGACAGCACCAGCGTCTTCCCCGCGACGTGGGCGAACCTGCTTCGTCTAAAAAATCTCATCCAGGAACACGACGCCGCCGCGACCGTTTTCCCGACCGCCACTCAAAAGCTCGGTCAAAGCACGCTCGGCATCGGCGCTCGCTTCACCGCGCTGCACTGGCCAGCTGTCGATTGGGCGATGAGCGCACTCGAGCTCGGTATGACCGCGAACCAAAATTCCATCCCGCGCGAGCTGGTCTTCGACGTCGATGAAATGCTCGCCAACCGCCTCGACAGCGTTCCGTTCCCCTTCATCGGTACCAACGTTCCCGAGGGTCACCAGGGCCAGAGCGTCGAGGGCATGAGCCACGGCTGCGTGCTCGCGAAATTGAAAAACGGCTTCCATCACCGCCGCCTCGCGTGGAGCTTCAACGCCGACCATCAGCCGATCGGCGGCAAGTTCGACGCGCGCGAAGATCAACTCGTCACCGGCTGCGTGCTCGCCAGCTATATCACCTTCGATCTCTCGCCGGAGCTCGCCCTCAACCAGCCCGCGCAACTCGCCGACGTCCCCGCCGACATTGTCTCCAAAGTTCGAGCACGCGTCGCCGCCGCAGGCCTCACGTTGAACGAAGCAGACTTCAACGCGCTCCTCATCAAGGTCTGGCCGTCGCTCAAGAAAATGAAACGCCGCGACGAAAAATACGCCGCTGCCCGCGCGAAACTTTTCACCACCGACGTCGGCCGCACCTATCTGCGCGAACTCTCCATCGACGAGCTGCCCGGCCTCACCACACCCGAGACCACAGCCATCATGCTCGCCCTCTGCGAAGCGCTCGGAATGAAAATCCATTTCGTCGCCCCCGCTTTCGGCTTTCAGAAAAACATGCCCTACCCCGACAACGCCGCCCTCCGCGCGCTGATCGAGAAACAGTGGGCCGTCTGCAAACAGTTCGGCGTGAGCATCGGTTTCCATTCGGGCTCGGGGAAATCCGCCGAGAATTATCAAGTGATGGGTGAGGTCACCGGCGGTCGCCTGGAAATCAAAACCAGCGGACGCTACACCTACGAAATGGGCCGCGCGCTCTTCGCTTCGAAGAACAGCTCTGACCAGGCGCTCTGGCGCGACTGGTATAAGTTCACTCTCGAGCTCGCGCTCACCGGTGCTTTCAGCACCGATGCCACCGAGCAGAAAATGGCGCGCACGTTCATCACCACCGCGCTCGACTACGTTTCCCCATCCGCTGGAGCCGCGACGCCCCCGTCGCGCAGTTCCACCGATGTCTTCGCGACGCCCGCCGCCACGCGCACCGCGCTCGAAAAGCTCACGCCCGATCCCGAGCACATGTTCTGGTTCGAGTATAATTTTCTCTTCGTTCTCGCCGCCGACGGCCGCGCCGAGAAGGCCGCGCTCGGCGACCACTCGCCTGCCGGCTACCGCCAACGCGCGCGTTTTTATTCGATCAGCGACGAAGGTCGTCTGCTCTATTCGAAGAATGTAGCGACCTACATTATCTTCCTCGCCGAAAACACCGGCCTCGCCACTCGCGAACGTTGCGCCGCCGCCCACAAACTCCTCGAACGTTACACCACCCTCGACCAAATGCTCGGCGATATTTCGCGGTAACAAACGAGAACCGGCCGCGACCAAGTTGAACCACTGAGACACAAAGACACGGAGACCGAACCACGGGCAGCGTCTTCTTTGTGCCTTCGTGTCTTTGTGGTTCACCGATCGTATCTCCGACTGCTGCTCTGCCTCTTCGATCCCATCCGTTTTCATCCGAGCCATCCGTGGTAAAAAAATCCTCGTCTCGAATTTGCCCCTGAACCCCTAAAACCCAAGTCCGGATTAGTGCCCATTAGTGTTCATTAGTGGTTACCTCTTCCGGAACCCCGATTCCCGAACTCCGAATTTCGACCTTCGATCTCCCCCTCATATGTCCGTATTCATTCACGACGACTTCCTCCTCCAGACCGACGCCGCGCGCGACCTCTACCACAACTTCGCGAAGAACGAACCCATCTATGATTATCACTGCCATCTCCCGCAGCAGTTGATTCTCGAAAATCATCAGTTCGCCGATCTCTCTGAAATCTGGCTCGGCGGTGATCACTATAAATGGCGGGCGATGCGCGCCAACGGCGTCGACGAGCGCTTCTGCACCGGCGATGCCTCCCCGCGCCAAAAGTTCGATGCCTGGGTCGCCACCGTTCCTTACGCGCTGCGCAATCCGCTCTATCATTGGTCGCACCTCGAGCTCGCCCGCTATTTCGGGATCACCGACATCATCAATCCATCTTCCGCCGACAAAATCTGGCGCGAGGCCAACGAAAAACTTCGGTCGATGCGCGTGCACGATATTCTCGCCGCCAACAAAGTCGCGGTCATCTGCACCACCGACGACCCCGCCGACTCACTCGACCAGCACGAGCAGATTAAAAAACTCGGCCTCAAAACCCGCGTCTATCCCGCCTTCCGTCCCGACAAAGCGCTCGTCGTAAACACGCCCGCAGCTTTCAATTCGTGGGTCGAGAAACTCGCCGGAGCGGCTCGCACGACGGTGAAATCGTTCGACGATTTCCTCAACGCACTGAAAAAGCGCCACGATGATTTTCACGCCGTCGGCGGACGTCTCTCCGATCACGGAATGGAGAACAGCTACGCCGAATCCTGCACCCCATCGGAAGCGAAAACTATCTTCGACGCCGCGCGTTCGGGTCGCCCCGCTTCTTCTGCGGACCAGGCGAAGTTCGCCTCGTTCCTCATGCTGGAGTTCGGTCGTTGGGACGCGAAAAAAGGTTGGACAAAACAATTTCACCTTGGCGCGCTCCGCAGCAACAACACGCGTCTACTAGGAAAACTCGGGCCCGACACCGGCTTCGATTCGATCGGCGATTTCCCGCAAACCCGCGCGCTTTCGCGCTACCTCGACACCCTCGATTCCACCAACGAGCTGCCGCGCACCGTCCTCTACAATCTCAATCCCGCTGACAACTACGCGTTCGCTACGATGACTGGAAATTTCCAGGACGGCTCGGTCCCCGGAAAAATTCAGTTCGGCAGTGGCTGGTGGTTCCTCGATCAGAAAGAAGCGATGGAATGGCAGATCAACGCGCTCTCCAATATTGGCCTGCTCAGTCGCTTCGTTGGCATGCTGACGGACTCGCGTAGTTTCCTCAGTTATACACGCCACGAATATTTCCGCCGCGTCCTCTGCAATCTACTTGGGACGGATATGGAGCACGGCGAAATTCCAAACGATCGCGAACTCGTCGGCGGCATGGTGCGCAACATCTGTTTCGCCAACGCCAGAGACTAGTTCCGCCTCGACCTCGACCCGAGCTTCAAGGCGTAGGTTGTGCGCTCGCCGCACAACGCCTCCGTCCGAAGCCGCACCGGTTACGGCGCGGTGCATCGTTCGCTTTGATTGCACAGCTAATGGGATTTTCCCAATGGGGAAATCTTTATCCAGTGGCTCCGCTAATCGCCTGCACCTTGAGGCGATTGGAGTCCGCTCATCGCGGTCTGCGATCAGCGGACCCACCACCTACTCCGGAGGCAATCAGCCGCAGGGGTGAGATAAGGATCTGCCCATTGGCGGATACCATTAGCGGTTTTCACTCCGAACATTTGGCACCAGAAGTCTTGTCCACGAACGCTTCACGCGGAGCGCCCTGGTCCCTCCACTTGACGCACCGCCGGACCGAGCCTAAGCATTGGGACATGGACGTAGCGAAAATCCAACGCGAAGTGAGGCGGCTTCCTGCTCGTGAGCGAAAGAAACTGACTGCTTGGATGGTGGTCGAATTTCCGGCGCTCTCCGTTGATCGCCTGATGTCGAAAGCGGCGCGCGCTGTGAAAGCCGGGTCCTTCAAACCGACACCTCCAACGGCGGAGAATTTCCCTCAAGGCAGAACGCTTGAACACGCACTCGCCGTCGCGGGGCAACTCGGTCTACGCAAATAGATCGTGCCGAAACCTCGGCAGCTCGTACATACAGAGTGGTTCGATTACGCGATCCAGAAGCTCGGTGCCTTACCGCGCGTAGATAGTCTCCTCGCGGAAGAACTTTATCGGCTGGCGAAGTATGCTGATCTCGTTCCGCTCGCCCCAGGCTGCGAGGAATTGCGGCTTTACCAGACAAAGGAGTTTCTGCATCCGGACGGGCAAGTCGTGCGCATCCTGATCTATTTCGCATTACGCAGCGATAACACGGTGGAGCTGCAACACATCGAGCTCATCGAAGAAGACATGCGAGGTGGATAGCCGTGGAGGCGATCCGTTCGGTCGTTGAACATCACATTTTTCGAGGCGAAAGTGCTTTGTCGAAATTTCCGACTACGCTCGCCATCAAGTCGATACACCCAGCAACCCGCGCGAGAGCTGAAAATCGACAAAGCCTCCGGCACTCGCCTTCGCCACCGCATCGCCCTGCGCCGTGGCGCACAGCAGCCGCAGCACAATTGCTTCATTAGCTTCGCGCTCGCCCGTGAGAACAACATCGACGTCTTGCATCGCCGCAGCCTCGAGCGTGTCAGCTTCCGCCACCTGCAGCACCGGCAACATCGGGTGGCCCTGCTGCGGCGTGTCCCCGACCAGCCCGACAAAAACATGCACACCGCACCCACCGAGGCCCGTAAGATTCTCCACCCAATGATCGGTGTCCGTCGCA
>CBRAFL010000056.1:0-19820 GCA_967755055.1 uncultured bacterium
GCACAAACGACTCTGACTCGTTTTGTCTAGGTTCGACTCCTAGTCGGGCAGCCATTTCTTGGCGTTAATTGCGCATTAATTTTTTTCTGGCCAAAGTAAGTTGACAGCCAAGTTTAACTGATCACGCCTAGTCCCAATTTCGCGAATTTGGATCTCGAATCTTACATCAACTCGTGTGCCGATAGTTCCGGCCGCCTCTTGCAGAAATCGAGACGGGCCATAGATTCGATTCATACCCCAAAAAAAGGCCTAACACCTGCTAATCGACGAATCTCATTTTGAATGATTTGTTCGTTAATGCATCTATACCATAGCGACCGCCTCGCCCCACCGCTTAATCTCACTGCTTAATCTTAGTACCATCAACGCTCTTTTCATCCTACTCATCCTATGATCATCGAAAGCCTCCCAATCGCGTTTCTTCTCACGAATCCCGACGGTAGTCCAATGTCCCCCCTTGAGCTTTTCCACGCGGGAAAAGAAATCATGTGGCCGATTCTGCTCGTCTCTTTCATTGGTGTTACTGTTGGCATCGAGCGTCTGTTGTTCATCCTTCGTGAAAACAGCCATCGTGAACCCGAAGTCGTCGAGAAGATGTTGGAGGCCGTCGAGCGTCGTGACATCGATGGCGCTCTCGCTCTCGGTCGTCAGAGCAAGGACTACATTGCCCGCATTCTGGTCTATACGCTTATGCACAAGGACGCCTCACCAGCGAACGCTTACATTCGCGCGTCGAGTCAGGAGTTAGCCCGGTTCCAGCAGGGAATGGCGACCCTCGACACCTGCATTACCGCAGCTCCTCTGCTCGGATTGCTGGGTACGGTGACCGGAATGATGCGCACCTTCGGCGCTCTCGGTGGTGGCGACGTAGGCGCGGCCGCAAGCACAATCACCGGCGGTGTTGCCGAAGCTCTGATCGCAACCGCGTGCGGCCTTGTTATTGCTGTGTCGGCTCTGCCTCTCTATAACTATATCAACGCCCGTACTGAAGAGGCGAAGCATGAGGTCGCCGATGCCTCGCATGCTCTCGAAATTTTCAGCAAAAAGTCAGAAGCCACCGCATAATAGGTTTCCCGAATCGCGGTACAACCTACTCTTATCATGGCCGGTTCATCAGGCGGCGGTTCCAGCGGCGGCAAGAAGAAGGCGCGCATCGAGATCATTCCACTGATCGATGTCATCTTCTTCCTCCTCGCGACATTCGTTCTCTTCACCCTTGCGTTGAATAAATCCGAGGGGCTCGCAGGCGTTTCGCTACCGAAAACCGAAACCGGTGAAACGCGTGATCCCTCCAACTCAATTACGATTACAGTTACCCAGGAAGGCACGTTGGGCTGGAACAAGGATCCGATCACGCTGGATGAGTTCCTCACCCGGTTGAAGACTTACAAGATCGCCAACCCGGAAGGACGGATCCTCATCAACGGTGATGACGGCGCGTTTTTCAGTCAGGCGATCTATGTATTCGATGAAGTGCGCAAGGCAGGTTTTCAAAAGGTGCTCATCGAAACACGGGTGCTGCCACCTAGCTCCAGCTGATTCAACTGCACTCAGAGTCGTTTCTCTACTATTTACTATATCATGGCCGGATCTACTTCAAAGGCTGCAGACCCAGGTAAAAAGAAAGCGCGTATTGAAATCATTCCGCTGATTGACGTTATCTTTTTCCTGCTCGCAACGTTCGTGCTCTTCACTCTGTCGCTGAACAAGATTCGGTCCGTACCCGTCAATCTCCCGGTTGCTACTCCGACACCTTCGTCCAGCAAACCAGACGAAGACACCGTTACGCTCCAGGTCTCGGACTTGGGCAATTGTTACTGGAACAAAGAGCTGATTACTCTCGGTGAAATTGGACCACGGTTACAGCAGTATAAAACTCAAGTCCCCAATCCCCGCGTTCTGATCGCGGGAGATGATAAAGCAAAGTTCGGCATCACTGTTCGGGCGCTGGACGAAGTCCGTAAAGCTGGAATTCTACAGGTCTCCGTCGAGACCCGAGTTCACCCCACCGGCCGATAAACCATTCTGGAGTCACACTCATGCGTCGCGATCTTATTATCGGCATTCTGATTTCCGCCATTCTTCACGGCGTGGTAGCTATGATCGGCAAAGCGCCGATGAAAAAAACGAAGACGGTTGAAGAAGCTCCCACTGTCGCTCTGATGGAGATGCCGAAAATCGAACCGGACGAGCCGGAAAAAGCAGAAGCCAACGACGAGGCTCCGGCTCCCGTCGATTTCGCGCCACCGATGCAAACGGACGTTCCGCAGATCGTTCAGCTCGATTCTTTCGTGCAACAGGTGCAGCCCCCGCCTCCGGAAGGCGTTAAACCCAATGTCGGCGTAATCGCCATCCCGCAGGGTCCTCGTGGCGGGCTGGGTAAGGGCATCGAAATCTTCGATCCATCCAAACTTGATCAGCAACCTCAAGCTCGGGCCAAGGTTCCACCGCAGTATCCTTTCGAAATGCGACGCGCCGGCATCACCGGTGAAGTACTCGTCGAGTTCATTGTCGATTCCAATGGTGACGTCCGCAACGCCTTCGCGGTGCGTTCAACCCAACGCGAATTTGAAACCGCCGCGGTTCAAGCGGTCAGCAAATGGAAATTCCGTCCGGGTAAAAAAGGCGGACGCGCCGTGAACACGCGCATGCAACAACCGATCTCCTTCAGTCTGGCCGAAGACTAATTCATCGTGACTGTCTCTTCTCTCATCTCATCCCTTTTCGCTCGTCGGGTCACGGTCGCGCGCTTCGCGTTGGCCTGCACGCTCGCCCTCCCTTCCGTAATGAAGGCCGAGGACGAGGAGCACCACCAGCTGGAGGAAAAGACCTCCAGCGAGCTGGAAAAACTCAAACCCCTCACCGACGCGAAGAATTGGGACGGCGCTCTCGCCCTGATCAATGGCTTAAAATCCAAGGTCGGCCCTGAGAGTTTCGACATGGCGATCCTGAGCGACGTCGAGGCGAAGCTTTTTCTCCAGAAAGGCGACTACGCGAAAGTCATCAAGCCTTGGGAATTCGCGCTCAAGCTTTCTGATCAACATAAATATCTGAGCGAATCCGCGATCCAGGACCTTGTTTACTATCTGGCGCAGATTTACTATCAAGAAGCCAGCGGATCGAAGGATCCGGCGGTGCAGAAAGAGAACTTCGCGAAGGCCACGACTTATATTTCCCGCTGGCTGGCAAACACCAACAAGCCGGTGACCGATCAGAGCCGTCAGGAAGCTCAAATCATCTACGCCAATCTCCTCTATAATCAGGCGGTCATCGATCCGGAGAAAGTGGATATGAACTTCATCCACAAGGCCGAGGTTGAGGTGCAAAAGGGTCTGCGGATGACCCCACATCCGAAGGAGAGCTTTTACGTGATTCTCCTCGCGATTTCACAACAGGAAGGAAACTACACCCAACTGGCGGATCTCCTGGAGTTGCTCGTCAAGCAGACGCCTCAGAAGAAAGATTATTGGTCACAGTTGGCTGGTGTTTACGGCAATCTCGCATCTTTGGAGAAGGACGAAAAGAAAGCTCGCGAGTTTAACGTTCGCGGAATTCTTGCCATCGAGCGGGCGCAGGCTCTGGGCTTCATGAAGACCCCGAAGGATAACTATACGCTCTTCGGTCTTTACTTTAATATCGGCCAATTCGGCCGCGCGACTGAACTTTTGCACGCAGGACTCCGCGATGGCTCAATTGAGTCGGAGCAGAAGAACTGGGAATTGCTCGCGCAGAGTTACCAGCAGGTAGACCAGCTTTTCAAAGCCATCGACGCCTTGAAGGAAGGCGCCAAGAAGTTTCCGAAGTCCGGTCAGCTCGATTATCAAGCGGCCACCATTTATTACTCTCTCAACAAACCCGAAGACGCCTTCAAGTCCCTGCAGACCGCCACCGCCAAGGGCAACTTGGACAAGCCCGGTGCAGCCTATAGTTTCTTCGGCTATGTTTGCTATGAACTTGGCAAACTTCAGGAAGCCTTGGACGCGATCAATAAAGCTCTCACCTATCCCGACGCTCAAAAAGATAAACAGCTTCCAAAACTGAAAGCAGCTATCGAAGAAGCCATTCGCGAACGCGCGGCGGCCCTCGAAGCAAAAAAGCTCTGATTTTCACCTCACCATGAAGAAAAGTTATATTCACTTCCTCGTCCCGTTGATCGGGTTACTCATCTTCGGCGCAGTATATTGGAATTTCAGCGCCGGCTATGAGGCCAAGCTGGCCGAGAAGGCAAAAATTGTTCGGGAGGCGAAAGAAGAAAAGCTCCGCATCGAAGCCAAGAATCGTGAAACGGCGATCAAGGAAGCGGTCGCCGCACAGGACCGCCGCAAGGTCGAAAAAGCCGCCAAGGAAGCTAAGGAAAAAGCCGATCAAGAAGCTCGCCAGCTCGCAGTCGAAGCTCGTGACAAAGCGAACCGCGAACAATTGAAGCTGGCCCAACAAGTCGAGCGCCTGGAGAAGGATATTAAGGTCGAAAAAGATGCGATCGCCAAAATCGAAGAGGACCGCAAGCGCGCCGCCGACGAAGAAGCCTTTCTAAAAACCTACGTGAAACAAGCCGAGGCGAACACCAAGAGTTTGGCCGATGTTCTCGAAAAAATAAACGCTGCGGATGCAGCCAAAGCCGCCGCCGAAGCGCAGGCCGCAAAATCAAAGAATTCCTAAGCCTCAATCGCCATGAAAAAATGGATGTATGTCATTTCTGTCGGCGGCATGCTGGCAGTGTTCTTGTTCTTCTATTTTGCCTCTCTCAAAGAATCGCAACTCAAAGAGCAACGCCGGGCCGAACAGGTCGCCAAAGAGCGCAAAGCTGACGAGGAGCGCAAAGCCGTCATCGAAGCGAAGGCTCGCGAAGACGCCGCCCGCCACACCGCTGAACGCGCCGCCGCAGACGCCAAGAAAGAAGCGGACAAGATCGCGCGTCAGAAGGCTGAAGACCAAAAGATTCAAGACGCCACCAATGCGCACAACGCAAAGGCTGACGCCTATGCCAAACAGATTTCAAAACTGGACATTGAGCTGAACGCTTTGCGCGCTAATAAAGAGAAGCTCAACCGCGAGGCGTTCGAATTCGCGAAGCAGGTGGAGCTCGCAAGAATCAGCAAGCGCAACGCAGAACTCGAGATCCAGCGCATGACCGACATGATCGCGAAGCGCGCTACCGACAGCAGCCTCACCCGACTCCCTCCTGTCGCAGCAGCAAAGCCCTCCTCGTAATCGCGAGCTGATCCAGTCCATTTACTCCAGCCCGAGGTATAAACCTCGGGCTTTTTATTGGACGTTAAAAGCACCTCACATTTTCTTCGGCTCTAGCATTGCCGAAACCAGAGTGAGAAGTGTGAGAATTTGTTTGCGACGCCCCAACGGCTGTCTTTTTCTGCGCATCCCGCGAGACAGAGGTCTCGGTGTAAAGATCGGGACGTAGCTTAGCCTGGTAGAGCGCTTGCTTCGGGAGCAAGAGGTCGCGAGTTCGAATCTCGCCGTCCCGACCATTTTGGTCGCCGTCGCTTAGCTAATCCGCCGCTATGGGCCCTCAAACGACGAACGGATTATAGCGCAGCTCATTCTCCGCGGTCGTCATTGGCCCGTGACCAGGAGCAATCACCGTCCCCGCTGGCACCGCTTGCAGCATTCGCCGGAGATGAGTGGCCAGCTGACGCTGACAAAAATGGGCACAGCCCACCGAACCCGCAAAGAAAAGATCTCCGGAAATTAGCAGAGCCGTTCCCCTCCGCGCACTCGACGTTTCAATCAGGTAGCAATTATGCGCTGACGAATGCCCCGGCGTGCTAAACGCTGTGACCTGAAACGTCGGGAAGGCCCGCCGCTCCCCTTCCCCCAATGGTTCGCTGCATTGCGCCGCAGCGCCCACGGGACAATAAGCCGCCGGCACGCCAAACCGCTCAACCACTTCACAAAGTCCGCCGACGTGCTCGCCTTCCACATGAGTGAGGAAAACCGCGTCAACGTCTTCGATCGCTTTGGGCCAAACCGCCTCGAGCGCCTCAATTCCCGGACCGGTGTCGAACAAGATACCGCGAGACGCCCCCGCCTCCGCAACGATGTAGGCATTGGCAACCCCGATGCCGTGTCTCATCTGCAGTGGATAAACGGAAAAAGGAAGCGCCCCGAGAGAAGGCAGCGGGTAATGCCCACAACCGAGTGCGCACAGGCCGATTTCATTTAAATGCAGCACCGCCGCCAGACGGCAAAGTTCCTCGCCGGACAATTCTGAGCGATAGTTAATCGCATCGAGAATGCTCGACGTCGACACGCGTGCACGCTGAGCCACCGCCTCTTCATTGAGGCCGGCGCGGCGCATGGCTTTCTCCAGCACATCGCCCAATTCATCCTCCAAGGGCGCACAATTTAACACGACAGCAGCAACCTAAGGATGCAGTGAGCGCGGCGCAAAATGTTTTTGTTTTTTTGCGTCCACGCCAACAGCCTCGTGGCCATGGACTCGGTTCAGAAGGAAATACTCGACATATTCACTCGCACTCGCGCGTTGCAAGAGGGCCACTTCGTGCTGCGCTCCGGATTGCACAGCGGTCATTATTTCCAGTGCGCGCAAGTCTGCCAGCAACTCGATGCTGTCGAACGCCTGGCCCAGTTGCTCCTCGCGAAATTACAACGCTACGAGTTCACCACCGTGCTCGCCCCAGCAATGGGCGGCCTGGTCATCGGCCAGGAAATCGCGCGTCAGGCGAAAGCACGCTACCTCTTCGTTGAAAAGGAAAACAACGTGCTCGTGATGCGCCGTGGCTTTACCTTGTCGCCCGGGGAACGCGTGCTGATCGCCGAAGATGTCGTCACTCGCGGCGGACGCGTCATTGAGTGCCTTGAGATCATTCGGAAAGCCGGCGGGATTCCCGTCGCCGTGGGTATGCTGGTCGATCGCAGCGCGGGCGCTGCGCGCTTTGACGTGCCCGCCGTTTCATTGCTGGAACTGAGTTTTCCAACCTACCCAGCCGACACCGTCCCAGAATGGTTGGCGAAGATACCGGTGCAAAAGCCGGGGAGCTGATTAGAGGAGTTTGGCCGAGAGGCTCGCCGGCGACGAAAGCGGACTCACTTCACATGCACGCCGACGATGCGGGATGCTCCGTGGTAGTAAACGATCAGCATGTGTCGGCCCGGGGTAAGCGCTTTGCGAGCAGTCTCCAAATCACTCACGTCCTCCCGGTCGATTTGTAGGATAAGCACATCCGGCGCGAAGCGATCCGCGTACTCGGAATCTTCGTTAACACTCGTCACGAGCAAGCCGTTCAAACGAGCCGGAACGCCCAAACGCTTGCGTGCTTCCTGGTTCAAGGGCGTAACTTCCACACCACTCAATAATTCGTTCGGTTTCTCATCCAACTTTCCTAAAGCCGTCTCGATCGTCCGATCTTTGCCATCGCGCGAAATCTTCAGCTTCACCTTCGAACCAGGCGCGGTCTGCGCAATCAACACGCGTAGATCGCGCAGGCTCGTTACCAGTTTCTCGTTGATGCTCAAAATCACATCGCCGCGCTTCACGCCGGCGCTCTCCGCCGGCGTATTGGGATAAACATCAGTGACCATCACGCCTTTGGTATTTCGATTAAGCCCAAGCGCCTCGGCGTCATCAGCGCTCAACGTTTGGGACGCTACGCCCAAATAACCCCGGGAAACCGTTCCCGTTTCGATCAAGCTGTGCATCACCGTTGCCGCAAGATTGATGGGAACGGCGAACCCGATCCCAATGTTTCCGCGGGATGGCGAAAGGATCGCGCTATTAATTCCCACCAGCCGCCCTTTCGCGTCGACCAATGCACCACCCGAATTCCCCATGTTGATCGCCGCGTCCGTTTGAATGAACGACTCGTATCCCGCAACCTCCTCCAGAATGCCCACGGTTCGTCCTTTGGCAGAAACGATCCCCATGGTAACCGTCTGACCAACGCCGAGTGGATTACCCACTGCAAAGACCACATCGCCGACACGGATGTTATCACTATCCGCCAACGTCACCACCGGCAGTTTTTCCGCATCGATCTTAATCACGGCGATGTCCGTTTTCGGATCAGCGCCGATCACTTTCGCGATCAGCTCCCGTTCATCCGACAATAGCACTTTCAACTCATCCGCGCCTTCCACGACGTGATTGTTGGTGAGAATATAACCGTCGGGCGACACGATCACGCCGGAGCCCAGCCCTTCTTCGGGCCGCGTACGTTCCTGATCAGGAATGTCTCCAAAAAATTGACGCAGCAGCGGATTAATGGCGACGCGCTGACGAACGATTTTTTTTGAGTAAACGGAAACGACCGCCGTTTGGACCGGCTCGATCACGTCCGCATAACTCGCCACCAACGGAGACTTGCCCTCGCTCACAGGTGAAGCGTCCACCTTCAGTGTCGGCAATACGCGAGCGGGCGGTGCGTCCTTGGCCATGAGTCCAAACCCAAAGGCAAGCCCGCTCAAAATTACAATGAGGCCAGAAAAGCGTTTCGTTTTCATGCAAAGATTGCGAGTGAGAGACATAGATCGGAAAGCTTCCGGAGCAACTGGCGCATCGAAAAAGCCGGTCGGAAACGACCGCCGCCACCGAGGCTCAAAACCCTTTGATCCGGAAAAGTCCCGTCACGCTCTCGTTACTGTTAATCCGGATGATCGCTTGTCCGAGCAGCTTCGCGATGCTCAGTACGGTGATCGGCAAGCCTTTCGGATCGACGGGCGTCGAATTCGTGGTGATCAGCTCGTCGATCAAACCTGATTTCAAGCGATCCAACGCCACATCGTTCAGCACGCAATGGCTCACGGCCGCCGTGATGTTCACGGCGCCATGCTCGCGAAGAATTTTTGCGGCCGCAACCAACGTGCCCGCGGTTTCAGTGATGTCGTCGACCAGAAGTACGTCACAACCGGCCACCTCGCCGACCACGCTCATCGCTTCCACCGTCGTCGCGCTCTTCCTTTTCTTCGCGACCAGGCCGAGCGCTGCACCGAGGACATCAGCATAGGCCGCTGCCATTTTCATTCCACCGACGTCCGGTGAACACACGACCAACGTGCGATCCGTTTTTCGCTTGGCGAAATATTCGAAGAACACCGGCGACGCGTAGAGATGATCCACGGGAATATCGAAGAACCCCTGGATCTGCTGGCTGTGCAAATCCATCGTGAGAATCCGCGTGGCACCCGCTGCAACCAAAAGATTCGCCACCAACTTTGCGGTGATCGGAACGCGCGGCTGATCTTTGCGATCCTGGCGGGCGTATCCGTAAAACGGAAGGACCGCAGTAATGCGGGCGGCTGACGCGCGGCGTGCAGCGTCGATCATGATCAGCAACTCCATCAAGTGGTGATTGGTGGGCGGACATGTCGACTGAATGATGAAGACGTCGTGACCACGAACGTTCTCATTGATCTTCACGAACGTTTCGCCGTCGGGGAAACTATTCACCGTGGCTTCGCCGAGCGGCATGCCGATCGAGCGGCAGATTTCTTCCGCGAGGGCGCGGTTCGAGTTTCCCGAAAAAATTTTCAGCCGCGATTCGCTCATGCGGGCGATCTTGCGGGCCGAAGCGTCAGGAGGAAGACTTTTTTAGCTGCTCTTCCAAAGCATCGACGCGTTTGAAAAGATTTGGCAATCGATGTTGAAGCACCGCAATGCGCCGCTCGAGCATGTACGGGATCGCTGGCGTTCCGTTGACGAAGCTGCCGGGCGCCACATTTCCGTTGATGCCGGCCTGCCCGCCCGTCTTCACTCCTTTGCCAATCGTGAGATGCCCGGCGGTGGCTGACTGCCCGCCCATCACGACATAATCTTCCAGCGTCGTGCTGCCCGAGATGCCAACCTGCGCGCAAAGCACACAGTGTTTCCCGATCACAACGTTGTGCCCAATTTGAACGAGGTTGTCGATTTTGGTGCCCTGACCAATCAACGTGCGGCTAAATCTCGCGCGATCGATCGTGGAATTGGAGCCGATTTCAACATCGTCCTCCACGACGACATTGCCGATCTGTGGGACCTTCTCATGGCGACCCGCGACAAATTCATATCCGAACCCATCGGAACCGATCACCACGCCCGGCTGAAGCCGAACACGATTTTGCAAAACACATTCTGCTTCGATGATTCCTCCTGGCATCACCCAGCAATCGTCCCCGATCCGAGCGTCCCGCCCAACGAACACCTGGGCCTGAAGGTGGGTCCGCTCGCCGACGACCGCGCCGTCTTCGAGCACGCACAATGGACCGATCGTAGCTGAAGCCGCCACCCGTGCGGTGGGAGCAATGCAGGCTGACGGATGAATTCCGGGCGCCGGACGCGGCCAAAGCAGTTGTTCGATTCGGCTGCACAACTGCGAGAGCACCGCCGATGGGCGATCCACGAGGAGAAAGAGCTGATTTTCACGCGGTTCGCCGACGTAGCCGGTCGGAAGCAATACGATGGATCCATGAGTTGAGGGAACCTCGGATTTATATTTTGGATTCCCCAAAAATGTCAGATCGCCTGCAGTCGCCAGTCCGAGTGAGGAAACACTGTGAATGGAGTCGGTCGTTGCGCCACGTGTCTCACGCGGTTGAGCGATGGCCACGATCTCTGCCGGGGTAAATGAAACCTGCATGATTTGGAGCGTGCGAATTAAACGGTAAGCCGCAAATCCAGCAAAGACGTCACCGCTCAGCGAGAATTTAAAAACGAAAAAGCCCCGCTCATTACTGAGCGGGGCTTCATTCTAAAAATGATAAACGCTTACTTCTTTGGCGTCATGCCCGGAACCGTGATCATCGGAGAATCCGGTTTGGCATCATCAGCCTTTGGTCCCGCGGCTGGAGCTCCGGCCGCTGCTGCTGGGCGATCCTTGTTCACTTCCTTGGAAACTTCGTCGGTGATGTCGTAAGCGGCATCCGAATAAAGGATGTTCGATACGCCGATGAGCGTCGGGCCCGACTTGTCGATGAGGAACGTCGCGCCTTTGCGCTTCGCGATTTCAACCGCGACCTTGCTAATCTCTTCCACCATCAAGCTGCGGAAATTTTGGATGCGTTGCTGAAGAGAATTGCGGGTGTTCGTCTGGAAGCTCTGCACTTCACCCTGCTTGCGCTGGATTTCTTGCAGGAGCTTCTGCGAATCAGCCTGGGCCTTTGATTTCGCATCCGCGGTGGCCGCCGGATTGTTCGATTGATCGACGAGCTCCTTGTATTTTTCGACGAGCGAATTGCCCTCTTTATTGAGCTTCTCGAGCTCTTCCTGGGCTTTCTGTTCGTCGCCGCGCAGCTTGGCATTCTGCTCTTCGGTTTTGTAATGGCCGTCGTACAGTTTCGCCATATCGACGACGAGAATCTTGGGCGCAGGCTGGGCTTGAGCGAAAAGCGCGGTTGCGCTGAAAGCCGCCAAAGCGAGCAAGGATTGGATGGATTTATTCATGGATGGGTAGTGAAGGGAAAAAGGGAGCAGCAACGAGAACGCAATCAGTAGCGCGTGCCAAAGGAAAAGTTGAACTGATTTCCCTTTTTCGAGAGTTTGTCCCCAGAAAGCGGAATGCCGAAATCAAGGCTGAGCGGCGATCCCGCCACAAAAAGTCTCAGGCCAAAACCGAAGTTGTCGGTAAAATTCGCCGGACTAAAGTCATACGCGCCCTTGTTCACAAAGCCCGCGTCGTAGAAGAACGCGAACCGGATCGGGCTGACGATATCGAGCGAGTATTCCGCACTGAAGAACGCATAGGATTTGCCGCCGATAACCTCGCCGAATTCATCCCGTGGGCTGACTTCCCGGAACTCATAGCCGCGTAACGTCGTCGGTCCGCCCAAGTAAAACCGGTTGTACGGCGCCACCGTCTTGCTGTCGCCATAGTTTTGGATGACGCCGCCACGAGCGATCAAGCTCAGCACCTGCGTCTGTGTTTCGAAAACCGGGAAAAACTGCGAGCCGCGCAATTCGAGGCTGTAAAAGCTTTCCTTTCCTCCAAGTGGACCGCCCGCAACCGCCGTGTTAAACTCAATGCGATTACCGCTGGTCGTATTGATGATCTTGTCACGGGTATCGCGCAACAACTGGAGACCGACTTTCGAAACCGGGTTGTCACCCGCCAAAGCCTGAAGAATCGGCGAAGCCGAGCTGGACACATTCTCGATTGAAACAACTTGGTACGTGTAGGACAGACGACCTTCGACGAGCCCAAACAACCGTTTGCGCAAATAGACCTCACCGCCCGTATCGATTTCCGTGTAGAACGTGCTGTTGTACTCAGAGCTGGTGCGGAAAAGATTAAAGCCAAGCGCCAGCTGCTGCTGGAAGAGATACGGCTCTTCGAAGTTCATCGCGATCTCGCTCGAGAGGGAGCCGAGTGAAAGCTTCAAACGAAACTTCTGTCCGTCGCCTTGGAACAGCGAGTGACGATTAAAGAGATCGAAATTTCCCTGCGAAATTTCCGCAAACACTGTCGCGCGCTCGAGCGAGCTGAAACCAGCGCCGAACGAAAGATTGCCGGTGCGACCTTCCTTCACAGCGATGCGCAGATTACGACGACCGGGGATGTTCGTTTCCTGCGGAGTCACGCTCACGTCTTCAAAGAAGCGTGTGTTCTCAAGGCGCAGTTTGCTGATTTTCATGCGCACGGTGTCGAACACGTCACCAGGCCCCAGCACCAATTCGCGCACGATCACGATGCTCTTGGTCTTCGTATTTCCTTCGATCGCCAGCGACTCGACGTTGAACTTTTCGCTCTCTGTAATCTGGTATTCGATATCGATGTTTCCCGTGGCGACGTTCGGTTTACGAATGAGGTGCGCGCGCGTTTCGAGATAGCCGTCGTGACCGTAAAAGTCCTCGAGCCGCTCCACATCCTTGTCGAGTTTCGACGGTGTGAAGATCGCCCCGCTGCGCTGCCGAATCACCCGCCGTAAAATCGACGTGGGGTGCAGTTTGTTGCCCGTGAAAGTAATATCGCCGATCCGGTAACGCCGGCCTTCGTTGACTCCGATCGTGATGATCAGGCGGTCAGGCTTCGGGTAATCGAAAGCGATTTTCTCGGGTGCGATTTCGATATCGAGGTAACCCTGCTCGCGATAGTAATCGCGCAGTTTATCCAAATCGTCGTCGAACTGATCGTCCTTTAGGCGGCCAGTGCCGAGCAGCCAGGAGAACATCCACCACTTCTTCGTCTCCATTTCCTTTTTCAGGCGCTTGCTCTTGATGTGCTCGTTGCCAACAAAACGCACATCGGCGATCCGGACTTTCTCACCTTCCTTGATCTTGAAAATAACCGTGCCGAAACTCGTGGCCCGATCGCGCTCGATCGCGTAATTGACGGAGACTTGGTTGTAGCCGGCCTTTTGGTAGTACTCGCGAATCTTTTCCGCGTCTTCTTTCACCTGCCGCTCATCGAGCGAGACATTCGGACGGGTCTTGATTTCTTTTTCGAGGCGGTGGGATTTTACCTTCTTGTTGCCCTCGTAACGAATCGCGAGCACCCGAAACTTCGGGGTCACCTCAACGACGAGATTGAAGATCTTGTCGGTGACCGCTTCGCGTTTAATCTCAATGAACTCGAATAAACCCGTTTTGTAGAGCGAGCGGATATCGCGATCCAACATCGCATCATCGAGGTCTCCACCTTCACGCACCTGCATGTTCGCGCGCACCACCTGCTCGTTAACGATCGGCGTGCCGATAAATTTTACCGTCACTGTCCCGACTTGATAGACGGGCGTTTCGTTCGAGGTCGCTCCCGTCTTGGGCATTTGCCCTGAGGCCGGCACTCCGCTCACGGCCAGCCAGAAGCAAAGGACAATAAAAGAACCTGTGACCCGGCAAAGCGGGTTACTGAGTGAAGTTTTCAAAGCGGGTGATATCTCGTAGGAACGTAAGCTTCAATTCTCCTACCGGGCCGTTTCGTTGCTTGGCAACGATTAACTCGGCAGAGTCGGCAGCGACTTGGAATTTTTCGTCGGCATCTTTGGGTCGGGCGAGCATGAGAACTACGTCGGCGTCTTGCTCGATCGATCCAGATTCGCGCAAATCAGCCAGTCTTGGAGTGCGGTTTTCTTTTTCAGAGGCGCGGTTGAGTTGGGATAATACAAGCACCGGCACGTTGAGTTCCTTCGCGAGTGACTTTAATCCGCGGGAAGCCTCCGCCACTTGTTGCTCGCGGGGCACTTTAGCGTCGGTCGGGCTCAACAACTGCAAGTAGTCAACGATGATGAAGCCCAACGGTGTCCGCGCGTGAATCCGGCGCGCCTTCGCCCGGAGCTGCATGATCGAAAGCGCACTGGAGTCATCGATGAAAATCGGTGCTTTCGAAAACTCATCAGCAGTGTTCACGAGCCTCGTCTGCTCATCGCCGTTTTTCGACAGCAACCCATCACGGAGCAGCTTCATGTTAACCCGAGCCCGAGAGCACAACATACGCAGGGCGAGCTGTGACGCGCTCATTTCCAGCGAGAACACCAACACCGCCACGCCCGGTCCGCGTTTCGGCAGCGCCGCTCCTTCCGCAAAATTCAGCGCCAGCGACGTCTTTCCCATCGAGGGCCGCGCCGCGAGAATGATCATTTCCTGCCGCTGAAATCCCCACGTCAACGCATCGAGGTCTTTGAAACCGGAGGTGATTCCCGTCATCTCCCCCTTTTTCATCATCATCTTCGTGATGACGTTCATGGCCTCACGCGTCGGCTCACGCATCGGCTTCGCGCTTTCGCTGACGCGATTCTGCGTCACCGTGAAGAGCCGCGCTTCCACCTGATCGACGAATTCGTCGATTCCGCCGCTAAAATTATAGCACTCCTCCACCGCGCCCGTGCCCGCTTTGATAATCTCACGCAGCAAATTCAGCTCGCGGACCTTCTCAATAAAGTAACTCGCCTGCGCCGTCGTCGGAATACGACTGCTCACCTGGGTCAGGAAAGCATAGCCACCCACCTCATCCAGCTGCCGTGCGGTTTTTAATTCTTCGGCGAGCACCGACACGTCCATCGGTTTCTGCCGGTTATAGAGATCCAATAACCGCTCAAAAATAATTCCGTGCGCCGCGAGATAGAAAGACTCCGGGCGTATCCGTGCTTCCAGACAGCGCGAAACGACGTCCGCGCCATCCAGCAAACAACACGACAACAAGTACTCTTCTGCCTCAATACTGTGGGGCATCGACCGCCCGATGGCTCCCCCTGGCGGAGATCCTTCGGTACGGCGGAAAGGAATCGGTGCTTCGTTAGCCATGCGCAACAGACGAGTCAGGGCGTCGAACGGGGCGGCGGCAACAGCGGGTTTTAAACAAGTTGCTCCCAAAGCACGAAGGCCGCGTCAGAGCGACGCGGCCTTCGACTAAAAAGCGAACCGGAGATTACTTCTTCTCCTCGGTCACCGTGGGCTCGATTGGATTCTCGGAGACCACATCAAAATTCAATTCAACCGACACATCCGCGTGCAGTTTGATCTTCACGGTGTGCTTCCCGAGTGTCTTCACCGGGGTGTGCAAGAGCACGCGGCGCTTCTCGATCGTGAAGCCGGCAGCGACGAGTTTGTCGTGAATATCGGTCGCGGTGATGGCGCCGAACATCCGGCCGCCCTCGCCCGTCTTCACGGCAAACGCGAGGCTCGTCTTCTCGAGCTTCTTGCCGAGTTCCTGCGCACCATTGAGCTCGTGCGTCTCACGCTCAGCGCGACGCTTCTTCAACGCTTCCACCTGCTTGCGGTTGGCGCCGGTCAATGGCACCGCGATTCCGCGAGGGAGGAGGTAGTTGCGCGCGTAGCCAGCGCGGACTTTGACTTGATCGCCTTCGCCGCCGAGATTTTCAACGGGTTTGACAAGGAGGATTTCGCTGTTGGCCATGGGACGGGTGGATTAAAAGGATGCGGTTGACAGCGGATTTCGCCGCCAGAGTTCGAGAGAAAGGGAGCAGAATTCGCCGGAGAATCTTCCGGCTGTCAACACCTCAATCGGAGCATTCCGGGAATCCGCTCTTCCCTCGCATCGCCTCACCGCGAAAGCACCACCGCCGCATGCCGCGCGATCGGCGGCGTCCTAAGCTGCAAAACGCCGCCAGCGTGATCGATCATAACGGTGGCCGCGGGTTTACCCCTTAATGTATCCCACCACGTCACCTGCCACTTTCCGGCAGGAACGTCCGGGATTTGGATCGTGCCGGAGACTGCCATGGGCGGATCGAGCGCGAAAACGCCTGCTCGATGAAACACCCAAAGCGCCACAAAATTGCTTCCTAGCCGCCCGACCGTCGTCAGCACCGACGTCTCGACGCCTAAGTCCAACGACTCAAATTCAAATGGGTCTTTCCTTCCGCGATTCTGGATCACCAGTTCCCGCGTGCCCGGTTTCATCCTGAACGTGAGCTCCGTCACTCGAGAAGCAGGTTTTTCCGCGGCTTCCTTCGCCAACGCGGGCCAGCGATACTCCGCGACGCGTTTGCCATCCACCGACACTAACGCCTCCGCGCCTTTGGATCCTGAACTGACCAGGCGCAGCCGCGCGTTCGACGGCGTCGGCAGATCAATCAACAGAGTCGTGCGATTCGGAAAACCTTCTTTAACGCTCGCGGGCGCTCCGACCAGAAACCGTGGAATTATCCCGTAGTCCAAATTTTGCCGGCCGTCCGCGAGAACGACAATTTTCGCCACAGGTCGGCGATGCCAGTTTTCCCCAGGCTCGATCACAAGAGGAACGCGCGGCGCTTCAGTGACCACCGCGGAGAACGCCTCGAGGTGCTCTCTTTCCGCTATTCCCGTTGCTGCGATAAAACGACTCAACGCCGCCAGCTCGCCGATCCGGCCTTGCGCGAGAACTTTGTCTCCCTCCCAAATTTGCCCGGCATAATGGCCCTCGCCCATCAAGCTCGCCCACGCGATCGGCACCTGGTCAACGCCCGACGCCTTTTGCTCAGCCGATAACCGCATGTTGTCGTTCCCAATCTCCCCGTAAAAAATCGGCCGCTTCACTTCCGCTGGTGCCAGATCAAATCTCCTGACCGCCGCCAACATGTTGGTCGCGTAAAGGTGCGGCTGAAGATAATCCATCGAGCGATAGATCGGACTCTTCACGTCCTCGGTACTCGTCGTGACGAGATGCCGGTACATATCAACGGAACGGATATACGCGGCCATCTCATCGTGCCAGCGAGCAACCGCCGTTTCATCGTGATCGATCCGCAGCGCGTCCACCCAGTGCACCTCGTTGAAAAGTTCCCACGCCAGCACGGCGGCGGAGTAGCCCCAGCGCGCCACAATATAGCGATACTTCTGCCGCGTCAGCCGCGCCGCCTCGGCCGATTTAAAAAATTCAGTCGGCGAGTGAAGAAACCCTCCCGCGTTCGCCGCGTTCCAGGGATTTTGGTCCCAGTTCGGATTCACCTTCGTGCTGAACTGACCGTGATGCTGCAAAACGATCTGCAGATAAACGCCTCGATCTTCCGCGTTCGCCACGATCGCGTCCCAATTCTCCGCAACCCTCTCGTCGAGCTGCCCGGGTCGCAGTGATCCTTCCATGTCCTCCGGCAGCCAATCGAGATTAAGTCCTCCCCAATTTGCCATCCAAACTCGCGCCCAATTCAATCCGGCCGCAGAAAATTCCTCGAACGCGTTCCGGTACCAACCGACTCGATTTGCCTCCGTCGCCCACGCAAGATTTGTCCCCGTCGGAAAGTAACGCGCACCGTCGGAGAAAACGAATCGAGCTGGAGAGTCACCCGAAATTTTCACCATCGGCCGACTCGCCACGACGTCCACTCTCTGCCCACCGCCGCCTTCGCTCGACTCGATCGGAAGCGATATTGTTTCGCGCGCCGTTTGCTCGGTAACACCGCGCAACCGATACTCGCCCACTTCCTCCGCGCGGACGCGAACGGAAAACTTTTTCCCTCCTGCATAGTACGCCGGCACGCGCAGACTCTTGCCGGAAGGCGTTCCGATCTCCGCCCAAATTTCCCGCGCCCACGGATCGCCCGCCGACGAGCTCGGCACAAAACTAAACGTGACGGGTGGCACGACAGACGCGTTCGCCATGCACACCACCAGCAGAAAAGCCGTTATCCACGCCGCACGCTGAAGCCTGCGCAAAGAATGGGGGAAATTCATCGACAGCTGAAAGCCAGATTCAGCCGTGACCGATGAAAGACTTAAATGCAATCTGATGATTCAGAACTTCCACGCACCGGCGCCTTAAAAAAGAAATGTGCTTTTCCGTTGGTCGTCACGAGAGGGCAAACCAAACGCAGCGCTTGGATAGTGGCGAATCGACAATTGTAGGGCGAGGTCTCCGACCCGCCCTGGGCAGGTCGGAGACCTTGCCCTACTACAATTCCTGTTCTTCCAGCGCTCAACCACCTGAACAAGGTGCTGTCATTAGCAGGAGCGAAGCGACGTGGTGATCCATCTAGAGCTCTCCGTGGATTGCCGCAGTCGGCAAGCCTCCTTCGCAATAGACAACGAAACGACACGTCAGAAAAATGGGGTCAGAAAAATAGCCGAGAGTGGAAACGTGAAGTTCGAGCGCTGAATAAAATCAGTTTCATTTTTCTGACTCATCATGACAAACTCACAAGCAGTTGAGCTCATTCGGCACAAATCACGCACCCTCGTTTTCCAACTCTGCTCTCTATCCCATGAAAACTCCCTCGGTCCTGAAGTTATCCCTCATCTACGCAGCGCTCTTCACCTGGCGCCTCGTGGCCGAACAAACGCCGGCCCTTAATTCCCACGAGGTTAACCCAGACCACAGCGTCACCTTCCGCTACTATGGTCCCACCGCGCGAACCGTCACCCTTTCGCTCGATTACGACCACCATGAAATTCCGCTAAAGAAAGGCGATGATGGCGTGTGGGTCTACACCACTCCTCCGCTCGAGCCATTCACGCACAGCTACGGACTCGCGGTGGACGGAGTTGCCCTGATGGATCCGCTCAATTCGGCCGTCGAAGTGAACCTCGCATTTCGAAACAACGAGGTCCGCGTCCCCGGCGCCACGCCCCAACTTTGGGACGTCACGGATGTTCCTCACGGCACCGTGCACCACCACGTCTACACCACCGCGATCCTAAAAAATCTGCCCGATCGCGGCGAAGATTATTTCGTGTACACCCCGCCCGGATACGACGCCAGCCAGTCGACACTCTATCCCGTTCTCTACCTGCTCCATGGCTGGAGTTCTCTCGCCAACGCCTGGATCGACGGTGGCCAGGTCAACCTGATTCTGGACAACCTCATCGCGCAGGGCCGCGTGGTGCCGATGATCGTCGTGATGCCCTTGGGCTACGGTGACTACGATTTCGCCACCCAAGGATTTGGCGTGTGGAACGACGAAGCTAAAGTCCACCACAACCTCGACCTCTTCAGCGACGCCTTGCGGAAAGAAATTATTCCCCAAGTTGAAAAAACTTACCGCGCCTCCGCGAAACGCGAAGGCCGCGCGATCAGCGGACTCTCCATGGGCGGCGGCGAAAGTCTCGTGATCGGCCTCAACCACCAGGAACTCTTCTCGTGGATCGGCGGTTTCAGCTCCGCGGTCATCTACAAGGATTTCGATTCTGTGTGCCCCAACGTGAGCTCTCAATCGTCAGCTCACCTCAGCCTCCTCTGGATCGCTTGCGGCACGGGCGACGATCTCATTGCTGCGAACCGCAAATTTGTCGTCTGGCTAAAAACCAAAGGAGTCAATCCCACCGCGATCGAAACTCCCGGTATCCACAACTGGCCCGTCTGGCGCGACAACCTGATCCACTTCACCCCACTGCTCTTCCGCGCCCCGCCAGCCGCACGTTAGATCAGGGTGTGTTTGCGAAATAAAAACCCGAAGCGAGAAGGGAACCGCTAATGGGATTTTCCCAATGGGGGAATCTTTAT